>WNDQ01000052.1 GCA_009912175.1 Paracidovorax wautersii | reverse complement strand
TGACCGTGGTAGCCAATACTGCTCGCGCGAGCACCGCGCCCTGTTGGAGCAATACGCTTTGATCGCCAGCATGAGTGCCAGAGGCAACTGCTACGACAACGCAGCAATGGAGAGTTGGAACCACAGTCTGAAGGTCGAGGCCATCCATGGTGAACACCTCGCCACACGGGAGCAGGCCAAGGCTCATGTGTTTGACTACATTGAGGTTGACTACAATCGGATCCGGCTGCACTCGACCCTGGGCTACCTCAGCCCAGAGCAGTACGAGCTGGCCAATGTCGCTTAGATAGGTGTCCGTAAATCAGGGGCAAGATCACCTTCATCTTCTCGGGCTACCCGCATCTGGAAGAGGCCTACCGCGTGGCCGAGCTGCTGTTTCCGCTGTTGCCGCTGGACCATGTGCGGCCGCCCGGCCAGGCCAACATCACCGGCCCGTTTGGCGAGGTCTGATCCAGCACGGCCGCCTGCCTCCGTGGATTCAGCTTGCTGCGTACAAAGCCTCAGTCGTAAAAAAACCCGCCCAGCTCACGCCGGACGGGTTTCTTTCTGACGGCGTGCGAACCACGCCGCCCGATCAGGCTTCGCGCGACGCGCGCTTGCGTTCGTGTTCCTTCAGGAAACGCTTGCGCAGGCGCACGCTCTTGGGCGTGATCTCGACCAGTTCGTCGTCCTCGATGAACTCGACGCCGTATTCGAGCGTGAGGTCGATCGGGGGCGTGATCTTGATCGCGTCTTCCTTGCCGCTGACGCGGAAGTTGGTGAGCTGCTTGGTGCGCGTGGCGTTGACCACCAGGTCGTTGTCGCGGCTGTGGATGCCGACGATCATGCCCTCGTACACCGGGTCGTTCGCCTTGACGAACATGCGGCCGCGGTCGTCGAGCTTGCCCAGGGCGTAGGTGAAGATTTCACCGTCGTCCATGGAGATCAGCACGCCGTTCTTGCGGCTGGCGATGTCGCCACGGTGCGGCTCGTAGCCGTCGAAGATGTTGCTGATCAGGCCCGAACCGCGTGTGAGGTTCAGGAATTCATTCGTGAAGCCGATCAGGCCACGCGCCGGGATGCGGTACTCCAGGCGCACGCGGCCACGGCCGTCCGGTTCCATGTTGACCAGCTCGCCCTTGCGCTCGCCCAGTGCCTGCATGACGCCGCCCTGGTGGCCTTCTTCGATGTCGGCGGTGACCAGCTCGATCGGCTCGTTCTTCACGCCGTCGATGTCGCGGAACACCACGCGCGGCTTGGAGACGGCCAGCTCGTAACCTTCGCGGCGCATGTTTTCCAGCAGGATGGTCAAGTGCAGTTCACCACGGCCAGCCACTTCGAAGATGCCGTCTTCGTCGGTTTCCTTCACGCGCAGGGCCACGTTGTGCTGCAACTCTTTCTGCAGGCGGTCCCACAGCTGGCGGCTGGTCACGAACTTGCCTTCGCGGCCGGCCAGGGGCGAGGTGTTCACGCAGAAGTTCATGGTCAGCGTGGGCTCGTCCACACGCAGCATGGGCAGCGGCGCGGGGCTGGAGGGATCGGTCACGGTCACGCCGATGCCGATGTCTTCGATGCCGTTGATCAGCACGATGTCACCGGGGCCGGCTTCCGGCGTCTGCATGCGGTCCAGGCCCTGGAAGGTCAGCACCTGGTTGATGCGGCCCTTGGCGGACTTGCCGTCCGGGCCTTCCATCACGAGCACGTCCTGGCCGGGCTTGATGGTGCCCTGGCTGATGCGGCCCACGCCGATGCGGCCCACGAAGGTCGAGAAGTCCAGCGCGGAAATCTGCAGCTGCATGGGTGCAGCCGGATCGCCCGAGTTGGCCGGCACGTGTTCGAGGATGGTGTCGAACAGCGCCGACATGTCGGGGCCCCACTGCTCGCCCGGCGTGCCTTCTTCCAGCGAGGTCCAGCCGTTGATGCCCGAGGCGTAGACGATGGGGAAGTCGAGCTGCTCGTCGGTCGCGCCCAGCTTGTCGAACAGGTCGAAGGCGGCGTTGACCACCTTGTCGGGATTGGCGCCGGGCTTGTCGACCTTGTTGACCACCAGGATGGGACGCAGGCCCAGGGCCAGCGCCTTCTTGGTCACGAAGCGCGTCTGGGGCATGGGGCCTTCCTGCGCGTCGATCAGCAGCACCACGCTGTCGACCATGGACAGCGCACGCTCCACTTCACCGCCGAAGTCCGCGTGGCCCGGGGTGTCGACGATGTTGATGTGGGTGCCCTTCCAGCTCACGGCGCAGTTCTTGGCCAGGATGGTGATGCCACGCTCGCGTTCGATGGCGTTGTTGTCCATCACGGTGTCGACCACTTTTTCGTGGTCGGCGAAGGTGCCGGACTGGCGCAGCAACTGGTCGACCATGGTCGTCTTGCCATGGTCAACGTGGGCGATGATCGCGATGTTGCGGATTTGTTTACTCATACATTCACTCGTTTTCAAAAATCGGCAGATGGGGCCGAACCGGCGTCCGGCGGAGAAAGGAAAGAAAACTGCAAGCAGGTTTCGGTCATTCGGGACCTGGGGATCCGGGCGATGGACCCGTGCCGGTGGACGGCTGCGGCGCGTGGCGGCCTGCGTCTGGGTCCGTATTGTCGGGGTTCTTGCCCCAAACCGCGCCGCCGCCCGCCTGCTGGAGTTGGATTTGCCCCACTTCGACCGGGCTGAGCAGGCGTGTCGGAATCAGCTCGCCGCCCCGGATGTGGCCGGTTCCCAGCAGGGCGCGCGGCGACTCGCCCCAGACCTGGACAAACGGCGTTTCGGGCAGCGCCACCCGGCGGCGCATGCCGCTCAGGAAGCGCCCGGCGTCCTGTGGCTGCAGTGTGACGGCCTGGTGCTGGCGCAGCAATTCCTCGACCGGCATCAGCCGGTGCAGGCGCTGCGCCTCGTCCATGGCTTCCAGTTCGGCCAGCGTCACGGCCTGGGCGACGTCGAAATCGCCCGTGCGCACGCGGCGCAGAAAGCTCAGGTGCGCACCGCAGCCCAGCGCCGCGCCCAGGTCCTCGCCCAGGGTGCGGATGTAGGTGCCCTTGCTGCAGCAGGCGCGGATGCGCAGTTGCGCGTGGCCTTCGGCGTCGGCGTCGAGCGCCAGTGCCAGCGCGTGGATCACCACGTCGCGCGCCGGGCGTTCGACCTCGATGCCGGCACGCGCGTATTCATACAGCGCCTTGCCGTCCTTCTTGAGCGCCGAATACATGGGCGGCACCTGCTGGATCGGGCCCAGGAAACGCTGGCGCACAGCTTCGAGTTGCTCAGGCGTGATGGCGGGCACGGGCGTTTGCGCCAGCACCTCGCCCTCGGCATCGCCCGTGGTCGTGGTCACGCCCAGGCGCGCCACGGCCTCGTAGGTCTTGTCGGCGTCCAGGTGCAACTGGCTGAACTTGGTGGCCGCGCCAAAGCACAGCGGCAAGGCGCCGGTGGCCAGCGGGTCGAGCGTGCCGGTGTGGCCGGCTTTTTCCGCGCGCAGCAGCCATTTCACCTTCTGCAGGGCGTCGTTGCTGGACAAGCCCAGCGGCTTGTCGAGCAGCAGCACGCCATGCACGGGGCGACGGACGATGCGCACGCGGTTGGAGGCTCGGGACGAGGTCATGGAAAGTGGGAATGTCACAAAAACGAAAGGCCGGCGCGGGGCCAGCCTTTCTGTCGGGACGGCCGCGGCGTCCAGGGGACGCGGCAGCCGTGTTCAAGCGGGGGCGGGCCGAGGATCAGTCCTCGTCCTTGCCCCGCGAGGCGACCGCCTTGGCGATCAGCGCGTTCATGTCGGCCGCGCGCTCGGGCGTGCGGTCGTAGTGAAAGTGCAGCGTCGGCACGGTGTGGATGTGCAGGCGCTTGAACAGGCCGTTGCGCAGGAAGCCCGCGGCCTGGTTGAGCGCCTGTTCGGTCTGCACCGGGTCGCCGGTCAGCAGGCTGAAGTAGACCTTGGCGTGCGCGTAGTCGGGGGTGACTTCCACGCCTTGCAAGGTCACCATGCCCACGCGCGGGTCTTTCAGCTCGCGCGCGATCAGCTCGGTCAGATCGCGCTGGATCTGATCGGCCACGCGGTAGCTGCGATTGGGGGTGGTGGTTTTCTTGACCATTGAACGGGGCCGGCTCGAAGGATGGGCGCACTGCCCATCCTTCGAGCCGGTTTCTCTCTTCTTTCGCGGTTCGTCTTACAACGTGCGGGCGATTTCCTTGATCTCGAAGACTTCGAGTTGATCGCCTTCCTTGATGTCGTTGTAGTTCCTGAGCTTGATACCGCACTCGAAGCCTTCCTTGACTTCGCGCACGTCGTCCTTGAGGCGCTTGAGCGACTCGATCTCGCCGGTGTAGATGACCACGTTGTCGCGCAGCAGGCGGAAGTGCGCGTTGCGGGTGACCTGGCCCGACGTGATGTACGAGCCGGCAATCGTGCCGATCTTGGTGGCCACGAACACGGTGCGGATCTCGGCGGTGCCGATGACTTCCTCGCGGCGTTCGGGAGCCAGCATGCCCGACATGGCGGCCTTCAACTCATCGACAGCGTCGTAGATGATGTTGTAGTAGTGGATGTCGACATCGTTGGATTCGGCGTGCTTGCGGGCATTGGCGTCCGCGCGCACGTTGAAGCCGATGACCACGGCCTTGGAGGCAATGGCCAGGTTGATGTCGGATTCGCTCACACCGCCCACGCCGGCGTACACCACCTGCACCTTGATCTCGTCGGTCGAGAGCTTGAGCAGCGAGGTCGCCAGCGCTTCCTGCGAGCCCTGCACGTCGGCCTTGATGATGATCGGCAAGGTCTTGACCTCGCCCGCCGAGATGTCCGAGAACATGTTCTCGAGCTTGGCGGCCTGCAGCTTGGCCAGCTTGGTGTTGCGGAACTTGCCGGCACGGTAGGTTGCGATTTCGCGCGCACGGCGCTCGTCGGTCAGCACCATGAACTCGTCGCCGGCCTGCGGCACCTCGGTCAGGCCCTGGATCTCCACCGGAATGGAGGGACCGGCTTCCTTGGCGCTGCGGCCCGTCTCGTCGAGCATGGCACGCACGCGGCCATAGGTCTGGCCGGCCAGCACGATGTCGGCCACACGCAGCGTGCCGGACTGCACCAGCACCGTGGCCACAGGGCCGCGGCCCTTGTCCAGGCGGGCTTCGATCACCAGGCCCTTGGCGTGAGCCTCGACCGGCGCCTTGAGCTCCAGCACTTCAGCCTGCAGCAGCACCTGTTCGAGCAGGTCGTCGATGCCCTGGCCGGTCTTGGCCGACACACCCACGAAGGGCGATTCGCCGCCGTACTCTTCCGGCACCACCTGCTCGACCACCAGCTCCTGCTTGACGCGGTCGAGGTTGGCATCGGGCTTGTCCACCTTGGTGATGGCCACCACGATGGGAACGCCCGCCGCCTTGGCGTGCTTGATCGCTTCCTTGGTCTGCGGCATGACGCCGTCGTCGGCCGCCACCACCAGGATGACGATGTCGGTGGCCTGCGCGCCACGGGCACGCATGGCGGTGAACGCCTCGTGGCCGGGGGTGTCGAGGAAGGTGACGGTGCCGCGCGGCGTGTCGACGTGGTAGGCGCCGATGTGCTGCGTGATGCCGCCGGCTTCGCCCGACGCCACCTTGGTGCGACGGATGTAGTCCAGCAGCGAGGTCTTGCCGTGGTCGACGTGACCCATGACGGTCACGACCGGCGCGCGCGGCAGCTGCTCGGCGTCCTGCGCCAGCACTTCCTCGTCGGTGAAGGCTTCCGGGTCGTCGAGTGCGGCGACCTTGGCGGTGTGGCCCATTTCCTCGACCACGATCATGGCCGTGTCCTGGTCCAGCGGCTGGTTGATGGTGACCATCTGGCCCATCTTCATCAGCACCTTGATCAGTTCGGACGCCTTGACGCTCATCTTGTGCGCCAGTTCGGCCACGGTGATGGTCTCGGGCACGCTGATCTCGAGCGCCTTGAATTCGGTCGGCGCCACGAAGTTCGATTCGCGCTGGCTGTCGTCACGGCCACCACGGCGGCCACGCGGGCCGCTGCGCCAGTTGCCGCCGCCACGGTTGCCCGCGGAGGTGTCGCCACGCGTCTTGAGCTCCTTCTTCTTGGTGTTGTCACCCCAGCTCGAAGACAGCTTCTCGGACTTCACTTCCTTGCGCGCACCGGCGGCGCCAGCGGGGGTGGCCGCAGCCGTGCCCGCGGGCTTGGCAGCAGGTGCGCCCGGCGCGGCGGCCGGCTTGTGCAAGGTGCCCTTGATCGAGGACTTGGGTTCCTCGGGCTTCTTGGCCACCAGCACACGCTTGGGCGCATTCATCATGTCGCGGATGGCCGCGGCCTCGGCTTCGGCCTTGCGGCGGCGCGCTTCCGCTTCACGCAGACGCGTGGCTTCGGCTTCGGCCTGCTGGGCGCGGTTGTCGGCGGCAGGCACACGGCGCAGACCGGCCGGATGAGGCGCGGGCGCTGCCGGGGCCGGCGTGGCGGCGGCCGCAGCCGGCGCGGACGCCACCGGCGCCGGCGGGGCCACCGGCGCGGCGGGCGCGGGCGCTGCCTTGGCGGCCGATGCGGCACGCTGGCGGGCTTCCTGCTCTTCGCGCTGGCGACGGCGCTCGGCCATCTGCTCTTCCTGACGGCGGATCAGTTCGGCCTGGCGACGTGCTTCGGCATCGCGGCGTGCCTGTTCGGGCGCATCGATGATGGAGGAACCACCAGCGGGCTGGCTGGCTGCAGCGGCTTCGCGCTTTTCCGGTTCGGCAATGGTTGCGGACACTTTTTCCTCGGAGGAGACGTCGGCAGTTTCGGAGGGAGCCACGGCTTCAGGCGCGGCAGACTGGGAGGCGGCAACCACCGGCTCGGGTGCCGGCGCGGGCGCAGGCTCGGCGGGTGCGGCCACGGGAGCCTCTTCGACGGCCACTTCGGCCTGCACCGGTTCAGATGCGGCCACCGGCGCGGGCGTGGGCTCGGCAAAGACTTCGTGCGCCTGCACTTCGGACTCGACTTCCACGGCGAGCGCGTCCACGTCGGACTCGGGCTGTGCATCGGCCGGCGCGGCGAGTTCGTCATCGCGGCGAATGAAGGTGCGCTTCTTGCGCACTTCGACCTGGATCGTGCGCGCACGCCCGGTGGCGTCGGCCTGCTTGATCTCGCTGGTCGTCTTCTTGGTCAGGGTGATCTTGCGGCGTTCGCCGCCAGCCGAACCATGACTGGCCTGGAGATAGCTCAGCAGTTTCTGCTTGTCGGAGTCGCTCAGCGGGTCCTTGGGCGAAGCCTTGGCCACGCCGGCGCTGTTGAGCTGCTCCAGAATGGTTTCAGTCGGTTTTTTGAGTTCGGCGGCAAACTCGGCTACGGTGGTACTGGTCATATAAATTTCTGCCCTCCATGCTCACGACTCTTGGCCATCGAACCAATGTTCACGGGCCTTCATGATGAGTGCGGTGGCCTCGTCCGCAGACTGGCCGGTGATTTCTACGAGTTCGTCGGTGGCCAGGTCGGCCAGGTCGTCGCGGGTGTGCACGCCGGCCTGGGCCAGCTTGGCGATGGCCGACGAGTCCAGGCCCGGCAGGTCGCGCAGGTCCTGCGAGACGCTGCCCACCGATTCCTCGCGGGCGATTTCCATGGTCAGCAACGCATCCTTGGCACGGGCACGCAGCTCGTTGACGGTGTCCTCGTCGAAGCCTTCGATCTCCAGCATCTCCTGCAGCGGCACGTAGGCCACTTCTTCGAGACTGGTAAAGCCTTCGCTGATGAGCATGTCGGCGATTTCCTCGTCGACGTCGAGCTTCTGCATGAACAGCGCACGCACCGTCTGGGCCTCGTCGGCCTGTTTCTGGGCCGATTCGGCCGCGTCCATGATGTTGATCTTCCAGCCGGTCAGGTCGGACGCCAGGCGCACGTTCTGACCGCCACGGCCGATGGCGATGGCGAGGTTTTCCTCGTCGACCACCACGTCCATGGCGTGCTTTTCTTCGTCGACCACGATGGACTGCACGTTGGCCGGGGCCAGCGCGCCGATCACGAACTGGGCCGGGTCTTCGCTCCAGAGCACGATGTCGACGCGCTCGCCGCCCAGCTCATTGGTCACGCCGTTGACGCGGCTGCCGCGCACGCCGACGCAGGTGCCGATCGGGTCGACCCGCTTGTCGTGCGAGAGCACGGCGATCTTGGCGCGGCTGCCGGGGTCGCGGGCGCAGGACTTGATCTCCAGCAGGCCCTGTTCGATCTCGGGCACTTCCTGGCGGAACAGCTCGATCATGAATTCAGGGGCTGCGCGCGACAGCAGGATGGGCGCGCCGCGCAGGTTGAGGTCAACCTCCATGATCATGGCGCGCACGCGGTCGCCGGTGCGCAGGTTTTCCTTCGGGATCATCTCGCCGCGGCGCAGGCGGCCTTCGACGCGGCCGGACTCGACGATGATGTCGCCCTTGTCCATGCGCTTGACGGTGCCCACGAAGATCTTCTCGCCACGGCTCATGAAGTCGTTGAGCAGCATTTCGCGCTCGGCGTCACGGATCTTCTGCAGGATGACCTGCTTGGCGGCCATCGCGCCGATACGACCGATCGGCACCGAATCCACGGGCTCTTCGATGTAGTCGTCGACTTCGATGTCGGCGATCTGTTCCTGGGCTTCGAACAGCAGGATTTCCTGCTCGGGCAGCTGCAGGCCGGCCTCGTCGGGCACGACGTGCCAGCGGCGGAAGGTTTCATAGGCGCCGGAGTCACGGTCGACCGCCACGCGAATATCGACTTCGCCTTCGTACAGCTTCTTGGTGGCCTGGGCCAAGGCTGCCTCGACCGCGCCAAACACCACGTCGCGCTCGACGTTCTTTTCGCGCGAGATGGCTTCAACCAACATCAACAATTCGCGATTCATACCACGACTCTCCTGCATTAACTGCGACTCTTTTTTAATCAATGAATGGGATCGCCCTGCTCTTGGGGAGCAGCGGCATCGCGGGGCTTGCGCCCCTTGAAATCGACGATGGGCGCCAGGCGCGCTTCTTTCAGCTCGTCCAGTGCGAAGCCCAGCGCATGGACCGGTTGCTCGGCCAGCCGTTTCTTGCCGGGCTTCTGGCCGGGCTTGGTCTCGATGGGGTCGCGCCAGACGATCTGCCAGCCGGTCTCGGTCTTTTCGAGCACGCCACGGAATTTCTTGCGGTTGGCCGCGACCTGGCCGCCCGCGGCAACGCCCATGGGCTGCTTGAGCGTGAGGTCGATGGTCTCGCCTTCGAAACGGATGAAATCCTGCTCGTGGCGCAGGGGGCGGTCGATGCCTGGGGAAGAGATTTCCAGGCGCTTGTAGTCGATGCCGTCCACTTCCAGCGCGAACTGCAACTGGCGCGTGACCTTCTCGCAGTCCTCGACCGTCACGAAGGCTTCGGGCACGCCGGCCGGCACTTGGGCGTCGGACGACCACGGCAGATCGATGGTGATGCGCAGCAGGCCACCGGCCGTGCGCTCGACCTCCACCAAGTCGTAACCCAGTCCGGTCACGGTCTGCTCAACGATATCCTGCAACGCCACCCAAATCCTTTCAAGCCGATGATCCCAAGGGATCGATGGCACAGTCAGGCGGGCAGCGCAAAGACGCCGGCCTCCCAACATGCTGACCATGTGGAAACCGCCGCCTTGAAGGCCCGTCAAATGCTGTGCAACAACATATTCAGTTCCGTTTGACCAAAAAAATGGGCGGTTTGGTTATCCGCCCGTTTGGTCGTTTAGCTCTAGATTGTAACCGGTGGCGCAAGCCCGAGCAAGATTGCGCCCCATCTTGTCACGCTGCTCACAGCAATTCGATATCCGGCAGGCTCACGAAGGTGGTTTCGCGCACGATGCGCACGAAGTCTTCGAGGTAGTTGCGCCCCCCGGCCCGGGCCGGCCAGACCGCGGACAGCCTGGACGTCAGCCCCTGGGCGGTGATGGGCCGCTGCGACACGTAGCCCTTGTCCAGGTAAGGCTTGACCGCCCACAGCGGCAGCGCCGCCACGCCACGGCCGCTGGCCACGAGTTGCAGGATCGCCACGGTCAGCTCCGTCGTGCGGCGCGGCACGCTCACGCCGGCGGGCCGCAGCACCTGGCGCACCAGGTCAAGCATGTCGTCGGGCACCGGGTAGGTGATCAGCGTCTGGCCGGCAAAGTCGGCGGCTTCCAGGTGATGCCGGCTCAGCAGTGGGTGCTGGTTGGCCAGCAGCGCCACCATCTCGAAGGAAAACAGCGGGCGCACGGTCAGGCTGGCGAGCGACGATTCGGTTTCGTCCGACGGACTCCATTCGGAGACGATGGCGACGTCGGCCCGGTTCTGGTGCAGCAGCCCGACCGGATCGGCCTGGAAGCCCGAGACGATGTCGAGCTCGACCTCGGGCCAGCGCTGGCGAAAGATGTCCATGGCCGGCATCAGCCAGTCGAAGCACGTGTGGCATTCGACGGCGATGCGCAACTGGCCCGAGCCGTCCTGCGACAGCCGTGCGATGTCGCGCTCGGCACTCTCGACCTGCGGCAGCACGGCGTCGGCCAGCTCGAGCAGCCGCCGGCCAGTGGCGGTGAACTGGGGCGGCACGGACTTGCGCTCGAACAGCGGGCCGCCGTAGCGCTCCTCCAGCAGCTTGACCTGGTGCGACAGCGCCGACTGCGTCAGGTTGAGCAGTTGGGCGGCACGCACCAGGCTGCCGGTGTCGCGCAGCGCGGCCACCGTGCGCAGGTGGCGGATTTCAAGAATTGAAGCAGAAGACATGGAAACAGAAAGAGAAAGGGCGTTGCCAGGGGTCCAAACGGCTGGACTCTGCTGAATTAATAACTTTCAAGTTGTTCTTCAATAAATTTCGTTTGAATCATACAAAGTCTTTCCAGACCATGGTGAACCACCGTCATCGCAGGCGTTTGATGTCCGTCATCCGATGGCTGCGCAACACTCCCGAGGAGCGAGAGCCACCATGCCGCAGATTCAAGTCACCACCCACACCTTGGGTTTTCCGCGCATGGGCGCACACCGCGAGCTGAAGTTCGCGCTTGAAAAACACTGGCGCGGCGAGATCGACGCCGCCGTGCTCGAAGCCACGGGCGCCGAGCTGCGCGCCGCGCACTGGCAGCAGCAGCGCGACGCCGGCCTGGGCTATGTCACCGTGGGCGACTTCGCCTACTACGACCATGTCGCCAACCACATCCAGCTGCTGGGTGCCGAGCCCGCGCGCTACGGCTTTGCCGGCACCGAGCCCGAGCTGCAGCGCTATTTCCGCATGGCGCGCGGCGCCAGCAGCGACGGCCACCCGCACGGCGAAGGCTGCGGCTGCAACGCACAGGAAACGTCGCACGCCAGCCAGTTCGCGCTGGAGATGACCAAGTGGTTCGACACCAACTACCACTACCTGGTGCCCGAGTTCACGCCCGCCACGCGCTTTTCGCTGGCCAGCAGCCGCCTGTTCGACGAAGTCGCCCAGGCGCAGGCGCTGGGCCACAAGGTCAAGGCCGTGCTGCTCGGCCCCTTGAGCTTCCTCTACCTGGGCAAGGAAAAGGCCGAAGGCTTCGACCGTTTCTCGCTGCTGCCCCAACTGCTGGCCGTGTACGAGCAGATCCTGGCCAGGCTCAAGGCCCAGGGCGTGCAATGGGTGCAGATCGACGAGCCCATCCTGGGCCTGGACCTGCCCGACCACTGGCGCCATGCATTCGAACCGGCCTACTGGCAGCTCAACCGCGCGGGCGTCAAGCTGCTGCTGGCAACCTACTTCGCGCCGCTGCAGGACAACCTGCGCCTGGCCTGCCAGTTGCCCGTGGCCGGCCTGCACGTGGACGCCGTGCGCGCCCCCGAGGAACTGGTCGGCGTGAGCGACTGGCTGCCCAGCCACAAGGTGCTGTCGGTCGGCCTGATCGACGGCCGCAACATCTGGCGCGCCGACCTCGACACCGCGCTGGAGCGCCTGACGGCCGTGGCCGCCAAGCACCCGGGCGAGCTGTGGCTGGCACCGTCGTGCTCGCTGCTGCACGTGCCCTTCAGCCTGCAGGCCGAAACCCGGCTCGACGCCGAGACCCGGTCGTGGCTGGCCTTTGCCGCCGAAAAACTCGGCGAACTGCGCGTGCTGCAGGCGGCCGCCAGCGGCCAGGCCGACGCCGTAGCCGGCGAGCTGCAGGCCGCGCGACTGGCCATGGCCAGCCGCCGCGCCAGCACCCGCGTGAACAACCCGACCGTCGCCGCCCGCCTGGGCGCCGCCCCGGTGGATGCGGACCGCCGCAACACGCCCTTCATCCGCCGCCAGCAGCTGCAGCGCGAGCGTTTCCAGCTGCCGGCGCTGCCGACCACCACCATCGGCTCCTTCCCGCAGACCGCCGAGATCCGTGCCGCGCGCGCCGCCTTCAAGCGCGGCCAGCTCGACGCCACGCGCTACCGCACCCAGATGCAGGCCGAGATCGCCCTGGCCGTGGCCAAGCAGGAAACGCTGGGCCTGGACGTGCTGGTGCACGGCGAGGCCGAGCGCAACGACATGGTCGAGTACTTCGGCGAACAGCTCGCGGGCTTCACCTTCACGCAGAACGGCTGGGTGCAGAGCTACGGCTCGCGTTGCGTGAAGCCGCCGGTCATCTATGGCGACGTCTCGCGCCCCACGGCCATGACGGTCGAATGGACGACGTACGCGCAGAGCCTGACCCGGCTGCCCATAAAGGGCATGCTGACCGGCCCCATCACCATCCTGCAGTGGTCCTTCGTGCGCGACGACCAGCCGCGCAGCACCACGGCCGAGCAGATCGCCTGGGCCATCCGCGACGAGGTGGTCGACCTGGAAGCTGCCGGCATCGGCATCATCCAGATCGACGAGCCGGCCATCCGCGAGGGCCTGCCGCTGCGCCGCGCCCAGTGGAAGGACTACCTGAAGTGGGCCACGCGCGCCTTCCGCATCAGCGCCTCGGGCGTGAAGGACGACACGCAGATCCACACCCACATGTGCTACAGCGAGTTCAACGACATCCTGCCCGAGATCGCCGCCATGGACGCCGACGTCATCACCATCGAGACCAGCCGCTCCGACATGGAACTGCTGCGCGGCTTTGGCGACTTCCAATACCCCAACGAGATCGGCCCGGGCGTCTACGACATCCACTCGCCGCGCGTGCCCACCATCGACGAGATGGTGCGCCTGCTGGGCAAGGCCGCCCAGGTCGTGCCCGCCGCCAACCTGTGGGTCAACCCCGACTGCGGCCTCAAGACCCGCGGCTGGCCCGAAACCGAAGCCGCGCTGGGCAACATGGTCCAGGCCGCCAGGCGGGCCCGCGAAGAACTCCAGGCCAGCGTGCGCTGAGCATGGCGTTTGTTGCCGGCAGAGCGCGTAGCATGCGCGGACCTTCCCCCGCCCATTTCCAAGGAGACTCTTTTTCATGATGCGCCGCCGTGACCTGCACCGCCTTGCCTTGAGCACCGTCGCCGCCCTGCCCTGGCTGGCCCCGGCCCACGCCGCCAGCGTGAACGACCCGCAGGCACACAACGCCCGGTGGCAAAAGATCGAGGCCGACAGCGCGGGCCGCCTGGGCGTGGCCGTGCTCGACACCGCCACCGGCCGCCTCGACGGGTACCGGCTGGACGAACGTTTTCCGATGTGCAGCACCTTCAAATGGCTGGCCGCCGCGCACGTGCTGCACCGCGTGGACCAGGGCCAGGAACAGCTGTCGCGGCGCATCCGTTATGGCCGCGACGTTCTGCTGCCCCACTCGCCCCTGACCGAGCCCCACGCCGGCCGCGGCGGCATGACGCTGGCCGAGTTGTGCCACGCCACCATCACGGTCAGCGACAACGCCGCCGCCAACCTGATCCTCGACACCCTGGGCGGCCCGGCGGGCCTGACCGCTTATGCGCGCGGCCTGGGCGACAGCGTGACCCGCCTGGACCGGCGCGAGCCCGCGCTCAACGAATCGACCCCGGGCGACCCGCGCGACACCACCAGCCCGCGCGCCATGGCCCAGTCGCTCCAGCGCACCGTGCTCGGCGATGCCTTGTCACCGGTCAGCCGCGCCCAGCTCGCGCAGTGGCTGCAGGCCACGAGCACCAACCGCCAGCGGCTGGGCGCCGACTTGCCCGAAGGCTGGCGCCTGGGTAGCAAGACGGGCACCGGCGCCCACGGATCGACCAACGACGTGGGCCTCTACTGGCCGCCGGGCCGCGCGCCCATCGTGGTGGCGGTCTACCTCACCGAATCCAGCGCCGCGCTGCCGGTGCGGGAAAAGGCCATGGCGCAAGTCGCGCGCGGGGTGACGACGCACGGCGCGGGCTGAGCCATCCATATTTGGAAAGCTTGTAAACAACTGAGCAACCCGACCTTCTGCAAACAGCGCGGGCACCGCAAGATATCGCCGCTGCTCATCTGCACGGGCAGGCCCGGCGCACCTGCTGCGCGCGGCCTGCCCTTTTTATTTCCACTGAGGGGGTCGCTTGCCGTTGCCGTTGCCGTTGCCGTTGTCTTTTCCGTTGCGCCGCCGCGCTGTTGCGTCGCTGGGTCTTTCCGTGTTGGCCACCGCCCTGCTGCTAGGCTGCTCCCGCAACGCCAGTGAACAGGCCCCGGCCACGGCGGCGAACGAGCCCGTCGTCGGCGGCACACTGGTCTACCTGGAGCAGCAGGCCCACACCAATCTGTACCCGCCGGCCGGCGGCTTCTACCCCAACGGCGGCATCCTCAACCAGGTCACCGACAAGCTGACCTACCAGAACCCAGCCACCCTGGAGATCGAGCCCTGGCTGGCCGAGTCCTGGACCGTCAACGCCAACGCCACCGAATACACCTTCAAGCTGCGCCCCGGCGTGACCTTCTCCGACGGCACGCCGCTGGACGCCGCCGCCGTGGCCAAGAATTTCGACACCTATGGCCTGGGCAATAAGGCGCTCAAACAGCCGGTTTCCGAGGTCATCAACAACTACGCGCGCAGCGAAGTCGTCGACCCGCTGACGGTCAAGTTCTTTTTCAAGAACCCCTCGCCCGGTTTCCTGCAGGGCACGGCGGTCATCGGCTCGGGCATCGTCTCGCCCGCCACGCTGGCGCTGTCGCTCGACGAGTTGGGCGACGCCACCAAAATCGTCGGCTCCGGCCCCTTTGTGGTCGCGGGCGAAGTGCTGGGCAAGGAAGTCACGCTCAAGGCCCGCACCGACTACAACTGGGGCCCGGCCAAGCTGGCCCACCAGGGCCGTGCGCGGCTCGACGGAATCAAGATCATCGTCACGCCCGAAGACAGCGTGCGCATTGGCGCGCTGCTCGCGGGCCAGGCGGGTTTTATCCGGCAGGTCCAGGCCTACGACGAAAAACGCGTGGCCGAGCGGCGTTTTCCGATCTACGCCGCCTCCACACGCGGCGTCAACGACAGCCTGGCCTTCCGGCCCGACAACCCGCTCGTGGCCGACGTGCGTGTGCGCCGCGCGCTGCTGCACGCGACCGACGCCAAGGCCGTCGTCGACACGCTGTTCACCGCCAACTACCCGCTGGCCAAGGGCGTGATCGTCTCCAGCGCCGCGGGCTTTGTCGACCTCTCGAGCCAGCTCGCCCACGACGCCGACAAGGCCCGCGCGCTGCTCGACGAGGCCGGCTGGACACCGGGCGCGGACGGCATCCGCACCAAGGACGGCCAGCGGCTGGCGCTGTCGACCTACGAGTCGCTCAACTACCTGCAGAACCGCGACGTGCTGCAGCTGGTGGCCCAGCAGTGGGCGGCTGTGGGCGTCAAGCTCAACGTGCTGTCGGGCGACCTGGGCAGCAAGACCATCGACAGCCTGGACCCAGAAAAAACCGCGCTCATCCCCGCCATGGTCGGCCGCGCCGACCCGGACGTGATCAAGAGCAACTACTACCCGACCAACCGCAACCTGCTGCTGCAAAAGGGCGGCACCAGCCAGAAGGTCAAGTCCTTCGTCGACCCCAAGCTCAACGGCCTTTTCGAGGCCATCGCCCAGGAGCCCGATACCGCCCGCCGCCTGGCGCTGACGCAAGACGTCCAGCGCTACCTGATCGAGCAGGCCTATGTGATCCCGCTGTTCGAAGAGCCGCAGGTTTTTGCCGGCGCGCCGTGGGTGCGCGAGATCGGCTTCGAGGCCGTGGGCCGCCCGAGCTTCTACCAGACCTGGCTGGCCCCGCACTGAGCCTACCGATCATGAAACAGTATCTGTCGCGCCGCGTCGGCCAGGCCTTGCTGGTGCTGTGGGCGGCCTTCACGGCCTCCTTCGTGCTGCTCCAGCTGCTGCCAGGCGATGCGGTGCTCATCAAGTTCCTCGCCCCTGAATTGGGGCTGAGCCCCGAGCAACTGGCCGACATCCGCGCCGCCTATGGCGCCGACACGCCGGTGTGGCGGCAGTACGGCCACACGCTGCTGAACTTCCTGCACGGCGACTTCGGCTACTCCATCGAAGCGGGCGTGCCCGTGGCCCAGTCGCTGGCCGCCAGCCTGCCCCCGACGCTGCGGCTGGCGCTGTTCGGTTTCCTGAGCGCCGCGGTGCTGGCCGTGGTGCTGGCCTTCGTGTCCAACCAGGTGGGCTTTGGCTGGCTGCGCGCGGCCTTGCAGACGCTGCCTTCGCTGTTCATCTCGGTGCCGGTGTTCTGGCTGGGCATCATGCTGATCCAGATCTTCTCGTTCCGGCTGGGCTGGGTGCCGGTCATCAATCCGGGACCGTGGGAAGGCCTGATCCTGCCGACGCTGACGCTGGCCGTGCCGATCTCGGCGCCGCTGGCGCAGATCCTGATCCGCAACATCGACGCCGTGCTGGCCCAGCCCTTCGTGGCCGTCGCCCGCGCCAAAGGCGCCAGCCGCACCTGGGTGCTGTGGCGGCACGTGGCGCGCAAAGCGGTGCTGCCCACGCTCACCATCGCCGGCATCCTGTTCGGCGAACTGCTGGCCGGCGCCGTGGTGACCGAGGCCGTGTTCGGCCTCAACGGCCTGGGCAGCCTCACGCAACGCGCCGTGGGCAACCAGGACACGGCCGTGCTGCAAGCCATCGTGGTGGTCTCGGCCACCGCCTTCGTCCTCATCAACCTCGCCGTGGATCTGCTCTACCCCGTGCTCGATCCACGCCTGCGCACCAAGCTGGAGGGCTGAACCATGAGCGCGCTTTCCTCGATTCCACGCGCCGGCACGCAGCCACCCCCTGCGCGCACGCGTGCCTGGCGCACCCTGCGCGCCTTGCGGGCCCAGCCCGTCACACTGTGGCTGGCCTGGGCCGTCATCACCCTCGCGGCGCTGTGGGCGCTGGCGCCGACGCTGTTCACCCAGGTCAACCCCGTGCAAGGCCTGGCCGGCCAGCAACTGCAGGCGCCCGGCGCCGCGCACTGGCTGGGCACCGACGCGCTGGGCCGCGACGTCTATGCGCGTCTGGTGCACGGCGCCGTGCACTCGCTGTCGGGCGCCTTCGTGGCCGTGGCCGTCGGGCTGGTGCTGGGCACCCTGCTGGGGCTGGTGACGGGCGCCGTCGGCGGTTTTGTGGACGATGCGCTCATGCGCCTGGTCGACGTGCTGCTGTCGGTGCCGGCGCTGCTGCTGTCGCTGGCCATCATCATCATCCTGGGCTTTGGCACCATCAACGCGGCCATTGCGGTGGGCGTGGCCTCGGTCGCCAGCTTCGCCCGGCTGGTGCGCTCCGAGGTGGTGCGCGTGCGTCGCTCCGAATACGTCGAGGCGGCCTTTGGCAGCGGCGGGCGTTTCGGCCCGGTGCTGTGGCGCCATGTGCTGCCCAATTCCTTGACCTCGGTGATCGGCCTGGCGGCGCTGCAATTCGGCTCGGCCATCCTGTCGATCTCGACGCTGGGTTTCCTGGGCTACGGCGCGCCGCCGCCCACGCCCGAATGGGGCCTGCTGATCGCCGAAGGACGCAATTACCTGGCCACCGCCTGGTGGCTGACCACCGTTCCCGGCGTGATGGTGGTGCTGGTCGTGCTGTCGGCCAACCGCATCAGCGCGGCCATCGGTCAGGGGCAGCAGCGGCCATGAGCACCTCCAGCACCATCCGGCCCCCCGTGCTGTCGCTGACTGACGTCGTGATCGGCTATGGCGAGCGCGGCCAGGCCACCCCGGTCGTGCACGACGTGAGCTTCGACGTGCGCCCGGGCGAAGTCGTCGCCCTGGTCGGCGAATCCGGCTCGGGCAAGACCACCACCGCGCAGTCGGTGATCGGCCTGCTGCCCGACAACGGGCAACTGCTGTCCGGCCGCATCCTGCTCAACGGCACCGACATCACGCATTGGTCGCCACGGCGCCTGGACGGCATCCGCGGCTCGCTCGTGAGCTTGATTCCGCAGGACCCGACCAGCTCGCTCAACCCCGTCAAGACGGTGGGTGCGCAGGTCGGCGAGATCTTGCAGCTGCACCGCTGGGGCGACCGCCGCGCGATTGCCGCGCAGGTGATCGAGCTGCTCGCGCAGGTCGGCCTGTCGCAGCCCGCGCTGCGCGCCCGCCAGTACCCGCACGAGCTCTCGGGCGGCATGCGCCAGCGGGTGCTGATCGCCATTGCCATCGCGCTCAAGCCCGCGCTCATCATTGCCGACGAACCCACCAGCGCGCTCGACGTGACGGTGCAGCGCCGCATCCTCGACCTCATCGACGAGCTGCGCCAGGCCCATGGCACGGCCGTGCTGCTGGTCACACACGACCTGGGCGTGGCGGCCGACCGTGCCAACCGGCTGGTGGTGCTCAAGGGCGGGCGCATCCAGGAGCAAGGCCCGACGCGCGCGCTGCTGCGCCAGCCGGGCAGCGACTACACCCGCCAGTTGCTGGCCGACGCCCCTTCCCTTGCCGGTGGCAGCCGGCGCGTGCCGCCGCCCGCGCGCAACCCGGCCGACGGCAGCGTGCGCGATACGCAGCCCGCCATCGTCGTGGACCAGCTGGTGCACGCCTTTGACGTCGCGGGCCAGCGCCAGCCATTCCGGGCGGTCGACGGCCTGTCGCTCACGGTTGCGCGCGGCACCACGCACGCCATCGTCGGCGAGTCGGGCTCGGGCAAGACAACGACGATCCGCGACATCGTCGGCTTCAGCCGCCCGACGTCGGGCCGCATCGTGGTCGAGGGCGTCGACGTCACCACGCTGCGCGGCGAAGCCTTGCGGCGCTGGCGGCGCAAGATCCAGCTGGTGCACCAGAACCCGTTCTCCTCGCTCGACCCGCGCCAGAGCGTCTTCCAGATCATCGAGGAGCCACTGCTGAACTTCGAGCGGCTTGCCCGCGCCGAGCGCGATCACCGCGTGCGCGACATCCTGGCGCGCGTGGGCCTGCCGCCCGAGCTGCTCCAGCGCCGCCCGCGTGCGCTGTCGGGCGGCCAGCGCCAGCGTGTGGCGATTGCCCGCGCGCTGGTGCTGCAGCCCGAGGTCGTGGTCTTCGACGAAGCGGTCTCGGCGCTCGATGTCACCGTGCAGGCCCAGATCCTCGCGCTGCTCGACCGCCTGCAGCGCGAGCTGGGCCTGACCTACCTGTTCATCTCGCACGACCTGGCGGTGGTGCGCCAGATCGCCGACACCGTGTCCGTGCTGCACAACGGCCGTGTGGTCGATGCCGGCCCCGTCGAGCAGGTGTTCGAGAACCCCGGCAGCGACTACACGCGCGAGCTGCTCGGCGCCATTCCGGGCCAGCGCCATGCCGGACTGGCGGCTGCGGCCACCGCACTGCCCTCGTTGGCAACGCCGGTGCCCGCCTATCGCCAGGCGTAATACCCTGATCTGTCATCCTTGAAACAACCCAGGAGCTTTCGATGCCGATACTTGACCACCTGCTGTGGGCCGTCCCCGATCTGGACCAGGCCATCGACCATTTCGAACAACTGACCGTCGTGCGCCCCGCCTTCGGCGGCGAACACCCCGGCCGTGGCACACGCAATGCGCTGGTGTCGCTGGGTCCGCGCCAGTACATCGAGCTGATCGGCCCCGATCCGGCCCAGCCCGATTCCACACGCGAAAGCGGCGTCGCCCGGGCCGTGGCCGACGTGCGTGCGCCCACCTTGATCACCTTTGCCGTCGCCCACAACGACCTGGAAGGGCTGGGCGCCGCCGCCACCGCGCGCGACTGGCCGTTCCAGGGCCCCGTGCCCGGCAGCCGCCAGCAGCCCGACGGCAGCCTGCTGCGCTGGCGGCTGGGCCATACGGCCGGCACACGTTTCGGCCGGTACGCGCCCTTCTACATCGACTGGCAGGACTCGCCCCACCCGGCCGCCAGAGCGCCCGGCGGACTGGAACTGGTCGACTTCGAAGTGCGGCACCCCGACGCGGACGGGCTGGCCGCCCTGTTCAGCGACCTGGGTGTCGAGCCGCGGCCGCAGCACCAGGCCACGCCCGAGCTGCGCGCGACCCTGCGCACCCCGCGCGGCACGACGGTCGTGCTCAGCAGCCAGGCCACCTGAACGCGGGAGGCCCGGCCAGGCCGCGGGCTTATGATGGCGAACTTGCGCGAACGCCGTTCTCGCTCCCCACGCCCTCAACGCCCCCTTCCTGGCGACCCGCCTTGACCACCGGCGAGCGCCCTGCCTGCCGATGCCCAACAAGCAATGCCGGATCGCCGTCTTCTACGACGGCACCTACCTGGCCAAAGTCCGCACCTACTACCTGATGCAGCACGCGCGCCGCGCGCACCTGTCGATCAAGGGGCTGCACCAGTTCATCGAGGCGGAAACCGCGCGCCACGAAAAAATCGACGTCGACCATTGCCGCATCGTCGACGCCGCGCACTTCCGCGGCCGGCTCAACGCGCAGCAGGCCATGGAACAGGACCGGCTCTATGCCGAACGCGTGTTCGACGACGTGCTCATGCGCGCAGGCGTCGTGCAGCACCACCAGCAACTGGCCACACGCCCCGACGGCAGCTTCGAGGAAAAACGCGTCGACGTGCTGCCCGCGCTCGAAGCCTACGAATACGCCAGCCTGAAAAAACCCGACGTCATCGTGCTGCTGACCGGCGACGCCTACTTCGTGCCCCTGGTGCGCAAGCTCAACACCCTGGGCGTGCGCGTGATGGTGCTGGGCTGGGAATTCAGCTACGAACACGAAGGCCAGACCAAGAACAGCCGCGTCTCCTACGACCTGATCGAGCACGCCAACTACCCCATCCTGATGCACCAGGAAATCGACACGCGCAGCCACGACCCGCTGATCGACGCCATCTTCGTGCCCCGCCAGGAACCGCGCGACACCCGCCCCCAGCCGCAGGACCGCGCCCGGCGCCCCGGCCGCCACTGGCACACCGGCACCATCGTCAACCTGCGCACGCAGCGCGACTACGGCTTCATCAAACCAGACGACCCGGACGACGACAGCAACGTCTTCTTCCACCACAGCCACCTCGCCGGCCTGGAGCGCGACGACCTGCGCATCGGCCTGCATTTCAAGTACGAACTGCGCGCCACCGACCGCGACCCGGCGGCGTTCGAGGTGCAAGCGGTGTGACGCGCCTTGGATCGCTCAGGTTCTAAGCCGATCCCATCCCTCAACAAGAAGGCCGATTTCCCTGACGAGAAATCGGCCTTCCTGCTTTGTTGCCTCAGGCAGCGCGGTTCAACAACCGCAGCCGCCAATGCCGTGGATCACCCCACCCACTTGCGCGCATTGCGCCAGATGCGCAGCCACGGGCTGGCGGCTCTGGCGTCGCCCGACGTCCAGCTCATCTGGATGTTGCGGAAGACGCGCTCGGGGTGCGGCATCAGGGCGGTGAAGCGGCCGTCGGCCGTGGTGACCGCTGTCAGGCCGCCGGGGCTGCCATTGGGGTTGAGCGGGTAGGTTTCGGTCGGCTGGCCGTGGTGGTCCACGTAGCGCATGGCGGCGACCACCTGGTCGGGGTTGCCGCGGCGCGCGAAGTTGGCGTAGCCCTCGCCGTGCGCGACTGCGATGGGCAGGCGGCTGCCGGCCATGCCGGCGAAGAACAGGCTGGGCGAATCGAGCACTTCGACCTGGCTCAGGCGGGCTTCGAAACGCTCGCTCTGGTTGGTGGTGAAGCGCGGCCAGGCTTCGGCGCCGGGGATGATGTCGGCCAGTTCCGCAAACATCTGGCAGCCGTTGCACACGCCCAGACCAAAGGTGTCGGTGCGCGCGAAGAAAGCCTGGAACTGCGCGTTGAGCCCTTCGTTGAAGGTGATCGAGCGCGCCCAGCCGATGCCGGCGCCCAGCGTGTCGCCGTAGCTGAAGCCGCCGCAGGCGACGATGCCCTTCATGTCGGCCAGGCTGGCGCGGCCGGCCTGCAGGTCGCTCATGTGCACGTCGACCGACTCGAAACCAGCGGCGTCGAACGCATACGCCATCTCGACGTGCGAGTTCACGCCCTGCTCACGCAGGATGGCGACGCGGGGGCGCGCCAGGTTCAGGTAAGGCGCGGCCACGTCCTCGGCCGGGTCGAACGTCAGCGCCACGTGCAGGCCGGGGTCGTCCACCTTGCCCGCCAGGGCGTGTTCGCTGTCGGCGCAGGCGGGGTTGTCGCGCTGCTGGTTGATCTTCCAGCTCACGCTGTCCCAGACCTGGTGCAGATCGGCCAACTCGGCCGTGAAGACCGGCTTGGCGTCGCGCCAGACCTGCAACTGGCCCTTGCCGGCGTCCACCGGGGACGAAACCGGGCGGGTCTTGCCGACCACGTGGGTGTGGCGGCCCAGGCCGTGGGCGCGCAGCGTGCGCAGCACCTCGTCGCGGTCCTCGGTGCGCACTTGCAGCACGGCGCCCAGTTCTTCGGCGAACAGCGCCTTGAGCGTGAGTTCCTCGCGCCGGCCGCTGGTCTGCTGCGCCCAGTTCTTGGCGTCGCCCGTTTCCATGCGGCTGTCGCTGATGCCGTCGCCTTCGGTGACCAGCATGTCGACGTTGAGCGAGACACCGATGTGGCCGGCAAAAGCCATTTCAGCCACCGTGGCCAGCAGGCCGCCGTCGCTGCGGTCGTGGTAGGCCAGCAGCTTGCCGCCGGCGCGCAGTTCATTGACGGCGTTGACCAGGTTGACCAGGTCCTGCGGGTTGTCGAGGTCAGGCACCTCGCTGCCTTCCTGACCCAGCACCTGCGCCAGCACGGAGCCGGCCATGCGGTGCTGGCCGGCGCCCAGGTCGACCAGGATCAGGCTGCTGTCGGCCACCTCGGCGTCGAGCTGCGGCGTGAGCGTGCCGCGCACGTCGGCCAGCGTGGCGAAGGCCGAGACGATGAGCGAAACGGGCGCGGTCACCTTCTTGGCCGTGCCCTCGTCCTTCCACTGCGTGCGCATGGACAACGAGTCCTTGCCCACGGGGATCGAGATGCCCAGCGCCGGGCACAGTTCCATGCCGACGGCCTCGACCGTGCGGTAGAGCGCGGCGTCTTCGCCCGGCTCGCCGCAGGCGGCCATCCAGTTGGCCGACAGCTTGACACGCGACAGCTCGATCGGCGCGGCCAGCAGGTTGGTGATGGCTTCGGCGACGGCCATGCGGCCCGAAGCGGGCGCGTCGAAGGCGGCCAGCGGCGTGCGCTCGCCCATGGACATGGCCTCGCCCGCAAAGCCCTTGTAATCAGCCAGCGTGACGGCCACGTCGGCCACCGGCACCTGCCAGGGGCCGACCATCTGGTCGCGGTGCGTGAGGCCGCCCACCGTGCGGTCGCCGATGGTGATCAGGAAACGTTTGGAGGCCACCGTCGGGTGCGCCAGCACCTGGATCACGGCGTCCTGCAGCGCCACGCCGGTCAGGTCCAGCGGCTGGAACTGGCGCTCGACGGTGGTCGCGTCGCGGTGCATCTTGGGCGGCTTGCCCAGCAGCACGTCCATGGCCATGGCTACCGGCGCGAGCTGGCCGGCGGCCTCGGCCGCGTCGCTTTCGACCACGGACAGATCGCGCTGCTCGGTCGTCACGCCGATCACGGCGAAAGGGCAGCGCTCGCGCTCGCAGAAGGCCTGGAACTGCGCCAGCGATTCGGGCGCGATGGCCATCACGTAGCGTTCCTGGCTCTCGTTGCTCCAGATTTCCTTGGGCGCCAGGCCGGACTCTTCCAGTTGCACCTTGGACAGGTCAAACCGCGCGCCGCGGCCGGCGTCGTTGACCAGTTCGGGGAAGGCATTGGACAGGCCGCCCGCGCCCACGTCGTGGATGGCCAGGATGGGGTTGGCCTCGCCCAGGTTGGCGCAGTGGTTGATGACTTCCTGCGCGCGGCGTTCGATCTCGGGGTTGCCGCGCTGGACCGAGTCGAAGTCCAGCGAAGCAGCGTTGGCGCCTGCCGCCATGGAGCTGGCCGCACCGCCGCCCATGCCGATGCGCATGCCGGGGCCGCCGAGCTGGATCAGCAGGCTGCCGGCCGGGAACACGATCTTCTGCGTCAGGCGCGCGTCGATGGTGCCCACGCCGCCGGCGATCATGATGGGCTTGTGGTAGCCGCGGCGCTCGCCGGCCACGGTCTGCTCGTACTCGCGGAAATAGCCGGTCAGGTTGGGCCGGCCGAATTCGTTGTTGAAGGCCGCGCCACCCAGCGGGCCTTCGGTCATGATCTGCAGCGCGCTGGCGATGTGCTCGGGGCGGCCGTAGTCGTCGCCCTGTTCGGGCCAGAGCTTGGAGACGGTGAAGCCCGTCAGACCGGCCTTGGGCTTGGAGCCGCGGCCGGTCGCGCCTTCGTCGCGGATCTCGCCGCCCGCGCCCGTGGCCGCGCCCGGGAAAGGTGAGATCGCCGTCGGGTGGTTGTGCGTCTCGACCTTCATCAGCACGTGGCGCAGTTCCTCGGCCTTGGCGTAGCTGGGCGAAGCGCCCTCGCCTGCGCTGCGGGCCACGAATTTTTCCTGCACATAACCTTCCATCACCGAGGCGTTGTCGGCATAGGCGATCACCGTGTGCTGCGGCGCGGTCTTGTGCGTGTGACGGATCATGCCGAACAGGCTGTTGGGCATGTCCTCGCCATTGATCGTGAACTTGGCGTTGAAGATCTTGTGGCGGCAGTGTTCGCTGTTGGCCTGCGCGAACATCATCAGCTCGACGTCGGTCGGGTTGCGGCCGAGCTTGGTGAAGGCATCGACCAGATAGTCGATCTCGTCAGCGGCCAGCGCCAGGCCGAATTCGGTGTTGGCCGCTTCCAGCGCGGCCTGGCCGCCGCCCACCACGTCCACCGTGGCCATGGGCGCGGCTTCCAGTGCCGTGAACAAACGCGCGAGCTGGTCGCGGTCGTACATCACGCTTTCGGTCATGCGGTCGTGCAGCAGCGCGCCGATCTGGGCGCGCTGCGCCTCGGTCAGGCTAGGCTTGCCCGCCAGCAGGCCGGTCTTGAAGGTCAGCACGTATTCGGTGGCGCGCTCGATGCGACGCACCGCCAGCCCGCAGTTGTGGGCGATGTCGCTGGCCTTGGAGGCCCAGGGCGAGACCGTGCCGATGCGCGGGCTGACCAGGATCACGCCGCCGTCGGAGAACTCGGTGGGCGCCACGTAGGGCTCGCCGTAGCTCAGCAGCGCCGCCAGCTTGGCCTCGGTCTGCGCGTCGGGCGCGCCGTCGAACAGGGCCACGTGCACGAAGCGGGCATGGATGCCGGTGATCTTGTCGTGGATGGCCTGCAGGCGGGGCAGCAGTTGCTGGGCACGGAAGGAGGACAGCGCGTTGATGCCGGGGGCGGCGCCTTCGTAGATCGAGAGATGCGGGGTCACGGTCAGGGTGGCCTGGTTGTGGCCCGGGCGGTCGGCGGCAAGCCAGGACGGCCAGGGCGGGAGATGGGAGACCGCGATTTTAGCGTGTGCGCTCGCCCGGCCTGGCCGCGCCCTGCTTCTCGCGGGCGGCATCGCGCAGGTGCACCCGCATGAAGTCGCTCGCCTGCTCCAGTTGGCCGTCGAGCAGCAGGTCCACCAGCGTCAGGTGTTCCTTGCAGCGGCGCAGCGCCTGATCCCGGTCCACGGCCTTGCGGTATTCCATCAGCCGGCGGATGCGGTTGAGCCGCCGCAGCGAGTCCAGGATGAAGGCATTGCCCGAGCAACTGGCAATGGTTTCGTGCAGCCGGGTGTTGGCATCGAAGATCTGCGCGGGCGAGACCTCGTACACCGCGCCGTCGACCAGGGCCTGCTGTTCCTCGCGGCAGACGCGGATCCGGTTGACGTCCAGCCTGAAGGTGGGCTCCAGGATGCCGGCCGGCTCGATCAGCACCCGGAATCGATAGCTCTGGGCATAGGCCGCGGGCGAGGTCATGCCCTCGGTGATCTTGCCCCCGTTTCACGGACACCCCTATAAGCGATTAACTATCGCAATAGGAGGTGGACGATGACCAAGAGCAAGGCAGGCAGAAAGGGGCAGGAGTTCAGCCTGGAGTTCAGGCAGCAGGCACTGTTGCGAGCGGCCACAGAAGGGGTAACCACGGTGGCTCGTGATCTGGGGTTGCAGCCTGCCCAGCTGTACAGTTGGCGCGCCCAGGCGCGGCGGCACGACCAGGACGATCAGGCACAACGCTTGGAGTTGGCCGAACATGCACGGCTCAAACGTGAAGTGGCGCGGCTGGAGGAGGAGAACGCTTTCCTAAAAAAAGCGGCGGCGTACTTCGCCAAACAGCCCAAGTGAAGTGCGCAACGATGAAAGCGCACGAAGGCACATTCAGGGTGCGTCTGATGTGCCGAGTGCTGTCGGTGTCTCCAAGCGGCTACTATGCTTGGCGCAAGCGTATACCGTCCAAACGGACCCAGGCTCGGACG
>WNDQ01000051.1 GCA_009912175.1 Paracidovorax wautersii | reverse complement strand
GAAAGCGTTCTCCTCCTCCAGCCGCGCCACTTCACGTTTGAGCCGTGCATGTTCGGCCAACTCCAAGCGTTGTGCCTGATCGTCCTGGTCGTGCCGCCGCGCCTGGGCGCGCCAACTGTACAGCTGGGCAGGCTGCAACCCCAGATCACGAGCCACCGTGGTTACCCCTTCTGTGGCCGCTCGCAACAGTGCCTGCTGCCTGAACTCCAGGCTGAACTCCTGCCCCTTTCTGCCTGCCTTGCTCTTGGTCATCGTCCACCTCCTATTGCGATAGTTAATCGCTTATAGGGGTGTCCGTGAAACGGGGGCAAGATCAAAGTGCCCAAGCAGGACCAGCGCAAAGGGAGCACTGAACAGCAGAACCCCAATCAACGCGTGAGAAGACAGGGTAGGCCGGAACATGGCGAGCGGCAGAACGATGGACGCGATGAACGATGCACCAGCAATGGCAGCAGAGACTTTGAAGGCTGACTGATCCATGGCAACCAAGTGTAGTGTCGCCAGCCCACAAAAAAAACGCCACGCAAGGGCATTTCCCTTGCGTGGCGTTGTGCTGAATGGTGGAGCTGGGGGGATTTGAACCCCCGTCCGTCAGCCTTCCTCGCGCAGCTCTACATGTTTAGCGATCTGTTTTGGATCTCACCCACCACGTCGCGCAGTCGCACGCTACGAAGCAGGCCAGCACCCTTGAATCTCGCCCCATGCCAAGGTACCCGGCACAGGACCAGCCAATGTAGATTACCTCGCAGCCTGGACACCTTGCGGCACCCTTGCCCAGCCCATTGGCCTGCTGTTGCGAGGCTCACCGGTGTTTAAGCGGCGAGTGCGAAACGTTCGTCGTTTGCAGTTAGTTTTTTGAGCAGAGATTTACGAGCATCACTCAAGCTCGACATGCACCACGGCGATTCTGAACCCACGTCGAAACCAGTGCAGCCCCGTGAACTTCCTATTTTAAGACGATGACAGACATTGCAAGAGGTCGAGCGGCGATTTAATCGTCCAGTCGGCCCGCCACTCCAGCGGATCAACGGCCCCCAGATAGCCGTAATTGGCCGCCACGGTGGGCATGCCAGCCGCCCGGCCGGCCACGATGTCGCGGTGGTCGTCGCCCACGTAGATGCAGTGTTCGGGCGGCAGGCCCAGGCGGCGCGCGGCCTCGAACAGGGGCTCGGGGTGCGGTTTGGCGTGCGGCGTGGTGTCGCCGCAGACCACGGCCGCGGCCGATGCGAACAGCGGAATCGAGCGCACCAGCGGCAGCGTGAAGCGCTCCATCTTGTTGGTCACGATGCCCCAGCGCAGGCCGCGCGCCTGCAGGGCGCCCAGCAGGTCCGCGATGCCATCGAACACGTGGGTGTTCTGCGTCATGCGGATTTCATAGCGGCTGAAGAACTCCTCGCGCAGCGCGTCGAAGTCGGCATGCCCAGGCGCCAGGCCAAAAGCCACGGACAACATGCCGCGCGCGCCGCTGCCCGCCAGCGGCCGGTAGTCCTCCAACGGCAGTTCGTGCAAGCCGCGTGCCGCGCGCATGTCGTTGGCCGCGCCGCCCAGATCGGGCGCGCTGTCGATCAGCGTGCCGTCCAGGTCGAACAGCACGGCACGGGAGTCGGTCGAAAGCGTCGCGCTCATGCGGTTTCCTTGCGCGTTGCCAGCATGTAATTGACGCGCGTGTCCGCGTTCAGCCAGTAGCGGCCCGTCAGCGGGTTGTGCTGCAGCCCGCTGGTGGTCTCCAGCGTCAGGCCGGCCTCGCGGGCCCAGCGGGCCAGTTCGTTCGGACGGATGAGCCGGTCGAACTCGTGGGTCCCGCGCGGCAGCATCTTGAGCACGTATTCGGCCGCGCCGATCGCCAGTGCCCAGGATCGCAGGTTGCGATTGATGGTCGAGAAGAACACCCAGCCACCGGGTTTGACCAGGACCGCGCAGGCCTGCACCACCGAAGCGGGCTCGGGCACGTGCTCCAGCATTTCCATGCAGGTCACCATGTCGAACGACGCGGGCTGCTCGGCCGCCAGCGCCTCGACGGCGACCTCGCGGTAGGCGATGTTCGGGGTTTCAGTCTCCAGCGCATGCAATTGCGCCACGCGCAGCGACTTGGTCGCCAGGTCGATGCCCAGCACCTCGGCCGCGCCGCGCCGCGCCATCGCATCGGCCAGAATGCCGCCGCCGCAACCCACGTCCAGCACCCGCTTGCCGGCCAGCGAGGCCTGCTGGTCGATCCAGTTCAAGCGCAGGGGGTTGATCTGGTGCAGCGGTTTGAATTCGCTTTCCGTGTCCCACCAGCGATGGGCCAGTTCGGAGAACTTGGCCAGTTCGGCGGGATCGACGTTGGGGGAAGAAGACGGGGGAACGGCGGTCATCCGTCCATTATCCGGCACAGCCGCGTGCCCGTCCTTTCATCTTCCGCGCCGTACCGACGAAAAAAAGCCCCGCGATTGCGGGGCTTCTTGCGTGAACCGGGAAACCCGGATCTGCGGATCAGCGACCTTGCGTGCCAACCACTTCGATTTCGACGCGGCGGTTTTGCGCACGGCCTTGGCGGGTGGCGTTGCTGGCCACGGGCTGGGTTTCGCCCTTGCCTTCGGTGTAGACGCGGTTCTGTTCGATGCCACGCGAGACCAGGTAGGCCTTCACGGCTTCAGCACGGCGCACCGACAGTTTCTGGTTGTAAGCGGCGGGACCGGTGGAGTCGGTGTGGCCGACAGCGATCACGACTTCCAGATTGATGTTCTTGATCTTGGCGACCAGGTCGTTCAGCGCGGTGATACCAGCGGGCTTGAGCACTGCCTTGTCGAAGTCGAAGAACGCGTCGGCGGAGTAGGTCACCTTGGAGGCGGCAACCACAGGGCCCGGAGCGGCAGCGGCGGGAGCCGGAGCCGGGGCAGCGGCCGGAGCCTGAGCCACGACCAGCGCGCCATCGCAACCCTTGGCGGCGGTAGCCGGCGTCCAGTTCAGATCGCGCCAGCAGTATTCGTTGGTGCCGTTCTTCCAGACCAGTTCGCCCGTACCATTTTTCCAGTTATCAACAACGTTGCCGCCGTTAGCAGCCGTAACTTGAGCACCAGCGACAGAGACAAAAGCTGCCGAGGCAAGCAACATTGCCACTTTATTAAGTTTCTTCATGGTTCTCCTCTAGGGGAAAGGCCGCAGACGCGCTGCGAAATAAAAACTTGGCCTTACATGACCACCATGCAAGACGCTGAAATCATTGTGCCACAGCGCTTGTTCGCGCTCCAAACCTTGATGTCCGAGAAAATGTCAGACGAAACCGGATACTGGGCAATTTGTTGCTACAGGGCAACAGCCCATCGGGGGCTAGAATAACCGGCCATGCCTATCTATCCGTGCCTCTCATGACTCAGTTCGCCAAAGAAACGCTACCCATCAGTCTTGAAGAGGAAATGCGCCGCAGCTACCTCGATTACGCGATGAGCGTGATCGTCGGGCGCGCGCTGCCGGATGCCCGCGACGGCCTCAAGCCGGTGCACCGCCGCGTGCTCTTTGCGATGCACGAGCTCAACAACGACTGGAACCGGCCGTACAAGAAGTCGGCGCGTATCGTCGGCGACGTGATCGGTAAGTACCACCCGCACGGCGACAGCGCGGTCTACGACACCATCGTTCGCATGGCGCAGGACTTCTCGCTGCGCCACATGCTGGTCGATGGGCAGGGCAACTTCGGCTCGGTCGATGGCGACGGCGCGGCCGCGATGCGGTACACGGAAATCAGGCTCTCCAAGGTCGCCCACGAAATGCTGGCCGACATCGACCGCGAGACGGTCGACTTCGGCCCCAACTACGACGGCTCGGAGCAGGAACCGCTGGTGCTGCCGGCGCGCCTGCCCAATCTGCTGGTCAACGGCTCGGCCGGCATCGCGGTGGGCATGGCCACCAACATTCCGCCGCACAACCTGAGCGAGGTGGTCGACGCCTGTCTGCACATGCTCAAGAACCCGGATGCCACGCTCGATGAACTCATGGAGATCATCCCGGCGCCCGACTTCCCCACGGCCGGCATCATCTACGGCCTGCAGGGCGTGCGCGAGGGCTACCGCACCGGTCGCGGGCGCGTGGTCATGCGCGCCAAGTGCCACTTCGAGGACATCGACAAGGGCGCGCGCCAGGCCATCATCGTCGACGAGATTCCTTACCAGGTGAACAAGAAGAACCTGCTCGAGCGCATCGCCGAGCTGGTTCATGAAAAGAAGATCGAGGGCATCAGCCACATCCAGGACGAGTCCGACAAGTCGGGCATGCGGGTGGTGATCGAGCTCAAGCGCGGCGAAGTGCCCGAGGTGGTGCTCAACAACCTCTACAAGCAGACCCAGCTGCAGGACACCTTCGGCATCAACATGGTGGCGCTGGTGGTGGGTGGCCAGCCCAAGCTGTGCAACCTGCACGACCTGATCCACGTCTTCCTGCAGCACCGCCGCGAGGTGGTGACCCGCCGCACCATCTACAACCTGCGCAAGGCGCGCGACCGCGGCCACGTGCTCGAAGGCCTGGCCGTGGCGCTGGCCAACATCGACGAGTTCATCCGCATCATCCGCAACGCGCCGACGCCGCCCGTGGCCAAGACCGAGCTGATGGCCAAGACCTGGGACAGCTCGCTGGTGCGCGAGATGCTGACCCGCACCCGCGAGGACGGCGGCGCAGTCAACGCCGACGACTACCGTCCCGAGTCGCTTGAGCGCGAGTTCGGCCTGCAGAACGACGGCCTCTACCGCCTGTCGGAGACGCAGGCCCAGGAAATCCTGAACATGCGCCTGCAGCGCCTGACCGGCCTGGAGCAGGACAAGATCGTGGCAGAGTACAAGGAGGTCATGAGCGAGATCGAGGATCTGCTCGACATCCTGGCCAAGCCCGCGCGCGTGTCGACCATCATCGGCGACGAGCTGACCTCGCTGCGCACCGAATTCGGCCAGACCAAGATCGGCGCGCGCCGCAGCGTGATCGAACACAACCCGCAGGACCTGGGCACCGAAGACCTGATCACACCCACCGACATGGTGGTCACGCTCAGCCACACCGGCTACATCAAGAGCCAGCCGCTGTCCGAGTACCGGGCGCAGCGCCGCGGCGGGCGCGGCAAGCAGGCCACGACCACCAAGGAAGACGACTGGGTCGACCAGCTCTTCATCGCCAACACGCACGACTGGATCCTGTGCTTCTCCAACCGGGGCCGCCTGTACTGGCTCAAGGTCTGGGAAGTGCCGGCCGGCTCGCGCGGCTCGCGCGGGCGCCCGATCGTCAACATGTTCCCGCTGCAGGACGGCGAAAAGATCAACGTGGTGCTGCCGCTGACCGGCGAAAACCGCAGCTTCCCGACCGACCGCTACATCTTCATGGCGACCTCGATGGGCACCGTCAAGAAGACCGCGCTCGACGAGTTCTCCAACCCGCGCAAGGCCGGCATCATCGCGGTTGGCCTGGACGAGGGCGACTACCTGATCGGTGCCGCGCTGACCGACGGCCAGCACGACGTGATGCTGTTCTCGGACGGCGGCAAAGCCGTGCGCTTCGATGAGAACGACGTGCGCCCCATGGGCCGCAACGCACGCGGCGTCAAGGGCATGACGCTCGAAGACGGCCAGAGCGTGATCGCCATGCTGGTGGCCGAGGACGAGCAGCAGAGCGTGCTGACGGCCACCGAAAACGGCTACGGCAAACGCACCAGCATCACCGAATACACGCGCCACGGCCGTGGCACCAAGGGCATGATCGCGATCCAGCAGAGCGAACGCAACGGCAAGGTCGTCGCCGCCACCCTGGTGCACGCCGACGACGAGATCATGCTGATCACCGACCGCGGCGTGCTGGTGCGCACACGCGTGACGGAGATCCGCGAACTCGGCCGTGCCACGCAGGGCGTGACGCTGATCTCGCTCGACGAAGGCTCGCGCCTGAGCGGTTTGCAGCGTATCGTGGAAAACGATGCCCAGACCCTGATTGCCGGCAGCGACGACGGCGCGGACAGCCCGGACGGCGAGCCCTCTGCAGGCGACAGCGACGCGGCGGATCCGGCCCGCTGAACAATGCCCGGCCTGCCCGGCTCGCGCCCGGCGGGGAACCCTGGGCGCTCCTGAAGGCCCAACGCTGTCCAGCCCATCACAGCCCATTTTTTGGAAGGTCACATCACCATGAAAAAACATCTCCTGACCGGCCTCGTCGCCGCTTCGCTGCTGGCCACGGCCGGCCTGGCCCAAGCCCAGTCCAAGCAGGAACTGATCCAGCAAGTCATCCAGATCCAGCAAGCAAGCATCGAGAGCCTGGCGCGCAGCATCGTCGAGGAACCGGCCGTGCAGATCAGCCAGATCTCGCAGCAGATCCTGCAGACCCAGGTGCCCGAAGCCAAGCGCGAGACGGTGGCCAAGGGCGTGAGCGCCGAGATCCAGAAGTACGTCAACGAAGCGACACCGCTGGTGCGCGACCGTGCGCTCAAGCTCGCGCCCACCACCATCGGCCCGCTGCTCGACACCAATTTCAATGAAGACGAGCTCAAGCAGCTCATCGCCTGGCTGCAGTCGCCCGTCAACAAGAAGTACGGCGACATCGCTGGCGAGATGCAGAACGCGCTGCTCGAGAAGGTCGTGGCCGACAGCCGCGGCCAGGTCGACCCCAAGATCGCGGCCATGGAGCAGAACGTCGGCAAGCTGCTGGGCGTGCGCCCCGGCAACGGCGCCGCCCCGGCTGCCGGCGGCGCTGCCCAGCCCGCTGCGCCCGCCAAGAAGTAAGAAGTAACCGCCCCCTCGGAAGTCGCCACCGCCATGAAACGCCCCTACAACTTTTCGGCAGGCCCCGCGGCCCTGCCCGCCGAAGTCCTGCAACAGGCTGCCGCTGAAATGCTCGACTGGCATGGCTCGGGCATGAGCGTCATGGAGATGAGCCACCGCGGCAAGGAGTTCATCTCGATCTACGAACAGGCCGAGGCCGACGTGCGCGAGCTGCTGGCCGTGCCCAGCACGTTCAAGATCCTGTTCATGCAGGGCGGCGGCATTGGCGAAAACGCCATCGTGCCGCTCAACCTCTCGCGCGGGGGCAAGGCCGATTTCGTGCTCACGGGCAGTTGGTCGCGCAAGTCGGCCAAGGAAGCCGCCAAGTACTGCAGCGCGCACATCGCCGCCGACAACACCGAATCCGGCGTCACCACGATTCCCGCCGCCGAGCAGTGGCAGCTCTCGCGCTATGCCGCCTACGTGCACCTGTGCACCAACGAGACCATCGACGGCATCGAGTTCCACGAGCTGCCCGACCTCAAGGCGCTGGGCAGCGACGCCCCATTGGTCGTCGACATCTCCTCGCACATGGCCTCGCGGCCGGTCGACTGGAGCCGCGTGGGCCTGGCCTTTGGCGGCGCGCAGAAAAACATCGGCCCGGCAGGCCTGACGCTGGTGTTCGTGCGCGAAGACCTGCTCGGCCACGCGCTGGCGACCTGCCCTTCCGCGTTCAACTACAAGAACGTGGCCGAGGCCGATTCCATGTACAACACGCCGCCGACCTGGGGCATCTACATGGCCGGCCTGGTGTTCCAGTGGCTCAAGGCGCAAGGCGGCATCGCGGGCATCGAACGCCGCAACATCGCCAAGGCGCAGCTGCTGTACGACTACATCGACGGCTCGCAGCTCTACGTCAACCGCATCTCGCCAAACTGCCGCTCGCGCATGAACGTGCCCTTCCAGTTGCGTGACGAGTCGCGCAATGCCGCATTTCTGGCCGGCGCGCATCAGGCCGGCCTGCTGCAGCTCAAGGGCCACAAGTCGGTGGGCGGCATGCGTGCGTCGATCTACAACGCCATGCCCATCGAGGGCGTGCAGGCGCTGGTCGGCTACATGAAGGCTTTCGAGAAGGAAAGCGCGTGAGCACCCCGGCCGCCCCCACCGGCTCGGCATCCGACGCCAACGCCTCCCTGGCGCCGCTGCGCCAGCAGATCGACAGCATCGACCAGCAACTGCTGGACCTGCTCAACCAGCGCGCCCACCTGGCTGAACAGGTTGGCGAGATCAAGAAGCGCGAAGGCTCGCCCTTCTTTCGCCCCGACCGCGTGGCGCAGCTCATCGCCAGCCTGCAGCGCAAGAACCCGGGCCCGCTGCGTGCCGAGCACGTGGCCGGCGTCTGGCGCGAGATCGTCTCGGCCTGCCTGGCGCTGGAGTCGCCCATCCGCATCGCCTACCTCGGGCCGGCGGGCACCTTCAGCGAACAGGCGGCGGTGCAGTATTTCGGCACCAGCATCACGCGTGTGCCCTGCGCCAGCTTCGACGAGATCTTCCAGGCCACGTCCTCCGGCATGGCCGAATTCGGCGTCGTGCCCGTCGAAAACTCGACCGAAGGCGTGGTGGCGCGCACGCTGGACCTGCTGCTGACCTCGCCGCTGCACATCGTGGGCGAAGTCAGCCTGATGGTGCGCCACAACCTGCTGCGGCTGTCCAATTCGCTCGACGGCATCGAGGTGGTCTGCGCCCACCCGCAAGCGCTGGCGCAATGCCACCACTGGCTGAGCACCCACCTGCCGAACGCCGAGCGGCGCGCGGTTTCCAGCAACGCCGAAGGCGCCAAGCTGGCCGCCGAGAACCCGGGCTGGGCCGGCATCGCCAGCCTCAAGGCCGCCACCGAATTCGGCCTGCACACGGTCGCCCACGGCATCCAGGACGTCGCGGTCAACCGCACGCGCTTTGCCGTGGTCTGCCTGCCCTCGGTGCTGGATCTGCCGCTGGCCACGGGCGATGACCACGTCAGCCTGGTCGTGTCCGTGCCCAACCGCTCGGGCGCGCTGCACGACCTGCTGGTGCCGCTCAAGAAGCACGGCGTGTCGATGACGCGTTTTGAATCGCGCCCGGCCAAGTCGGGCCAGTGGGAGTACTACTTCTACATTGACCTGCAAGGCCACCCGAGCCAGCCGCACGTCAAGGCCGCGCTCGACGAGCTGGCGCAGTACTGCGCCTTCTGCAGGATCCTGGGCACGCATGCGGTCAGCCGCGATGTCTGAGCCTGCCGCGTCCGCCAGCAGCCTTCCCTTCCAGCGCGTGGCCATCATCGGCTGCGGACTCATGGGCGGGTCGCTTGCGCTGGCGCTGCGCGCAGCCGGACGCGCCGGGCACATCACCGGCTACAGCACCACGCCCGCCAGCCTGCAGGCCGCGCTCGACCAGGGCGTGATCGACCAGGCCGCCACCAGTGCCGCGCAGGCGGCCCAGGGCGCCGACCTGGTCGTGCTGGCCGTGCCCGTGGGTGCGATGGCGCCCAGCTTCGCGGCCATCGCGCCGGTGCTGGCGCCCGGCGCGCTCGTCATCGACGTGGGCAGCACCAAGAGCGACGTGATCGCCGCCGCGCGCGCCCACCTCGGGCCGCGCCTGCCGGACTTCGTGCCCTGCCACCCGATTGCCGGCAAAGAGAAAGCGGGCAGCGCCGCCGCCAGCGCCACGCTCTACCGCGACCGCCGCGCGGTCGTCACGCCCTTGCCCGAGAACCCGTCGGCCCAGGTCGCACGCGCCACATCGCTGTGGCGCGCCGTGGGCTGCGAGGTCGTCACCATGGACGCCGCGCAGCACGACACCGCCTTCGCGGCCGTGAGCCATCTGCCGCACCTGCTGGCCTTCGCCTACGTCAACGGCCTGCTCGACCAGCCCGACGGCGCTGCCTTCATGGCGGCGGGCGGCCCGGGTTTCCGCGATTTCTCACGCATCGCCGGCAGCGAGCCCGCCATGTGGCGCGACGTGCTGCTGGCCAACCGCGACCAGGTGCTGGCCCAGAGCCACGCCTTCCGCCAGGCACTCGACCAGATCGAGGCCGACCTGCGCGCCGGCGCGGGCGATGCGCTGGCAGCCCGTATCCAGCAGGCCTCCGACGCCCGCGCCGCGTGGGTGCTGGGCGGCCCTGGCAACACGTCGCCGCACGACGGCTGAAGCGGCCCTTGCCCGCCCGCCGATAATCGGGCTTGCCCGCCCGGCCCCTGGTGGCCGGGCATGGCGATGGCCCTGGGTTTTCTTTCTTCACCGCCGCATGTTCCGCATCCCCTTCCTCGACATCCCGCCGCTGGCCGACGCCGCCGGCACGGTCCAGTTGCCCGGCTCCAAGAGCATCTCCAACCGCGTGCTGCTGCTGGCCGCGCTCAGCGAAGGCACGACCGTCGTGCATGACCTGCTGGCCTCGGACGACACCCGCGTCATGCTCGACGCGCTGCGCACGCTGGGCTGCCGCATCGAAGACAACGGCAGCGAGGGCCGCGCCATCCGCATCACCGGCCTGGGCGGCCGGCTGCCGCGCGGCACGCAGGCCCAGCTGTTCCTGGGCAATGCCGGCACCGCCATGCGGCCGCTGACGGCCGCGCTGGCGCTGCTCGACGGCGAGTACGAGGTCAGCGGCGTGCCGCGCATGCACGAGCGCCCGATCGGCGACCTGGTCGATGCGCTGCGTGCGCTCGGCTGCCGCATCGACTACCTGGGCAACGAAGGCTACCCGCCGCTGCGCATCGGCCAGCCCGAGCGCGAGCAGCTCGCGCTCGATGCGCCGATTCCCGTGCGCGGCGATGTCTCCAGCCAGTTCCTCACCGCCTTGCTGATGGCGCTGCCGCTGGTGGCCGACACGCGCGACGTGACCATCGAGGTGGTGGGCGAACTCATCTCCAAACCCTACATCGAGATCACGCTCAAGCTTCTCACGCGTTTTGGCATCGACGTGCGGCGCGAAGGCTGGCCGCGCTTCGTGATCCCCGCGGGCAGCCGCTACCGCTCGCCCGGCGACATCCACGTCGAGGCCGATGCGTCCTCGGCCAGCTACTTCATCGCGCTGGGCGCCATCGCCGCGGCCGACGGCCAGGCCGTGCGCATCAACGGTGTGGGCCACGACTCGATCCAGGGCGACATCCGCTTCATCGAAGCCGCCACCGCCATGGGCGCGCAGGTCACGGGCGGCGCGAACTGGCTGGCCGTCTCGCGCGGGGCTTGGCCGCTCAAGGCTATCGACCTGGACTGCAACCACATCCCCGATGCGGCGATGACCCTGGCCGTCATGGCGCTGTACGCCGACGGCCCGACCACGCTGCGCAACATCGCGAGCTGGCGCGTCAAGGAAACCGACCGCATCGACGCCATGGCCGCCGAGCTGCGCAAGCTCGGCGCCACCGTGGAGGACGGCCCCGACTTCATCCGCGTGCACCCGCTGCCGGCTGGCCGCTGGCAGCCCGCCTCCATCCACACCTACGACGACCACCGCGTGGCCATGTGTTTTTCGCTGGCCACGTTCAACCCGGACCGCGTCACCGTCCGTATCCTCGACCCGCAGTGCGTGGGCAAGACCTTCCCGGACTACTTCGAGGCGCTCTTCAGTGTTGCGCGCGCGCAACCGGGTGCCATCCCGGTGCTGACCATCGACGGGCCGACCGCGTCGGGCAAGGGCACGCTCACCAGCCACGTCGCCGCCCAACTGGGCTACCACCACCTGGACTCCGGCTCGCTGTACCGGCTGACGGCGCTGGTCGCGCTGCGCCGGGGCATCGGCCTGGACGACGGCCTGGCGCTGGCAGACATCGCGCGCACGCTGCCTGTGCGTTTCCAGGGCGATAGCATCTGGCTGGCCGGCGAAGACGTGACGGAGGCCATCCGCGCCGAGGACGTGGGCAACACGGCCTCGCGCATCTCGGCCCTGCCGGCCGTTCGCCAGGGCCTGTACGAGCTGCAGCACGGCTTTCGGCGCCTGCCCGGCCTGGTCGCCGACGGCCGCGACATGGGCACCGTCATCTTCCCGGACGCCCCGCTCAAGGTGTTTTTGACGGCCAGCGCGGCCAAGCGTGCCGATCGCCGATATAAGCAGTTGATTTCCAAGGGGATTTCAGCTATACTTTCCGACCTGCGTGCCGACTTGGAAGCACGCGATGCGCGCGACACCCAGCGCAGCACCGCGCCACTCAAGCCTGCCGCCGATGCCATCCTTCTGGACAACTCGGAACTGACGATCGAGCAGTCCGTCGACCAGGTGCTGGAATGGTGGCAAACCCGGCAGCCCGAAACGTTGCGATAAGGCTTTTCCGCCTCGTCCTGCGCCCAGGCTGCCACCCGTCCCATGGCGTCCCCGCCCGCGCTGCATGCGCACAGGCGCCGTGGGTTGTTCAACCGCAACCCGCGACTCACCCTCGCACTACCACCCGGCTCGAATCAAAACGACAGCAATGGTGCTGACGCTAACCCCTGCCGTGGATAGGAACTTTCATGTCTGAATCTTTTGCCGCCCTGTTTGAAGAATCGCTGCAACGCACGGAAATGCGTCCCGGCGAAGTCATCACTGCTGAAGTGGTGCGCGTCGAGCACAGCTTTGTCGTGGTCAACGCTGGCCTCAAGTCCGAAGCCTACGTGCCGATCGACGAATTCAAGAACGACCAGGGCGAAATCGAAGTCCAAGTGGGCGACTTCGTGTCGGTGGCCATCGGCTCCATCGAAAACGGCTACGGCGACACCATCCTGTCGCGCGACACCGCCAAGCGTCTGGCTTCGTGGCTGGCACTCGAAAAGGCGCTGGAATCCGGCGACTTCGTGACCGGCACCACCTCCGGCAAGGTCAAGGGCGGCCTGACCGTTCTGGTCAACGGCATCCGTGCCTTCCTGCCCGGCTCGCTGGTCGACACGCGTCCGACCAAGGACCTCACGCCCTACGAGAACAAGACCCTGGAATTCAAGGTCATCAAGCTCGACCGCAAGCGCAACAACGTGGTGCTGAGCCGCCGCGCCGTGGTGGAAGCCTCGATGGGCGAAGAGCGCGCCAAGCTGATGGAAACCCTCAAGGAAGGCGCCATCGTTCAAGGCGTGGTCAAGAACATCACCGAATACGGTGCGTTCGTCGACCTCGGCGGCATCGACGGCCTGCTGCACATCACCGACATGGCATGGCGCCGCGTGCGTCACCCCAGCGAAGTAGTCACGGCTGGTCAGGAAATCACCGCCAAGATCCTCAAGTTCGACACCGAAAAGAACCGTGTCTCGCTGGGCATCAAGCAACTGGGCGACGATCCCTGGATGGGCGTGTCGCGCCGCTACCCGCAAAGCACCCGCCTGTTCGGCAAGGTCACCAACATTGCTGACTACGGCGCGTTCGTGGAACTGGAACCCGGCATCGAAGGCCTGGTGCACGTCTCCGAAATGGACTGGACCAACAAGAACGTCGCTCCGTCCAAGCTGGTGTCGCTGGGTGACGAAGTCGAAGTCATGGTGCTGGACATCGACGAAGACAAGCGTCGCATCTCGCTGGGCATGAAGCAAACGCGTGCCAACCCCTGGCAAGATTTTGCGCAAAACACCAAGCGTGGCGACCGCGTCAAGGGCCCGATCAAGTCGATCACCGACTTCGGCGTGTTCGTGGGTCTGGCTGCCGGCATCGACGGCCTGGTTCACCTGTCCGACCTGTCGTGGAACGAAGCGGGCGATGCCGCCGTGCGCAACTACAAGAAGGGCCAGGAAGTCGAAGCCATCGTGCTGGCCGTCGACGTGGACCGCGAGCGCATCAGCCTGGGCATCAAGCAGCTCGACGGCGACCCGTTTGCCACCTTCGTGTCGATCAACGACAAGGGCTCCGTGGTGACCGGCAAGGTCAAGACCGTGGATCCCAAGGGCGCTGAGATCGAACTGGGTGACGACATCGTCGGCTACCTGCGCGCCAGCGAAATCTCGCAGGACCGCGTGGAAGATGCCCGCAACGTGCTCAAGGAAGGCGACGAAGTCACCGCCGTGGTCACCAACATCGACCGCAAGAGCCGCAACATCCAGTTGTCGATCAAGGCCAAGGACGCCGTCGACAACCAGGAAGCCATGGCCAGCCTGAGCCAGCAGTCGGCCCGTGAAAACGCCGGCACGACCAGCCTGGGCGCCCTGCTGCGTGCCAAGCTCGACAGCAACAACCAAGAGTAATCCAGGCCATCGGGCAGCACCGCGACCCTTTCGGATCAAGGTGCTGCCGCTCCTGTTTTTCGAATCAGCATGATACGCAGCGACATCGTTGACGCCCTGGCCGACAAGTTCAGTCAGCTCACCAACAAGGACAGCGAGCAGGCCGTCAAGACCATTCTTGACGCCATGAGCGATGCCCTGGTGCGCGGACACCGGATCGAGATCCGGGGCTTTGGCAGCTTTTCCATCAACCGCCGTCCTCCGCGCATGGGTCGCAACCCGCGCACCGGAGAGGCGGTGGCGATTGCCGAAAAGCGCGTCCCCCACTTCAAGCCGGGCAAAGCCCTGCGCGAAGCGGTGGACGGCCAGGTCAGTGCCGAGGAAAAACTCGCGGCCTTGTCGCAGCAGCGCTGATCGACGACCAATAGCGGCACCGCTTCACCGGTCAACCACTCTGCAAAGGGGCGACAACAGTCGCCCCTTTGTTTTTTCAGCATGGGCAGTCCTGCGGGCGGGCAAAGTTAGAATTCCAGCGATTCGCAGGAGCGCCATGAAATACATCCTGTGGCTGATCAAGGCCGCCATCTTCTTCACCCTCTTCGCTTTCGCGCTGAACAATCAGCAGGAAGCGGCCGTGAACTTCTTCTTCGGCCACCAGTGGCTCGCGCCCATGGTGCTGATCGTGCTGCTGGCCTTTGCCGCCGGCATGGTGGTGGGTGCGCTGGGCATGCTGCCGCACTGGTGGCGCGGCCGCCGCCAGTCCGCCGCTGCCGCCCAGGCCACGCCAGCGGCTGCGCAGGCTCCCGGCGCCGTGGCCCCCGAGGCCGAAGCCGAACCGGTCTTCGTCCAGCCCGATGCACCGGCCGACGAACCGGCATCCTCCGGCCGACGCCACGGATGACATCCGCTCTTCGACGCCGCGTGCCGCACCCCGATGGGGTTTGCGGCCCGTCCGACTTTCTGCCGCTTTTCCCTTGCCATGGACTTTGACCTGAACTGGATCCTGCTGGGCCTGCCCGTGGCGTTTGCGCTCGGCTGGCTGGCATCGCGCCTGGATTTCCGCCAGTTGCGCATCGACAACCGACAGGCACCGCGCGCCTATTTCAAGGGCCTGAACTTTCTGCTCAACGAACAGCAGGACCAGGCCATCGACGCCTTCATCGAAGCGGTCCAGAACGACCCCGACACCTCGGAGCTGCACTTCGCGCTGGGCAACCTCTTTCGCCGCCGGGGCGAGTACGAACGCGCGGTGCGCGTGCACGAACACCTGCTCAGCCGCGCCGACCTGGGCCGTGTCGACCGTGAACGCGCGCAGCACGCGCTGGCCTTGGACTTTCTGAAGGCCGGCCTGCTCGACCGCGCCGAAGACGCGCTGCGCAAGCTCGAAGGCACCCCCTTCGAAACCCAGGCCCGGCTGGCGCTGCTGGCCATCTACGAACGTTCACGCGAGTGGCCGCAGGCCACCGAGATCACGCAGAAACTGCAGGCCGCCGGCCAGGGCGACTTCGCCGTGCGCCAGTCGCACTACCTGTGCGAACAAGCGGCCGCGGCCTCCGTCGCGCAGCAGACCGTGCAGGCCGAAGCGCTTCTGCGTCAGGCGATCGAAGCGGCCCCCGGCGCCTCGCGCCCGCGCCTGGATCTGGCCAGCCTGCAGGCAGCCCAGGGCCAGCCGGCCGATGCCTATGCCACGCTGGTCGCGCTGGTCGAACACGCCCCCACCGCGCTGCCGCTGGCAGCCGTGGCCCTGGCGCAAGCAGCCCAGGCCAGCGGCCAGTCCACCGCGGCGCGCCATCTGCTGGTCGAGCACTATGGCCAACGCCCCTCGGTCGACATCGTCGAGGCGCTCGTGCTGCTCGACAGCACGCTCAGCGCCCCTCAGCAGGACTGGTACATCCAGCACCTGCGCCACGAGCCCTCGCTGATTGCCGTCAGCCGCTGGCTCGCGCCCGAGCGCCTGGCCGATCCGCAGCAGCATCCGCAGATCCAGCGCGCGCTCGACGAGCGTGCCCGGCCGCTCAAGCGCTACCGCTGCGCGGCCTGCGGCTTCGAGGCCCAGACCCATTTCTGGCATTGCCCTGGCTGCCAGGCCTGGGACAGCTACCCGCCGGTGCGCGTGGAAGAACTCTAAGAACGTGTTCTGAGGCGCCTCAGCCCGAGCGGAATCCGCTCATGATGACCAGCGCGCCCGCCAGGCACAGGCCCACGCCCAGCAGGTCGGTGCCGCTGGGCCGCACGCCATCGACCAGCCACAGCCACACCAGCGCCGTACCAATGTAGATGCCGCCATAGGCCGCGTAGATGCGGCCCGAGGCCGTGGGGTGCAGCGTCAGCAGCCAGGCGAACACCCCCAGCGACAGCGCCGCGGGCAGCAGCAGCCAGGCCGATGCGCCCTGGCGCAGCCACAGGTAAGGCAGATAACAGCCGACGATCTCGGCCAGGGCGGTGGCCAGGAACAGGCCGGTGGTCTTGAACATGGCCAGCATGGGGTCTCCTGAAAAAATCACGACGCGGGCTTGAGGCGCAGCAACTGCCCCTGGGCGCCATCGGTCAGCACGTAGATCCAGCCATCAGGGCCCTGGCGCACGTCGCGGATACGTTCGCCCAGATCGGCCAGCAGCTTGCTGCGCCGGCCGATGGCCACCTCGCGGCCCTGGCCCTGGATCTGCAGCCGCTCCAGGTAGTTAAACTTGAGCGAGCCCACCAGCAGGTTACCGCGCCAGCCCGGGCCGTAGCGGTCGCTGTTCACGAAGGCCGTGCCCGACGGCGCGATCGACGGTGTCCAGTGCAGCAGCGGCGCTTCCATGCCCGGCCGCGCCGAATCGCCCGTGCCGACCGGCAGGCCCGAGTAATGGCGTCCATGCGAAATCTCGGGCCAGCCGTAGTTGAGGCCGGCCTGCGGCAGGTTGATCTCGTCGCCGCCGCGCGGGCCGTGCTCGGTCAGCCAGTACACGCCGTCGGGCGACAGCGCCGCGCCCTGCGGGTTGCGATGGCCATAGCTCCAGATTTCCGGCCGGGCATCGCTGCGCCCGACGAAGGGGTTGTCGGCCGGCACGCTGCCATCCTTGTTCAGTCGGACCACCTTGCCCAGGTGGCTTTGCAGGTTCTGCGCCTGCTGCGACTGGCTGGAGCGCTCGCCCAGCGCCAGCATGAGCGTGCCGTCGGGCATTTCGGTGACGCGGCAGCCGTAGTGCATCTGGCTGGCGACCTTGGGCTGCTGCGAGAACAGCACCTTCACGTCTTCAAGCCGCTGGCGGTCGGACGACAGCCGCGCCGAGGCGAGCGCCGTGGAGTTGACTTCGCGCACACCGCCGCCCGGCCCGGCTTCGGCAAAGCAGAAATACAGGGTGCGATTGCGCGCGTAGCCGCTGTCGGCCACCACGTCGAGCAAGCCGCCCTGGCCACCGTAGACCACCGAGGGCACGCCTTGCACGGGCGGCCCGACCTGGCCATCGGCCTCGACCACCCGCAAGCGGCCGCGCCGCTCGCTCACCAGGAAACGGCCGTCGTCGATGAAGGCCACGGCCCAGGGCGCCTCCAGCCCCTGGGCCACGGCGTCATAGGCGATGGGATCGCTGGCCTGCGCCTCCTGCGCGTGGGCACCGGCCGACAGGCCCAGCGCCACGCAGGCAAAAGCCCAGACGGGCGCACGCGCCACCTTGGAACAAGACAAAACGCAAGCGGAGGAACGAAAGAAACCGAACGTCACGGGCATGAATGAAGCACTCCTGGTCATGAATGTCGCCATCAGGGAAAAGTGCACCGGTGCCCGCTCCTTCGTTTCTTTGTGTTGGCGTCATGTCGACCAGGCAGTGCATCGAGCGTGTGATGCAGTGTGACATGAGCGCCCGGCCGCTGCCGGAGCTGGCGCAGAAAGCAGCCGTCAGAACGGCACGAACTGGTAGAGCCAGGTTTCGGACAGCGTCTGATCGCCGTTGCGCAGGTACAGGCGGATGTCGGCCGGGGACGCGCCGTCGGGGGCGAAGTCGAACTGCGCGCGCCAGTGGCCGGGCACGCCGTCGGGCACGGCCTCGGCAAACACATACGAGAACCGCCCGCTGCCCGCCGACAGCACGACCTCGGGCTTGACGCCGAATGCCAGGCCGGCAAGCGGCCCGCCGTGGAAGTCGACCATGAACTTGCGCACGCCCTGCGGCCGGGGCTGGCCAGGCTGGCCGCCCCGGCCCATGCGGGTGCCCATGCAGCGCGCCAGCTCGGTCGGGTACGGCTCGTCGGCGGCCCAGTGCAGCCGGTAGCTCAGGCGGTAGCTCTTGCCGGCGGTCGACGGCGCCTTGGGCACCCAGTAGGCGACGATGTTGTCGTGGATCTCGTCGTCGGTCGGGATCTCGACGAGCTGCACGGCGCCCTCGCCCCAGTCGCCCAGGGGTTCGACCCACAGGCTGGGGCGGCGCTCGTAGTGCACACCGTCGAGGTAGTGGCCGAACTCGCGGTCGCGCTGCAGCAGGCCGAAGCCGCGCGGCTTGGTGTCCGAGAAGGACGAGGCCACGGTGGCCTTCGGGTTGTTCAGCGGACGCCAGATGCGCTCGCCCCCGCCCGTCCACAACGCCAGGCCGTCGGAGTCATGCACCTCGGGGCGCCAGTCGATGCCGGTCGGCTTGAGGGTCTCGGAATACCAGTACATCGAAGTCAGCGGCGCGATCCCCAGGCGCGCCACGTTCTTGCGCAGAAAGAGCTGCGCGTCGATGTCCATGATGACGGCCTTGTCGCGCTTCAGCACGAACTTGTAGGCACCGGTGATGCTCGGCCCCTGCAGCAGCGCGTAGACCACCACCGTGGTGCTGTCGTTGGATGCCGGCGGCTCGAAATAGAAATGCGTGAAGTTGGGAAACTCCTCGGGCCGGTCCGGCTGCGCCACGTCGATGGCGATGCCGCGGGCCGACAGACCGTACTGGTACAACTCGCCGATGGCACGAAAGTAGGACGCGCCCAGGAAGGCCACCCAGTCGTTGTTCTGCCACGGCCGCTGGGCCTGGTCGCCGCGCCGGCTTTCCTGGAGCCGGAAGCCGGCAAAGCCCGCGCCGTCGGGCAACTGGCGCGCCGGGCTGTCGGCCGGCATGTCGAAATAATCGGCGTCGTACAGCACCTCGCGCGCAAACCAGTTGGCGTCCGAGCGCACCAGCGCGTGCATGTGCACGGGCTCCAGGAAAAACCGGCCCAGGTGGAAAAAGGTCACCGGAAACTGGCCCGGGCCGTCGCGGAACAGCGCGTGGTCGGTTTTGTAGCGCAGCTTGCCGTGCTGCTCGTAGTCGATGCGATCGAGCACGTCCTTGGGCAGGTTGTTGCGGTTGTCGTAGGGCTTGGCGGCCAGCGCCTTGGCGCGTGCGATCAGCGCGTCGAAAGAGAAAGGCTCCGGCGGGCTGAGCTTGAGGCCGGTCTGGGCCAGCGCCTCGGCGGGCAAACCCAGCGCTGCCAGCGCCAGCCCGGCACTGGCTGCAGAAAGAAAATCTCGGCGATCCGGCATGAATACTTACTTTCTTAATGTTTAAAACAAGAGCAACGACAACAGGGCCACAGGCTCGGTCCGGCGATCGGGCCCGCCAACAAGGCCGGCACACAAAAGACGACCGCCACCCGTGCGGGGCATGCTAACAGTGCCTTTTCCGCGCCCTGCGTCGGACAACAGCGACTGAGCGCCTCGGGCGGTGGGCTGGTCGATAGGCTGCATCTACCTTCCTGATAGGTCACCCCGGCGGAACAAAGTTTCGCACTGCAGCATCCAACCGGCCCTGGGGCTGTCCCTGGGGACGGACGGCGCATTGGGCGTCCGGGCCGGGGAACCCATCGCTTAGCACTCAATCCAAGAGAGTGCTAACATTCCCCGTTGTGACCCCGGTCACGACGGTTATGAAAGGAGTTTCTGGTATGACCACTCGCACTGGAGCCCCTGCGAACGCACTGACGATTGCCAATCCGTGGGCAGTCGTGCCTCCGCTGGGCAATCTGGACGCTTACATCTCGGCGGCCAACCGCCTGCCGCTGCTCACGCACGAGGAAGAGCAGCGTTACGCGCGCCAACTGCGCGAAAACAACGATCTTGAAGCCGCCGGCAAGCTGGTGCTCTCGCACCTGCGCCTGGTGGTGTCCGTCTCGCGCCAGTACCTGGGCTACGGGCTGCCCCACGGCGACCTGATCCAGGAAGGCAACGTCGGCCTGATGAAGGCCGTCAAACGTTTCGATCCGGACCAGGGCGTGCGCCTGGTCAGCTACGCGCTGCACTGGATCAAGGCCGAGATCCACGAGTACATCCTCAAGAACTGGCGCATGGTCAAGGTCGCCACGACCAAGGCGCAGCGCAAGCTGTTCTTCAACCTGCGCTCGATGAAGCAAGGGCTGAAGGCCGACGCCACGAACGCCGACACACACCGCACCACGCTGACCGACCAGGAAATCGACCTGGTGGCCGGCCAGCTCAACGTCAAGCGCGAAGAAGTCATCGAGATGGAAACGCGCCTGTCGGGCGGCGACGTCGTGCTCGACCCGGTGCCGGGCGCCGACGGCGAGGAAGCCTACGGCCCCATCGCCTACCTGGCCGACGTGCGTGACGAGCCGACCGCGCGGCTCGAAGCCACGCAGCGCGACGTGCTGGCCACCGAAGGCCTGGTGCAGGCGCTGGACAGCCTGGACGCGCGCAGCCGCCGCATCGTGGAAGAGCGCTGGCTCAAGGTCAACGATGACGGCTCGGGCGGCATGACTCTGCATGAGCTGGCCGCCGACTACAAGGTCAGCGCCGAGCGCATCCGCCAGATCGAGGTGGCGGCCATGAAGAAGATGAAAAAGGCCCTGGCCGCCTACGCCTGAATGGCGGCCCGCCCACGCGGCGGGCTGGCGGCCCCTCCCGCATCCCCGCCGGCCGCCCAGGCCCGCGGGGATTTTCACGAGCATCCTCCCAACGTCCTCTGAAAAACGAAGCGGTGCACAATAGCCGGGCCCCGTCGGCCAAGGCACTTTTTGTGCCCTTCGCGCATCCAGCAGCAGGCGCACCGGCGGCCGGCGCTCCATCCCAAGGACTATCACCGACACGCCCATGCTACGCAGGACCGCTCTTCTGATCGCCGCTTCGGCCGCTACCTTGCTGGCCCATGCACAACAACCCGCCGCCAAGCATGGCGGGGAGCCCTGGCCGACCCATCCCGTGCGCCTGCTGGTGGGTTTCCCGGGCGGCTCTTCCCCCGACCTCACGGCGCGGCTGCTGGCCAAGGCGCTGGGGCAGCCGGTCATCGTCGAGAACCGGCCGGGCGCCAGCGGCAACATCGCCACCGACATGGTGGCCAAGTCCACCGACGGCCACACGCTGGGCCTGCTGATCAACGGCAACTTGACGATCGCCAAGCTGCTCAACCCGCGCACGCCCTACGATCCGCTCAAGGACCTCACGCCCATCAGCCTGATCGGCTCGGCGCCGCTGGTGCTGGTGGCCAGCAACAGCGTGGCCTTCAAGGACGTTCCCGGCTTCCTGGCCAGCGCACGCAAGGCGGGCGACCAGTGGAGCTACGGCAGCCCGGGCATCGGCACCGTCTCGCACCTGGGTATGGAGCTGCTGGCCATGCAGACGGGCATCAAGGCCGTGCACGTGCCCTACCCCGGCAATCCGCAAGTCATCAACGGCATCCTCGCGGGCGAGCTGCAGCTGGCCCTGCTGCCGCCGGGCCTGGCGCTGCCGCAGATTCAGGCCGGCCGTTTCAAGGCCGTGGGCCTGAGCTCCAAGGGCCGCAGCACGCTCGCCCCCGGGGTGCCCAGCCTGGCCGAAGGCGGCGTCAAGGACTACCAGGTCGAGGTCTGGAACGCCGTGGCCGGCCCGGCCGACATGCCGCGCGAACGCGCCCAGCACCTGGCCAACCTGATCAACGACATCCTGCGCCGCCCCGAGATCCGCGAAAAAATGGCCGCCCAGGGCTGGCAGTTGATCGCGGGCTCGCCCGAGGCCCTGCGCCTGCGCATGCAGACCGACTCCGAGCTCATGGGCTCGGTGATCCGCGCGCGCAATATCAGCATCGATTGAGACAGAAGCGGGCATGCCTGAGCACCCCACGGTATGCCGCTTCTTAATCGATAGCTAAATAGCCATAGAAGGTTTGGGGCGGCTTGCCTTTCCTGCCTCAACCCCTGCCGGCGAACGCTGGTACCATCGTCCCCTTCCCCCACACCCGGCACTGCAGCAGGCATCCGCAGCCAACCAGACACCTTTATGTCCGACAACAACAAAGCCGACGATGGCACCCCGCTGTCGGTCAAGATCCGCGAGCGCATCCAGGCCGCGCGCAAGCGCTTCCACGCCAACGACAACATCGCCGAATTCATCCAGCCCGGCGAGCTTGAATTGCTGCTCGACGAGGTCGAGGCCAAGATGAAGGGCGTGCTCGACAGCCTGGTCATCGACACGGCCAACGACCACAACACCCACAACACCGCGCGCCGCGTGGCCAAGATGTACGTCAACGAGGTGTTCGCCGGCCGCTACCGCACCGAGCCGACCATCACCGAGTTCCCCAACGCCGAGCACCTCAACGAGCTGATGATCGTCGGCCCGATCACGGTCCGCAGCGCCTGCTCGCACCACTTCTGCCCCATCATCGGCAAGCTGTGGATCGGCGTGCTGCCCAACGAGCACACCAACGTGATCGGCCTATCCAAGTACGCGCGCCTGGCCGAATGGATCATGTCGCGCCCGCAGATCCAGGAAGAAGCCGTCGTCCAGCTGGCCGACCTCATCATCCAGAAAACCCGGCCCGACGGCCTGGCGCTGGTGATCGAGGCCGAGCACTTCTGCATGGCCTGGCGCGGCGTCAAGGAGCTGGACAGCCGTATGATCAACTCGGTCATGCGCGGTGTCTTCCTCAAGGACCCCACGCTGCGGCGCGAATTCCTCTCGCTCATCCGCCAGCGCGGCTGAGCGGCCGGCACACACGCCCCCATCGATCGACTCGTTCGCCCGTTTGCTCCACAAGGAATGCCCGCCATGCTGGTCCGTCTGCTTTACGCCAGTCACGCCGCCCAGAACTGCCCCAACGACGTGATCGAATCCATCGTCACCAAGGCCCGTTCGTTCAATCCCTCGCACGGCATCACCGGCATCCTGTGCTACGGCGACGGCGTGTTCCTGCAGGCGCTCGAAGGCAGCCGCCAGGCCGTCAACGACCTGTACGGCCACATCCTGCGCGACGACCGCCATGAGCGCATCGAGCTGCTGGACTACGAAGAAATCACCGAACGGCGTTTTGCCGGCTGGACCATGGGCCGCGTCGACCTGAGCAAGCTCAACGCCACCGTCGTGCTCAAGTACGCCGAGCAGCCGCGCCTGAACCCCTACACCCTGACCGGCAAGGCCGCCCTGGCCCTGCTGGAGGAATTGATGGCCACGGCCTCCATCATCGGCCGCGCCTGAGGCCGGGTGCGCGGCGCCAGTCGCGCACACCCCCATCCTCTTTGTCCCCTGGCCGGCGCCCTTCGCCGGTCTGTCTTCGCAGTTTCCCCCCGCACCCCATGTCGGCCACCGCTTTTGCTCTCGTCATCCTGGCCGGCTTCATCCACGCCTGCTGGAACATCGCTGCCAAAAAGGCCGGCGGCGACGCCCGCTTCGTGCTGCTCACCAGCCTGCTGCTGCTCGTCGTCTGGGCCCCGCTGGGCCTGTGGATCGGCTGGGACACGGTTCCGCGCTGGGGCTGGCTGGAGTGGGCCTTCGTGAGCGCCAGCGGCATCGTCCACGTCGTCTACTTCACCGTGCTGCTGCGCGGCTACCGGCTGTCGGACCTGACCGTGGTCTACCCCATCGCGCGCGGCTCGGGCCCGCTGCTGTCGTCCATGGTCGCCATCGCGCTGCTGGGCGAGCAGATCAGCGCCAGCGGCCTGCTGGGCATCGCCGGTGTGGTGGGTGGCGTCTTCCTGATCGCCGGCGGCCCCGGCCTGCTGCGCACCGCCGGCGACCCCGAGCGGCGCCAGCGCGTGCGCACCGGCATCTTCTACGGCGCGCTCACCGGCGTGTGCATCGCCAGCTACACCGTCATCGACGGCTACGCCGTCAAGGTGCTGCTGCTCTCGCCCATCCTGGTCGACTACATGAGCAACTTCATGCGCATCGCCGTGCTCCTGCCCACCGGCTGGCAAAGCCGCCACAGCCTGGCCGCGCTCTGGCTCAGCCAGTGGCGCTACGCCCTGCTCGTGGCCGTCGTCAGCCCCGTCTCGTACGTGCTCGTGCTCTACGCCATGCAGACCGCCCCGCTCTCGCACGTCGCGCCCGCGCGCGAAGTCTCGATGCTGTTCGCCGCCCTCATCGGCGGGCGGCTGCTGGGCGAAGGCGACCGCCTGCCCCGCATCCTGGGCGCCCTGCTCATCGGCGCGGGCGTCATCGCCCTGGGGTGGTGAAGCACCGCGCTTGCGCAAAAAATATAGGGCGGTTCTTGCGTGCGCCCGATCTTGGGCTACAATAGCGGGCTCTGAGAAACACAGAGAAATGGCGCTTTAGCTCAGTCGGTTAGAGCGATGGAATCATAATCCACAGGTCCGCGGTTCGAATCCGTGAAGCGCCACCAGATACCTTGCAAAGGGCTACGTGAAAACGTAGCCCTTTTCTTTTGCCCGAACAGCCAAGCAACGGCGCTCAGACGGCCGTCGCGTTCGCCGCTGACCCGTTGCGCGCCGTTCCTCGGCCCGCCTGCAGGAAACACAAGGCGCCAGCCGTCGCGACGACCGTCAATGCCCAGCCGATGCTGGAATAGCCCAGGTTCTGGGCGATGACACCCCCCACGACGGGCCCCAGCGCCGAGCCAGTCATCGTGATGACCGGCGTGGCCGCGACCGCACGCGTGGACGCGTCGTGGCGGGCGAGGAAGGCAAACACAAAGGTGTGGGTGAAGATCATGACCGCAGGAAAGACCGCCGCCGCCACCGCATAGGGCCCGAAATGCGGCGACTGGGTAAGCGTCAGGCCAAGCAAGATCTGCAAGACCGGACCAGCAACCATCACCGCCTGGGCAGACAGCCTGCGCTCGAACACCGCGGCAAGCACGCCCGGAAAGAGATTCACGACCCCCACCGCCAGCAGCACGCCCATCACCATCTGTTTGCCAAAACCGTGCGCATCGCCGATACGTTCCATGTAGCTGAGCATCATCGAATGGCTCAGCGTCATCAGGCTGGTGCCCAGCATGACGAACCACACGCCCCGCGCAAGCGGTACGTGTACGGTCAGCCCGGATGCGGACGAGGGTGTGCTCGCGCGCGCTGGAAACCCGATGGCCGCAGCCAGCGCCGCCACGAACATGATTGCCCCCAGGACCACGAACAGAACACCACCGCCCTTTAGGCTCACGAGTTGCGGCACGCCACCCAGAAAGCCAAACGACAGCACACTCAAGGCGGTGAACGCGATGGCAATCAACCGGTGAGGATTCGCGCTGGACCCGATGGTCGAATGGGTGATCGACAGCGCGCACCCCACAGCCAGGCCACCCATGAAGTGCAGCAGCGCCATCGCGCCGTATTCCTTCACAGTGGACAACGCAAAAAAAGCGACCGCGGCGATCCCAAAGGCCACAGGAACCATGATGGCTCCCCGGATGCGATTGACGCGTGGCGAAACAAACAGACTAGAGACGACAACCGCCGCCAGGAAGAGCGTAACCAGCGCGCCCGCACGCTGTGGGTCCAGGCCGAACTGCCCGATCAAGACGATGCCGACCCACACCGGCAACGCCACGATATCGATCATGCCGGCGCAGTGCCCCAGCACGAGAGAGGTACGACCCCTCAAACCATCAATGGATCCGTTCATGGTGTCTTCTCGCAAAAATACTTCATATAAATACGATACGATAAGTCTTATTAATAAGCATGATAGCTTGATGAAATGACCTTCACACAGGGACAAACCCTAACGCAAAAAATCATCAGGTCAGCGCCATTTAGCTGAAAAATGAGATCGGAATCAGCGGGTTTATCCCAAATCTTCAATCCTATTCTCTATGCACAATACGATCCGTATCGAAATTATTAATATATTCTCGTTCTTACTCCAAGAGAACGAGGATGCCGACCGGCTCGCACCACCGCCCCCAAAGGAGCACCGTGACTCACCACCTTCTCAAGAACGCCGACCTGTTCCGCGAAGCTGCATTGATCGACGGACAGTGGATCACTGAAACGCCCCACGGCCATTCGGAACTACGCAACCCCGCCACGGGCGAACTTCTCGCCAAGCTGCCGCGCTGCAAGGACGAAGAAACCACGCTCGCCATCGTGGCGGCCGACAAGGCTTTTCGCGCCTGGCGGCAGACCACAGCCAAACACCGCGCTCAGGTGCTGCTGCGTTGGTGGTCATTGATCGTCGAGAACAAGGAAGACCTGGCGACTCTGATCACGCTGGAAGAGGGAAAGCCCCTGAGCGAGGCGCGCGGCGAGATCGACTACGCGGCAGGCTTCGTGCAGTGGTTTGCCGAGGAGGCCAAACGCGTACGCGGCGACGTGATCTCCGCGCCCCGGGAGACTCAGCGCATCGTCACGCTCAAACAGCCCATTGGCGTGTGCGCGGCCATCACTCCCTGGAACTTCCCTGCCGCCATGATCACGCGCAAGGCCGCGCCCGCGCTGGCCGCCGGATGCTCGATGGTCGTCAAGCCCGCCAGTCAGACGCCACTGACCGCCCTGGCGCTGGGCGAGCTTGCGCTGCGCGCCGGTGTTCCCCCCGGCATCTTCAATGTCATCACGGGCAGCGACACGCGCGCTATCGGAGGGGTGTTGACCTCTCACCCCTTGGTGCGCAAGGTGACCTTCACCTGATCTTGCCCCCGTTTCACGGACACCCCTATAAGCGATTAACTATCGCAATAGGAGGTGGACGATGACCAAGAGCAAGGCAGGCAGAAAGGGGCAGGAGTTCAGCCTGGAGTTCAGGCAGCAGGCACTGTTGCGAGCGGCCACAGAAGGGGTAACCACGGTGGCTCGTGATCTGGGGTTGCAGCCTGCCCAGCTGTACAGTTGGCGCGCCCAGGCGCGGCGGCACGACCAGGACGATCAGGCACAACGCTTGGAGTTGGCCGAACATGCACGGCTCAAACGTGAAGTGGCGCGGCTGGAGGAGGAGAACGCTTTC
>WNDQ01000050.1 GCA_009912175.1 Paracidovorax wautersii | reverse complement strand
GCTACGCTGGTTTGCGACGCGCTGCGCATGGCGCTGTTTGCTCGCAATCGGCCTCGGGGAGTGATCGTGCATACTGACCGTGGTAGCCAATACTGCTCGCGCGAGCACCGCGCCCTGTTGGAGCAATACGCTTTGATCGCCAGCATGAGTGCCAGAGGCAACTGCTACGACAACGCAGCAATGGAGAGTTGGAACCACAGTCTGAAGGTCGAGGCCATCCATGGTGAACACCTCGCCACACGGGAGCAGGCCAAGGCTCATGTGTTTGACTACATTGAGGTTGACTACAATCGGATCCGGCTGCACTCGACCCTGGGCTACCTCAGCCCAGAGCAGTACGAGCTGGCCAATGTCGCTTAGATAGGTGTCCGTAAATCAGGGGCAAGATCACTCGCGCGTTCGTGGATGTCCTGCGCGATGAAGTAAAGCGTGAGGTAGCGGTTGATGCGCCGCGCCGGCCGCACGCCGCGCGTCATGCGGTTGAACAGGCTGTCCTTGGCGGTGTTGAGCGCCGCGACCACGCGGCTGTTGGCCTTGGCCAGCACCAGGCGCCGGCCCTCCATGTCGATGCCGCGCACGGGCTCGAACATCTGCGACTTCAGGCGCAGGTAGCGGCCCAGCTCGTCGTAGAGCGTGGCCAGGAACTGCTGCACGGGCTGGTTGGGAAACAGCACGCACCACAGCACCGACAGCAGCCCGTACCAGGCCGCGCCCGCCAGCAGCAGCGCGGGCATGTACCAGAACGGGCCTGGCAGGCCATGGGCTTCCTGGTCGACCGTGATGCTGGTGTAGATGCAGATGATGAGCGTGCCGTAGGCGATGGCCTGGTAGCGCGCGCCGATGGCCCCCAGCATGGTCAGCCCGAAGGCCGCGCCGGCAAGCGTGGCCAGGTAGAGCCAGGGCGTCTGGAACACGGCCTCGATGGCGAAAGCGGCGGTGGCGAAGGCCGCCAGGGTGACCAGCAGCGCGCGCAGGCGGCCGCGCCAGTGGTCGTCGGATTCGGCCAGCGCGCTGGCGATGCAGCCCAGGAACAGCGGCATGATCAGCGCCAGTTGCGACTGCCACCAGCACACCCCCATGATGGCCGCCAGCGCGACGAACACGCGCAGGCTGTACGCAAAACTGCTGAGCGCCCACAGGCGGCGCCAGGGCGAAGGAAGCGGCGAGGGGGGCGCAAGGGAAGCCATGGCGGCGGAAACCGAAAGCAGGTGCAAAAAAGCGGGCCCGCAGGGCCGGCTTGCCGGCCCTGCGTCAACGGATGTCGGGACTATGACACGTTTGCAGAGCCGCCCCGGGCTGCCGGCGCCGGCAAGGCGCGCGTGGCGCCGCGTGTTGCGGGAAGGCCATGCCGGCCATGCGCACCCGGCGTGCCGCGCGCGTCAGCGTGGGGTGCCGATCGGGCCGGCGGCAAGGCCAGGGCCGAAGCCGTCTCCAGCCGGAAGACGCTGATCAGCTCCACCAGCCGGTTGGCCTGCGCGTGCAGGCTCTCGGCCGCCGCTGCCGACTCTTCCACCAGTGCCGCGTTCTGCTGCGTGACCTGGTCGAGCTGGCCGACCGCGTCGCTCACCTGCGAAATGCCCTGCGACTGCTCATGCGTGGCCGCGCCGATCTCCGTGATCAGCGAGGCCACCTGCCGCACCTGCGTGACGATCTCGCCCATGGTTGCGCCGGCCTGTCCGACCTGCTGCGAGCCGGCCTCGACCTTGGCCACGCTCTCGCCGATCAGGTCCTTGATCTCCTTGGCGGCCTGCGCGCTGCGCTGGGCCAGCGTGCGCACCTCGGCTGCGACCACGGCAAAGCCCTTGCCCTGTTCGCCCGCGCGTGCGGCTTCCACGGCGGCGTTGAGCGCCAGGATGTTGGTCTGGAAGGCAATGGAGTCGATCACGCCGATGATGTCGGCGATCTGGCGCGAGCTTTGCGAGATGCCCTCCATGGTGCGCACGACGCTGCCCACCACGTCGCCGCCGCGCTCGGCAGTGGCGCTGGCCGAGTTGGCCAGGTGGGTGGCCGTGCGCACGGTCTCGGCGTTCTGCTGCACCGTGGCGCTCATCTGTTCCATGGCGGCGGCGGTCTGCTCCAGGTTGGAAGCCTGCTCTTCGGTGCGCTGGCTCAGGTCGGCGTTGCCGATGGCGATCTGGCTGGCGCCGGTGGCGATGGACTCGCTGCTGTGGCGCACCTGGCCGACCAGTTGCGCCAGCCGCGCGCGCATGGCGTCCATGGCCGCGAGCACGCTGCCGTCGTCGCCCGGGCGCCGCGCCACGGCCACGGACAGATGGCCTTGCGCCACCTCCTGGGCAATCTCGGCGGCATAGGCTGGCTCGCCGCCCAGTTGCTGCTTGACGCGGCGCGTGATGAGCCAGGCCACCAGTGCGCCCAGCAGGGCCGAGGCAAGGGCCAGCACCAGCATCGCCTGGCTGTCGGCGCTGGCTTCGTGCTCGGCCGTGGCGGCCAGTTCGCTGGCCCGGCGCTGCTGGTCGGACTTCATCTCGTCGATGGCCTGGAAATACGCGTCCTGCGGCGCCCGGCTGGCATCGGTGATCAGCTGCGCGGCCTGTTCACGCTCGTTGGCGGTGGCCAGCGCGAGGATGTTCTCCAGCACCGGCAGGTAATCCGCACGCGCGTTTTCGATGCGAGTGAGCAGCGCCTGCGCCTGTGGCTGATGGGTGGACGCGCGCAGGTCGCGCAAGGTCTGGTCGATGGCCGTGCGTGCGCTGTCGATGCGGCCGCGCTCTTCGGCAATGCGCGCGGGGTCCGTGAGCAGCACGATGTTGCGCAGCACCCGCACCTGCGTGTTGACGCCGTCCTTGACGTCCTGCAGCCGCGCCACGCTGACCATGCGCTCGCTCGCCAGTTCCGAGATGTCGGCGGTCAGCTCCATCAGTTGTTGACGGCCGTAGATGGCGACGGCCAGGCCGATCGCGATGACGATGAAGAATCCGGTGCCCAGCATGGCCCCCAGCTTCAGGTTTCGTAGAAAGTTCATGGTTCCCTTTGCAGTTCATTGGTGATGACGCACGCGGAACCGGTGACCGTTTCGGGGCGCCGGTTCACACGGGTAGCCCCTATAACGGTTTTTGAACATTAAAACTATAGAACTACATGACCAGCGGTCATGAGGCGCACCCATCCGCCGGCTGAACAGGGCTGCCGGTCGAATGCGATGGGGGCAGCAGGGCGTTCGGGCGGTGTCAGCCCAGCGCCTGGGTGCGCCAGGCCAGCCAGAACTTGCGCAGCGGCGTGAGCGCGATGCGCTGCTCCAGCACGGCGTAGTCGCTGCGCGCGATCTCGGCGAGCAGGGTGCGGGCGATGCGCGCCAGGATCAGCCCGGGCTTCTGGGCGCGGCGGTCGGCCGCGGGCAGCAGGGCGATGGCATCGTCGAAGGTGCGCAGCGCGCGCTCGGCCTGGAACTGCATCAGGGCCTGGAATTCGGGGGAGCTGCGGCGCTGCAGCACGTCCTGGGCCTTGACGCCGAAGCGCTGCATTTCGTCGACCGGCAGGTAGAGCCGGCCTTGCGCCGCATGCCGGCCGGCGTCGCGGATCACGCCCGTGAGCGTGAGCGCCAGGCCCAGGCCGTGCGCGGCGCGCAGCGTGTCGTCGTGCGTGTGGCCGAGCAGCCGCGCGGCGACCTCGGCCGGAATGCCCGAGGCGTGCTCGCCGTAGTGGCGCAGGCCCTCGTAGTCGAAGAAGCGGTTTTGTTCGGCGTCGATGCGTGTGCCTTCGACAATGGCCAGCAGCAGCCGCGCGTCGATGGCCGCGGCCTGCAGGTGCGGTGCCAGTGCCTGCAGCGTCGGGTGTTGTGTCTGGCCGTCGTAGGCGCGCTGGATTTCCGTGCGCCACCACGCGAGCTTGGTGTTGGCCACACCGGCGTCGGTGACGTTCTCCAGAATGCCGCGCACCTCGCGCACGAAGGCGGTGAACGTCGTCAGCGCGTGGCGTTGGTCGGCGGGCAGAAAGCGCAGCGCGTAATAGAGGCTGGAGCCCGGTGGGGCGGCTTTGTCCTGGATGTGTTCGTCGCGGGGCGGGGGCATGGGGCGATTGTCCCATGGGGCTGCGGGCCAGCCGCCCAGCTGGCTGGCGTCAGCGGTTGGGCCGGTGCTTGTGTGCGCGGGCGATCAGGCGCAGGTCGGCCCCCACGGTCATCACGTCGACGAAGTCGAAGGCCGGGGCGTCGGCCAGGGCACCGAGCGTGCCCAGTGCCGCCATTTCCAGGCCATTGCCCAGGAGTTTGGGGGCCAGGTACACCAGGCCATCGTCGACCAGGCCCTGGCGCAGCAGGGCGCCGTTCAGGGTGCGGCCGGCTTCGACGTGGACCTCGTTGGTGGCGCGCTGGCCCAGGTCGTGCAGCACGGCCTGGAGGTCGACGCGGCCGTCGCCATGGGCGGGCAGGACGGCGATGTCGGCACCGCGCGCCAGCAGCGGCGCGTGGCGTACCGCGTCGTCCACGGTGGTGTAGATCAGCACCGGGCCGGGCACAGTCAGCAGGCGTGCCGACGGCGGCGTGCGCAGCGACGAATCGACGATCACACGGCGCGGCCGGCGCGTGGGGGCGTCCTCGCCTTCGGGCAGGCGCACGTCCAGGCGCGGGTCATCGGCCAGCACCGTGCCCACGCCGGTGAGGATGGCGCAGGCGCGGGCGCGCCAGCGGTGGCCGTCGGCGCGCGCGGCCTCGCCCGTGATCCATTGGCTGGTGCCGTCGGGCAGCGCGGTGCGGCCGTCGAGCGAGGCGGCGACTTTCATGCGCACCCACGGCAGCCCGTGTGTCATGCGCTGGAGAAAACCCAGGTTGAGCTCGCGCGCCTGCTGCTCGCCGGCGCCGACCTCGACCGCGACGCCCGCCGCGCGCAGCCGCGCAAAACCCTGGCCGGCGACCAGCGGATTGGGGTCGGCCAGCGAGGCCACCACACGCCGGATGCCGGCGGCAATCAGTGCATCGCAGCAGGGGCCGGTGCGGCCCTGGTGGGCGCACGGTTCGAGCGTGACATAGGCCGTGGCGTCCGTGGTGTCATGGCCGCGCGCCTGCGCATCGCGCAGCGCCATCACCTCCGCATGCGGGCCGCCCACGGGTTGTGTGGCGCCCTGGCCGATGACTTCGCCCTGCGCGTTGACGACCACGCAGCCCACGGCCGGGTTGGGGTTGGTGTGGCCCAGCACGGAGCGGGCCAGGGCAAGGGCGGTGTCGATCGGGGCGGTCACGGGCGATTCGGGCGGTGGCGGGTGGAAATTAGACCGTCACTGTAGCGGGTTCGCGGGGGCGGCGCAGCCGGTGGCGTGCAGGCTCAGTCGGCCTCGCCCGCCATGCTGCAGGTGCTGTCGTTGGCACGTGTGGGCGTGCACAGGCGCAGCCGGCCGGTTGCGCCGATCTTGATGCGGCGTGTGGCGCGGTGGCTGTTGGTGGCGACGTCGTTGCGCCGGATCTCGAAGGTGCGTGCGCCGAAGCTGCCGTCGACATTGATCGCAAAACCCGCGCCCGTGTAGCGCACATAGCCCTGGGTGACGGTTCGGTTGGCGACCATGGCGGTGGACAGGTAGGGCTGGGTGAGCGCGGGCGAGGTGCTGAGCAACTGGGCGGCGTCGTCGTAGCGGCCGTTGCCCTTGTGGTCGACGAACAGCCGCCAGCCGCTGTTCCAGTCCTGCCCGGCAATCGGGGCGACGATCACGTCGGCCTGGCGCCGCAGCGCTTCCGAGCGGGCGGCCGCCAGCAGGCCGGTGATGCGAGTCGTGGCCGACGCCAGGGCCAGGTCGCGCTGGTAGTCCCGGGCCGCTGGGGCCGTGAAGGCTGCCAGCAGCGCCAGCACGGCCAGGACCACCAGCAGTTCCACCAGGGTCAGGCCCCTGCGGCGGGCCGCCGCCGTTTTCATGGCCAGCACAGCGCCGGCCGGCGGCCGCTGCAGCCTTGCTGGCCGCGGCTGTCGTAGGTGAGCGTGCCCACGTCGTCGTCCGCGCGTTGGGGGTGCGCCTGCAGTTCGACGCAGTCGCTCAGGGGCAGCGCGGTGCCGTCGGCCATGCAGGCGGCGGCGGCCAGCCAGTAGGGCGCGTTCTGCGCGTGGCCGCTGCCGGTGTGGGTCTGGAAAGGCACGTCCGTCGCGCCGGCCTCGAAGCCGAGGTAGGTCTGGAACTGCATGGCGTGGCGCTCCTGCTGCTGCATGAGTGTCATCAGCGCCATGCGGGCATCGGCGCGGCGGCCCTTGCGCAGCGCGTCCTGGTAGGGCGGATAGGCCAGAGCGGCCAGCAGGGCGACGATGCCCAGTGCCACGAGCATTTCGATCAAGGAAAAACCGCGCACGACGGAGCTGGTGGTGGGCAAGGGCATCAGCTTTCAGGCAGCGCGCCGTGCCATTGGCGGTAGTTGGGGAGGTGGCGCCAGCTCAGGCGGCCGCGGGGCAGGTTGGCGTCATGGTCGTCGGCGGCCGCGTTGGCCGCATCGATGGACCGCGCCCGATACACCGTCTGCAGCACGATCTGGGTTTGTGTGCGAGGACCGAAGCCCAGGGCGGTGATGCGGTAGACGCGCGTGCTGGCAGCGGTGCCGGTGTCGAGATGGCGGCCGGTGAAGGTGCCGTAATCCACGGCCGGCGCGGCGGCGCGGGCCAGGTCCACGCGCTGCCAGGCGGGCTGGCCCTGGTCCGAAGCGCGGCACAGACCGCGGCGATCACCGCTGCCGCCGCAGTCGGGCGCGAAGCTGTCGGCACCGGCGCGCAAGAGGTTCGCGCGGCCATTCGGCGGAGTGCTTTCGATGTCGCGTTCCGCATCGGCCAGCGCCGCTTCGGCGGCTTCCCAGGCGATCTGGCTGTCCTGGTCGTGGCGTGCGCCGCGCTCGGCCATCAGCCCGGCCTGCGCGGCGGCCAGGGCGAGCAGGCTGGCGGCAGCCAGCAGCATCAGCACCGTGATCAGCGACAGGCCTGTTTGTGGCGGGAGCCGTAGCGTGGGCGGGGCTGGCGCTGGCAGGGTCATCGGCGTGTCGTCACGGCGCGTTGCGCAGGGCCAGGGTCAAGGTCACGACTTGGCGCAAGCGCCCGTCCGCCGGTGGTGTGAAGGTGCTGCCAGCGTCGGCGGACGAGGCATAGGCCGCGCCCAAGGGGTAGAGCACGGCGGCCGCGCGGGTGTCGACCCAGGCGGCCTTGGGCGAGCGCAGCACCAGGCCGATGCGCAGGCTGCGCACGCGTTGCCAGTCGGCGGGCGAGGCCAGCGCGCCGGCCGTCACATGGCGCACGCGGCCGTCGTGGTCGGCCACGCCATAGAGCACCTGAAAACTCTCGACGCCACGCACCAGCGGCTGGACCGTGAAGCTGCTGCCGCTGGCGCCTTGCGAGCCACAGTACAAGGCCGGTTCGGCGTCGGTCGATTCGCGGCTCACGTAGAGGTAGTTGTCGATCCATTCGTGCGGCCCGCGCGACGCGGTGGCGCGTACCGTGCATTTGCAGTCGGCCATGGCGCGGTCGCTGACCGGCGCGGCGGCGCCTGGGCTCCAGCCGTAGGGAACGTCATCGCGGGCGCTGGCCATGGTGCGCAGCACCAGCACGTCGCTGTGGTTCACATGGCTGGCCGAGTAGGCCGGTGGCGTGCGGCCGACGACCGAAACCGCATCGGCGCCGGCCAGCCAGGCGAGCGCGTCATGGCTGGCCGGCTGCAAGGCCGACCCGCGCAGCGTGGCCGCGTGCAGGTCGCGATAACCCGCCTGCGCCACCAGCGGCTGCAGCAGGGCGCCGACCAGCCGCGCGCTGTCGCGCAACTGCGCGGCCGCGTCCAGCGTGGCGTGGCTGGCGCGGGCCGCGCTCAAGGCGGCGCTGCCGCCCAGCACCACGGCCAGCGTGAGCAGCAGCGCGACCAGCAACTCCGGCAGCGTCATGCCGCGCTGGTCGCGCAGGGCTGGCGGGCGTGTGTTCATGGTGGGCTGCCTCGCGGCCAGACCTGGTGCACGAGTACCGGTCCCTCGGCCTGGACTTCTTGCTTTGCGCCAGGTTTGCCGGGTGGCGTGCGACGCCAGCCGATCTTGATGGCGATCGGGGCCGAGGTGCTGCCGGTACAGGCCCAGCGCGGCCGGCCTTGCGCGTCGACGGCCGCGCTGTCGGTACAGGCCGCCCACTGCGCCGTGGGCAGAGTGGTGGCGACGCGCGATTGCCATTCATGGGCGTCCCAGGCCGCGCGCTCCTGCGCGGTGCATTGAACCTGGCCGCAGTGGCGGGCCGGTGCGCGGGTGGGGCGGTCGGTCTGCGCCACCAGATAGGCGGCGTGCGCGGCCGGGTTGGCGCGGATCAGCTCGGCGTAGTCGCGTGCGAGCTGCACGGCGGTCGTGTGCCACTGGGCTTCGCGGTTGAGCCGCAGCGCGCTGGCCTGCAGGCCCGCCAGTCCCAGCGCCCCGAAGGACAGCAGGACCAGCGCGACCAGAACCTCGATCAGCGTGAAGCCGTCGCCGGCAAGGCCGCGAGAAGACGACGAAAGGAGGGCAGGCACAGCAGGCGCGTTCCACAAGAACGGCCTCCAGAAAGAAGGCCGATGGAACGCAAGCTAGAGGGCCCGCGCGGACGCCGGGCGGGCGCCAGGACCAGCGGCCCGATGCGCCGACGAATGGGGGTCTCTACAGGTCTTCTTCGAGCAGCCGGCGGAACTCGTCGGTGTCCTTGAAGCTGCGGTAGACCGAGGCAAAACGCACGTAGCCGACCTTGTCCAGGCTCTTGAGCGCGGCCATGACGAAGTCGCCGAGCTTGGCCGAGCTGATCTCGCGTGCGCCATTGCTGAGCACCTGGTGCTCGATGTGGTCGATGGCGTTGTCGATCTGTTCGATGCTGACCGGCCGCTTGCGCAGCGCCAGCGCCATCGAGGCGCGGATCTTGCCGCTGTCGAAGTCGACGCGGCTGCCATCTTTCTTGAGGACCGTGGGCATCACGACCTCGGGGCGCTCGTAGGTCGTGAAGCGTTTTTCGCAGGCCGCGCACTGCCTGCGCCGCCGGATGAAGCCGCCTTCCTCGGCCACGCGTGTCTCGACCACCTGGGTCTCGTGGTGGCCGCAGAAGGGGCATTTCATCGCAGTCGGCCCGGCTGACTTACTTGTAGACCGGGAAACGCGCGGTCAGGGCTTCGACCTTGGCACGCACGGCCTCGATGTTGGCCGCATCGCGCGGGTTGTCGAGCACGTCGGCCAGCAGGTTGGCCGTGATGCGTGTTTCTTCTTCCTTGAAGCCGCGCGTGGTGATGGCGGGCGTGCCGACACGGATGCCGCTGGTCACGAACGGCTTTTCCGGGTCGTTCGGGATCGCGTTCTTGTTGATGGTGATGTGGGCCTGGCCCAGCACCGCCTCGGCTTCCTTGCCGGTGATGCCCTTGGCGCGCAGGTCGACCAGCATCACGTGGCTTTCGGTGCGGCCGCTGACGATGCGCAGGCCGCGCGCGATCAGTGTTTCAGCGAACACGATGGCGTTCTTGGCCACCTGTTCCTGGTAGGCCTTGAACTCGGGCGTCGCCGCTTCCTTGAAGGCCACGGCCTTGGCCGCGATCACGTGCTCGAGCGGGCCGCCTTGCAGGCCGGGGAAGATGGCGGAGTTGATCGCCTTCTCGTGCTCGGCCTTCATCAGGATGATGCCGCCGCGCGGGCCGCGCAGGCTCTTGTGCGTGGTGGAGGTGACCACGTCGGCGTGCGGCACCGGGTTGGGGTACTGGCCCGCGACCACGAGGCCGGCGTAGTGGGCGATGTCCACCCAGAAAATCGCGCCAACTTCCTTGGCGATCTTGGCAAAGCGTTCGAAATCGATGCGCATGGCGTAGGCCGAGGCACCGGCGATGATCAGCTTGGGCTTGCTTTCACGGGCCTTCTGCTCCAGCGCGTCGTAGTCGATCTCTTCCTGGGCATTGAGGCCGTAGGAGACGATGTTGAACCACTTGCCGCTCAGGTTCAGCGGCATGCCGTGCGTGAGGTGGCCGCCTTCGGCCAGGCTCATGCCCAGAATGGTGTCGCCGGGCTTGAGGAAGGCCAGCAGCACGGCCTGGTTGGCCTGCGAGCCGGAGTTGGGCTGCACGTTGGCGGCTTCGGCGCCGAACAGTTTCTTGACACGGTCGATGGCCAGTTGCTCGACCACGTCGACGTTTTCGCAGCCGCCGTAGTAGCGCTTGCCCGGGTAGCCTTCGGCGTACTTGTTGGTGAGTTGCGAGCCTTGCGCGGCCATGACGGCGGGCGAGGCGTAGTTTTCGCTGGCGATCAGCTCGATGTGCTGTTCCTGGCGGAGGTTCTCGGCCTGGATGGCGGCCCACACTTCGGGGTCGGCTTGCTCGACGAGGATGTTGCGGTCGTACATGTGGCAGTCGTTGGGTAGACATGGCGCCCCGCCGCGACAAGACGCCATGCTTGTCGTACCAGGAGGGCTGCCCAGGCGAACGGCTTGAACACGACACGGCTGCGGAAAAACCGGTGCCGGATCGCGGCGTGCTCCCCAGTGGTGATCCACCTCGACGGGGTGTGCCCGGCCACACAGGCCAGGTACCGTCTTATCGCCAGTCCCACGCGGGGCTAAGTGTACCCGATGCGGCCCGTCGCCAACCCGCACGGGCGGCTCGGGCCGGCCTGCCGCCGGTTTCCCGGGTCAGGAGTTGGCGACCACGGTGCCGCGGGCGTTCTGCGGCGCGTGCTGGGGCCGGGTGTCGGCTTCCAGCGAAGGCGAACCGGCCGGGGGCTCGACCGCCGGGCTGGCCGGTGCGGGCGCGCGCAGCGGCGCCATCATCTTGGGCGCGCTGCCGCCGGCCACGCCGCGCAGGCGCTGGTATTCGCCCATCACCTTGGTCACGTAGCCGCCGTCGTTGCCATGGCCGCCCGCGCCCACGTAGCAGCGCAGGCCGCCTTCGATGGAGCCGCTGTTCTTGACGCAGTCCTGCAGCACCTTGATGCCCACGCGCAGATTGGCGACCGGATCGAACGCGGCCAGGTTGCCGCCGAAGTGGTCGTATTTCTCGGTGTGCACACGCGTCATCACCTGCATCAGGCCCTGCGCGCCCACCGGGCTTTGCGAGAACGGGTTGAAGCGCGATTCGATGGCCATCACGGCCAGGATCAGCGTGGGGTCGAGCCGGGCACTGGCGCCCACGCTCCAGGCCTCGGTCACCAGCACGCTCAGCGGCTCCGGGGCCACCCGGTACTTCTTGCTGAGCCAGTGGGTGACGGCCGCCTGCTGCTGGTTGAGCTGGGTCGGGTCGGCCGCGCGTACGCGCTCGATCACCTCCGGCTCGGGCTTCATGCCGGCGGTGGCGACCTGGGCAGCGGTGTGCCGGTTCTGCAGCCAGCTCATCAGATAGGCCTCGCCCGACTGGCGCAGGTCCGGTCGGGCCAGCAAGGCGACCACCACGAAGGTCAGGGCCAATCCAACGAGGGCCAGGCCGTTGTGGCAGATTTCAAAAAAACCGCGGGTCACGTCGGATGCGCAAATGCGCAATCCTCGGCCCGCGTCCATCAATACGTTCATGAAGAACATCCTTTCCAGGCGATGCCGTGCGTGGGGCACGGGCGTCGTTCGGGGGAGTCCGAGCCAACCGCTCTTGCTGGATGAAGAGCGGCGCGACGAAGGGCTCAGACGGCCAGCCTCGAAGAGGCTGGGCGGCAGGGTGTCTGTCTACTTTGGCAAGCGTCCCGGTCCGGCACAGACCGCCGGTTTGGGCGAGTGGGGCGCATTCTAGGAGGCCTTTTAATAACAAGTCAAGAATATCAAACCAGGTTTTTATTACAAAAAGAAATCAAAAAGGGAGCGAAAAGGGCGGAGGACCCCGCTCGGCCCAGGCTGCTTTTCCCTGCGCACGCCATGCATTGAGGAGCTCAATGAGAGGCCATTGCCAAGTCGAAAAAAGCGATTGGCGCGGCGTGGCAGATTCGCTTAACTTTGTCTTGCCTTCCGATTGCGGAGGCAAAAACCGACCCGAGGTCGGCAAGCTTGGAGGCCATGATGGCCTTCGGACGCGTTCACGACATTGCTCTCGCGGGCCGTCCAATCCGGTGACACAGGGTCGATAAGGCTGTCGCCTGGCCCGGTGGGGAAACCCACCGGGCTTTTTGCTGTCTGGACGCTGCTGCGCACGGGTGCGCGCGACGCTCTTATATAGAGAGCCACAGCGCATGGATGCCAGCGGGCCCGGGTCACGCCCCGGCCGGCCGGTGATGCCCCGCGGCGCAGGGCGTGGCATGATGCACACGTCGTCTCTTGGCCTGCATGCATCGCAGCTTCGTCATGGTGGTATCTGCTCGTCGACCTGCATTCAAACACCCGGCTTGGCGCTGGCTGGCGTTCATCGTCGCCGCCGTGGTCCTGTGCCTGCTGCTGGCATGGCTGGCGGTGCCCCCGCTGGCCAAACATCTGCTGCAGACGCAGGGCGCCCAATGGCTGGGGCGCCCGGTGTCGGTGGCCAGCGTGGACTTCAAGCCCTGGTCGCTGGAGCTCACGCTGAAAGACCTGTCGATCGCCGCGCAGGCGCCGGGCTCCCAGGCCGATGCGCAGCCGCAGCCGGCGCCGCAGTTCCACCTGGACCGCCTGTATGTCAACCTCAGCGCGCAATCGCTGCTGCGCCTGGCGCCGGTGGTCGATGCCCTGGTGCTGGATGCGCCTCAGCTCAAGGTCCGGCGTCTGGCCGGGGGCGGCTACGACATCGACGACATCCTCCAGAAATTCTCATCAGATCCTGCCCAGCCAGCGCCCGAGCGCAGCGAGCCACCTGCATTTGCGCTCTACAACGTTCAGGTCAACCAGGGGCACGCCGAGCTGGATGACGAGGTCACGGGCGTGCACCACGTCCTCGACGATCTGACGCTGGCGCTGCCGTTCCTGAGCACGCTGAAGTCCCAGCGCGAGGTCACCGTGCAGCCGCAACTGACGTTCTTGCTCAACGGCAGCCGGTTCGCATCGACCGCGCAAAGCCTGCCGTTCACGGACAGTCGCAAGACCAGCGCGAACCTGCAGGTTCAGGCACTGGATCTGTCGCCCTACCTGACCTACCTGCCCAAGGACACGCCGGCCAGACTGACGGCGGGCCATCTGTCGCTCGATTTGCAATGGACGTTCGAGCAGGCCGAGGCGCCGCAATTGCATGTGGCCGGGCGCGCCAACCTGCAAGGGCTGGCCGTGGCCGATGCCGCTGGCCAGCCGCTGCTGGCGCTGGATCAGGCCACGGTGGACCTGGCCGACGTGGCGCCGCTGGCGCGCCAGGTTCGCCTGTCGGCGGTCGCGTTGCAGGGCGTGCGCGGCACGCTGGCGCGACGTGCCGATGGCTCGCTGGCCTTGATGAACACCGCCGCGCCCCAGGAAAGCACCAGCCCGTCCCCCACGCCGCCGGCCGAAACGCCGTGGCAGGTGGCGGTCGAGCGTGTGCAGCTCGACGGCGGTGAATTGCGCTGGGTCGACGACGCGGTCAAGCCCCAGGCCCGATCGGGGTGACCGATCTGGCGCTGGAGCTGGGCCCGCTGGCGTGGCCAGCCATGACCGAGCCGGTGCCGGTCAAGGCGTCGGCCGTGGTCGAGGGCGCGCGTGTCGGCGTGCAGGGGCAGGCCACGCCGCAGAAGGCGGACCTGGCGGTGCAGGTGGACGGTCTGGGGCTGGCGCTGGCCCGGCCTTATCTGGCCGACGTGCTGCGCGCGCAGCCCCAGGGCCAGGTCTCGACCCGCGCCCAGGTGCATTGGCAGGCGCAGCCGGCGCAACTGAATGTGAATGTCGAACAGGCCACCGTCAGCGCGTTTGCGCTCGGGGTGGCCCAGCCGGCGGGCAGGCCAGCGCGGGCGCGGCCGGCCGGTGCCGCCGCGGCCCCGGCCGGTCCGGGCTGGCGCAGCCTGACGGTCGAGTCGACCCAGATCGACGTGATGGCGCGCCGCGCCGCTGTGGGCAGCCTCGTGCTCGACGAGCCGCAGATCGACGTCTCGCGCGATGCGCGCGGGCGCTGGATGTTCGAGGACTGGCTGGTGGCCAGCCCGTCGAGCGCACCGGCCCGCGCGGCGAAGCGGCCTGCGTCGGCCGAGCCGGGCTGGAGCTGGACGCTGGGGCGCGTGGCGATCAAACAAGGGCGTGTGCGCTACCGCGACGTGGTGGACGGCCAGCCGATGGCGCTCAATGTGCAGCAGCTTGACCTGGCGCTGGGCGGCTACGCCATGGACCGGCGCGAGGCCACGCCCGTCAGCCTGTCGGCGGCGCTGTCCAGCCAGCGCGGCCCGGTTGGCCAGCTTGCCTTGCAAGGGCAGTTGGGTCCCGTGGTGGGTGGTGTGCCGCAGAGCCTGGACGCCACCGACGTGCGTGCACGCCAACTGCCGCTGCAGATCCTGGCACCCTTCATTCCCGCGCTGTCCCAACTGGACGTGCACCGCGCCGACGGCTCATTCACCGGGAAGGCCCGTTACGAGTCCACGGCACGCGGGCCGCGCGTGAGCGCGCGCGGCAACATCCTGATCGAGGGCGTGCGCGCCGACGCCCGCCCGCCCACGCTGGCCGACGAAGCGGCGCGCCAGGCCTGGCTGCGCGAGGACCATCAGTTGCTGAGCTGGCGGTCGCTGCAGATCGACGGCTTCACGCTGGCCATGGCGCCGGGCCAGCGCACCCGCATCGACCTGGCCGGCAGCACGCTCACCGACCTGTTCGCGCGACTGCTTGTCACGCCTCAGGGCGAGCTCAGTCTGGAGGGGCTTTACGGCGCGCCCGCCGAGGGAGCGGTGCCGGCCGCCGCGACGAGCCACGCCGAGCAGCGCGGCAAGGTGACGGTTGCCGAGGTGCAGCGTCCCGAGGGCCCGGGCGCGCAGGCCAGCACCGATCGGCCGCTCGTCAACCTGGGACCGACGCGCATGGTCAACGGCCGCATCGCCTTCACCGACCAGTTCGTGCAGCCCAACTACTCGGCCAACCTCAGCCGCCTCACGGGCCGGCTGGGCGCTTTCTCGTCGGAATCGCAGGACGGGCAGCCGCAGATGGCCGAGCTGGAGCTGCAGGGCCTGGCCCAGGAAACGGCCGAGCTGCTGATTGAGGGCAAGCTCAACCCGCTGGCCCAGCCGCTGATGCTCGACATCCACGGCAAGGTCAACGATCTGGACCTGCCGCCGCTGTCGCCGTACAGCGTGAAATACGCGGGCTACGGTATCGAGCGCGGCAAGCTCAATGTCGACGTCAACTACGTCATCAATGCCGATGGCCGCCTGACGGCCACCAACAAGATCGTGCTGCGCCAGCTGGCCTTTGGTGATCGTGTGGACGGCGGCGGCAGCCTGCCGGTCAAGCTGGCCGTGGCGCTGCTGGCCGACCGCAACGGCGTCATCAACGTGGACCTGCCGGTCAGCGGTTCCATTAACGACCCGCAGTTCTCCATTGCCGGGCTGGTCTGGCGTGCACTGGGCAACCTCATCGTCAGGGCCGTGACGTCGCCGTTCACGCTGCTGAGCAGTGCCTTTGGCGGCGGCGCCGGTACACCGCAGTCCAGCGCGATCGACTTCACGCCCGGCGCCAAGTGGCTCGAGGCGCCAGCGCGCCAGAACCTGGACAAGGTGGCCCAGGCCATGCGCGACAAGCCGCAACTGCAGCTCACCCTGGTCGGGCTGGCCAACCGCGATGCCGAAGCCGTCGAGTTCCAGCGCGTGGAACTGGCCAAACGTGTCGAGGCCACGGCCCGCGGCGACGCGCCGCCGCCCGGCGACGAGGCCAGCCGTGTGTGGATGCCACCCACGCTGCTCACGGGCGCCGCTTACGAAGATGCTCTGCGCACCCTCTACCGGCGCAGCAATGTGGACAAACCGCGCAACTTCATCGGCATGGCCCGCACGCTGCCGGTGGCCGACATGGAAAAGCTGCTGATGGCCGACATTCCCGCCAGCCCCGCCGTCCTGCAGCAGGTGGCCGCCGAACGCGCGATGGCCGTGCGCGCCTACTTGCTCGCCCAGGGCGTGCCGGCCAGCCGCTTGTTCCTGGGCGCCTCGCGCAATGTCGAGCAAGGCGCCGAGCATTGGCAGCCCCGGGTCGAGCTTCAATTGGGTGTGAATTGATGGCGCGCGCGGCTTTTTTGAAAAAATCGTGCGCGAATTGCCAAACCTGAAATCACCGTGGCATAATAGCGTTCTGCCTTGTTCAGGGCGTCTTGGGAAATCAAGGCGGGCTGTGGGGGGGTAGCTCAGCTGGGAGAGCGTCGCGTTCGCAATGCGAAGGTCGGGAGTTCGATCCTCCTCCTCTCCACCACGGCACCAGTTTTATAAGTGGGTTCTTAGCTCAGTTGGTAGAGCAGCGGACTCTTAATCCGTAGGTCGAGTGTTCGAGTCACTCAGGACCCACCACTTATTTAAAGGAAGTCCCGCTATCGTTAAGGTAGCGGGACTTTTCTTTTATTCCCGCGATGGGAATTCAGCCCAAGCCGCGCCGCACAGACACCTTGCTGCGGTCGTACGTCTTGGCCGTGGTCCTCACGTCCGCGTGCAGCTCCGGCAGCGATCCATACTGCTCCTTGTGACGGGTCGTGTAGTAGGCCCGAAGGTCGTGGAACGTGAACCGACGCTCGATCACCTTATTTTTGAGCGCTGCCACGATGGAACGCTGCCAGATGCTGGTGAATGCTGACTCGGTGTAGGGGTTACCATCCCGGGTGACGAAGACGTGCAGACAGCCGTCTGGCCTGGGTAGGGCGCGCAGCCGGTGCACCAGGTCATCTAGTGCCGCTGTGATCACCACGTTCTCAACGCGCTTGGCGCCTCCATGTTGCTTGGCGCGCATGAGGCGGATCACTTCTGTATCGATCTGAGGAAGCGTCAAGCCTATGAACTCAATGCGTCGTGATCCCCCCATTGGGGCGAACTCTGCCATAAGTCCAATCACTCGGCGCTGGCCACCCTGTTTGTCAAGCCAGTTGGCCAGGGAGCTTAAGTCCTTCGGTTCGGGAGCCTCGGTGCGTGGCTGCTCGCGGTTGCGCTTGACCTGCTTACAGGGGTTGGCGTCGATGTCGCCGCGCTCGACCGCCACATTCATCAGGTTGGAGAGCAGGGCGATTTCGCGATTCGCGCGAACCGGCGCATCGGCACGCTCGACGCGGAGGTATCGAGCGATATCGGCTGGCCGGATTGCACCTGCAGGCACTTCTCCCATGACCTCAATCAGCTTGACGCTGTACGCCTCATAGTCTTCCTTGGTCCTGTCGGCCAAGCGCTTCCATTGCGGCATCGTCTGATAGGTCCGCCAAAGCTCCGCTACTGTCCCGGTGTCTCTACTGCTGCTGTTCATGTCCAGCACGCGCTGGATAGCCTGCCGTCGGTCGGTGCCGAGGTTGATCGGTTTCGCGCCCACGGGGTGATAGCGATACGTGACGGTCTTGCCGTCCTTGTGAGGCCTGGCCTCCATGCGCGGCAGGAGGCCGAAGCCCGACGCTCTGTCGCGCCTTCGTCCCATCACTTACTCCAGTTGAATGCGTTGCTGGCCGGGCGCTTGCTGCCGACCTGGTTCAGCCGTTCTTCGGCCAGCGCGCGGCCGACAATGGGAAGCCCGTCGGGGCGCCGCGGAAGATCTTTGACGCCCAGGAGGGCACAAAGTCTACGGGCCTGCGCCGCATGTTGCTTTACGGGCGATGTGAGCTGGTCGATTTCCGCCTCAGTGAGGAACGGGGATGCGACTGCCATACTGGCTCCTTTCAGGCATGCAAAAAGCCCCTCTCGGGGCTACGAAATAACAACCCAGTCGGTTGCGTTGCGGTGTTCGTCGTCGGGCACTACGAGGCATCGTGAGTCAGCCCCTGTGAACACCTGTGTCGGCGTCTCTCCGGGAGTCCATGCATGCACGATGCGCATGCCTTCCTGGCCTGTCTCGATAGATCCGTCATCGCGCGTGCGGCGCCACGACTCACTCGTGCGGCGCACGGTATGGCCGCGCAGCATTGCGGCTACCGCGTCAGTCCAGTTCATCATCGGGCCACGGTTGTGTGCGGTCGCGGCGCTCGCGTCTTCGGCGGCTCATGTGGCTTCCTGCTCTTCAGCGATGCGAGCGGCGCGACGGAGTTGTTTGATCAAGCCCGGTATGTCGGCGACCTGGATATTCGACCGGGCGCCCTGGTGCTCAATCCAGATCTCAGATTGGCTGTGCGGATACACGCCGATCACGATTGCTCCGTCGTAGTTATCGCCGTCGTCGAGGTGCGATGTGATGACCGCCGTGACGCGCTCGGCTAGCGTAATTTCTGTGATCATTCGTTGTCTCCTGAGTTGTCCTGCGCATCGTTGTCGCTGTCCACCGCAGGCCGCGCAGGCCGACCAGCGCGCCACGAATACCAGTAACACCCGCGACCGCGCTCGGGGCTGGGCCGGAAGGTCGACTGGATCAGCCTCGCATCGACCAGCAGCCCCAGGCCGCGATATACGCTGGAGCGCGTCAGGCCAGTCGCGGCCATGATCGATTTTCGGTCGGCCTCGGCGTGGTGGATCAGGTGCGTGACTAAAGCTACGGGGACGGATATGCCTGTTCGTCTCATGTCCCACCCCCTTCCTTGCGGGCCGGGGCGAGGCATTCAGTCATGCGCTTATTGACTGCGGCCATCAGTTCGGGATTTTTAAATCCGTCGCGCGCTTCTCCGTACATCTCCGAAAGAGACCCGATGTCGCTGGTGTCAAGAACCCGAAGCAGGAATTCAACCTCGGGCGGCGCTTTTCGCGCAAAGAAACATCCGAGCATCACGCACCGCCCTTTCCCGCCAGGGCGGCGTCGATGGCGGCGCGGAACGCGCTGATGTCTGCCGTGTCCGCTAGTTCGCCGACCACATAGCGCAGCGCATCGCCCGGCGTGTGCCGCAAGACGAACTCCAGGCGCTCCGCATCCCGCTTGTCCGCATCAGCCTGGGCGCGCGGCACGTAGCCATCCACGCCGTGGGTGCCGATTATCGCCAGCATGTGGCGCCCCTTCGGCAGCGCGGCCAGTTGCTCTTCAGTCAGGTCCGTGCCCACGTCCATGTAGCCGCCAGCGCCGAGGTCAAGGTAAGCCACCGGCTCTGCCTCCTGGCCCTGGGCGGCGAGAGCGGCATCCCACGCTTTGCGGGCGGCTTTCTCGGTCAGATCGCGTACCGGGCCTGCATAGTTGCCGAAGTAGTCTTTAGCCCAGGCATCGAACGATGCGGCAGGCTGGGAGCGCGATGCACGCAGGGCCACCGAGGCAGCCTGCCAGCCCATCCATGCCGCCTGCACTTCGTAGCTGTTGTAGGTGCCCTTCGGTGCTTTGATACGTTGGTCGAAGTCTTCAGGATGGGTCCACTCCGGCCGAGCCCACGCCTCAAACTGAGCGCGAAGGTCGGCTGGATACTCGCTCGCAGGCTGCTCTGCAGCCTCGCGCACGGGGGCCAATGCAGCAATGCGTTGCGCCAAGACTTCCTCGCCAGAAAGCGGGACAGCAGCCAGAAAAGACTCGATGTCTTTCTCGATCAGTGGTGCCGAGAACTTCTCACCGCCCTTCAACGTGTGGGCGATCAGCTTCAAAAGCCCTATCGCCTGCATGCGATGACCATCGAACTGTAACGCCAGTCGGCGCCATTCGTCAGCAGTATCAGGCGCGGCCTCGCGCACGGGGGTGGCGGCAAGGGCGGCGCGCGCCACGCCGCGCATGTAGTCTCGCGCGCCATTCGATCCGTGCAGGGTTTCGTAGCGGATCGGCCTGCTCAGATCGCTGACCCAAAACTGGCCGGTCTCCGGCAATCGCCAATCGGCAATCTGCTGCAGCGCCTCCCGCAGCCCTTCCGGCTGCTGCGCAGGCTGCGGCGCGGCCTCGGGTTCGGCCAGCAGCGCATCGCGCATAGCGCGCAGATCCCGCCCCATCGCAGGGGTGAAACCATGCCGCGCGTCATCGAGATGGCTCACCACGCGCTGCGCGATGGTCTTGATGACTTGAGGCACAGCAGACGGATGCTGGCGCAGGCCAAGTTCATAGCCTTGGGCGTAGGCTTCCGTCAGGGCGATGGCGCTCGGCTGCGTCGTTTGGGGTTGTCTGTGGGTCATAGCGACTCCATTACTGTTTCAACAAAGATTTGCGCTTGCCCGAGCGTGAGCGCGTTGCCGGCGGCGCGCAGGCAGCCCACACGGCTCCCATGGGGCCAAGCATCAGCCAGAGGGAATGTGCCGGGCTCAACTGGCCGCCACTTGCCATCCCGGCAGAGGATCCAGTCAGCATCTCGCCAGAGGCCGTTAGTCGGGCCGGCTGCGGTACATCCTTGATCACCTCCATGGCGTTGCGGAAGTCCCCGCTGATCTGGCCATGAGATGCTGGGGATGTTCCTCCGACCAGTGGCGTTGGCCAACCCGCCAGATGGAGCGCCTGGTCCACCAAGCTGATCTGCGGATCGGTCGGCTTGCGGCTGCCCAGCACTGGCGGCCGGGCCTTGGCCTGCGTCATCGTGCTGTCCGGCGTGTTCCAGCCGGCCAGATTCGCTGCATGGTTCAGCGTGATGTTTGGCGTCGTGGCATCGATCGAGGGGCAGCGCAGTGCGTCTGTGCTGGTGGGTGTCGGCCAGCCCGCTAGGCAGGCTGCGGCCGCAAGGTCCGGCCCATGGCTGCGCATCGCTTCCATCAGGCCGCCCTCGAACGTGCGCACGCCCTTTTCGGCCAGTGCTGCGGTGGGAGTGGGCCACCCAGTAGAGCCGGTCGCGGATGTGCGGAGCACCGACGCTCGCAGACGGAAACGGGACCGCTGCGACCCCGTATTCCAGACCTTCCAGGTCATCTTGTACAAGGTCGATCCAAGGGTCTGCGTCTCGACTCGCAACCTGCTCTCCAAAGACGACTGCAGGGCGGCACTCTTGGATGAGCCAGTGGAAGTGCGGCCAAAGGTGCCGCTCGTCATCAAACCCAGCTCCTTTGCCTGCCTCGGAGAAAGGTTGGCACGGGCAGGAACCGGTCCAAACAGGTCTGTCGTCGGGCCAGCCGGCACGCCGCAGGGCCAGGCTCCAGACTCCGATTCCGGCGAAGAAATGGCACTGAGTGAATCCGCGAAGATCGGAGGGGTGAACATCTTCAATACTCCTTTCATCGACGACGCCGGGCGCAATGTGCCCTGCGGCAATGAGGTTGCGCAGCCACTGAGCCGCGTACGGATCTATCTCGTTGTAGTAAGCGGCCATGTCAATGAAAAACGGCCCGCTTGGGGCCGTGTGGTTAGAAAGGAACTGAGTCGTCTTGGTCCGGGGCCGGTCGCTGCTGAGGTGGCCGGGATTGAGCTGGCTTTGAGCCTTGCTTGTCTTTCCGCTTCACGGATAGCGAGAAGAACTTCCCCGACCCATCCCGCCGTTCCTTGGTCCAAGCATCGATGAAGTACTCGACGACTTCGATGTTGATCGTCCCGGTGTGGGTGGGATGTTTGTCGCTGGTCTTGCGTTCGTTGCGGCTCAAGATGCCGCGATTCGTGTTGTCGTATCCGCTCATTGGTAAGCCTCGATGTTTGCGCGGGTCTTGTCGACCAGATCGATGAATTCGGCGCGGCGTGCACGCAGGCGCTCCAGCTCGTCTTTGCAGTCGTCGCGTGTCAGTCGATGCACGATCAACTGCTTTCCCGGGGGGAATTCGGCGCAGTAGCTTGCGAAGTCCACCCAGTGCCGATTTGTGCAGTCGAGGTGGCCGACGAGTTGCCAGCGGTAAGCCGGATCGAACGAACCGCGCACCAGGGTGGCGTAATGCGTGGTTCCGATCACGGACTTGATCTCGATCACCCCGTCATCGCCGACCAGGCCGTCCGGCGAATCGCCGTAGCGTTCACAGTCGAAGAACCCGCCGTTGCCGACATCGACAAAGAACGTGTCCTGGTAGAGCATTCGGGCGATAGGCTCCTGCTCGTGGCCGCGTTCGGTGTGCTCGTTGGAGAAGCCGGATTCAGCCTTGTTGCCGGTCAGGATCTCCAGCGCGATCTGCAGCGCATATTTTTTGGCTGGATCGCCGAATGCCTTGCCGTCGTTGGCCATGAAGCAACCAAAGTTGGACGCCGTGGCCTTGCCGGTCCGGAGTGCCTGCCAGACGTCGGTGTTTTGTGCAACGTCGTGGAAGATCATCCTGACACCCCGTCAACCTCGGCCATCAACTGCCGCTGGTGCTCGTCGCTGATGTCGACGCGAGAAAGTACAGCATCAAGATTGCCGTCTCGCTTGTACGCGGCTTTGGCGTTGTTCCATGCCTGCGTTTGCTCGGGGCCGATCTGCTTCTTCTCGGGGGCGAACGGGCTGATGCGCAGTCCTTCGACCGTTTCCTTTCCGAAGCGCACGTTCTGGTCGACATAGACCGTGATCCGGATGTTGTTCCAGTCGTCAATGAACTTCGAGCCAGCAATTTGCGAGAGCAGCTTGCTGTTTGTCGCGTTCAAAATCATCGGCTTGAGCTTTTCGCCCGGGCGCAATTCACGCTCCACGAAGTAGGCCGTGTTGAATTGGTCCTTGGTCTTCTTTGTCCGGTCGACCTCGAGCGTGACATGCTTGACAGTCAAGATCGTTGGCTCAACGATGTCGGCACTACTCAAGTAGGGTGAGTCGAACGCCTTGCGATAATGGGTTTTCTCAGTCGACATTGCGACTCCTAAAAAACAAAGCCACGAAGAACGCGGCCTGATACAAAACAAAAACGGAGCCGATCACGCCGCGATCCAGCGCAGCAGGCTCCAGTACACCCAGCAGACCAGCCACACCGCGCCGACAACAGCGGCCACGGTCACGGCTGCAACAGCCCACAGCGGGGACTTGAGGTCGTCGCGCTCATCGGTCATGGCCGGACTCCAGCGCTACCGCAGCAGCGGCAATATCGAACAGCGCCTGCGTGTCGCTCGGCCCGTCGTCGAGCCATCTGGCGGACAGGCCCAGCGCGATCAGCAGGGCCAAGGCCCAGCGGTCAAAGTGGCGGAGCATCGCGGTCTCCTTCGGGCGTAAAAAAGCCCGCTGGTGCGGGTTGGTTGCTGAACCCCTCGCACGCATCGAGCGCGCTGGGCGGGTAGTCGTCTTGCTTGAGATGCCAGTAACTCGGAAATCCGCGCTCCAGCAGCTTGCGGTCGATGAAATCGATCATGAAAAACGCTCCATCAACTCGATCAGCGCCTCGCGGCCCTCAAGGTCTTCGGCGATGCGGTTGAGGATCGGCATGCCTGGGTGCGCCTCGATGTCGCGCAGTTCGTCGCCAATGACGCGCTCCAGCCAGATTTCGCGGTCGGCAGCGGCGTCGTAAGCGGCCTGCGCTTGCATAGCCAGCCGCGAGTGCGCGGCATCGCTGATTCCGTACATGTCGATCTCCTGAAAGGTACGCAGCGCGCGTCGCAACTCGCGCGTCAGCTTTTGGGGTACGCCTGACTCGGCTGGATCCGGTGCTTACCGGCTTGCTGCGTGGAAAAAGAAAACCGCCGCCCGAAGGCTGCCGACGCAAGAGGAGGGAGGGAGGAGGAGGGCGCGTCGGCGCGGTGGAAATGAAGATGACCAACCCTCCCATGAGGCAGGGTGTTTCGGCTCACTGCGTACTGCAGTCTGCGGGGCCGAGCCGCAGTGGGTTGACCATCATTGAAGCGGGCCGGACGCTACCCCGGCGATGTGTTTCGACTTAGCCTCTTGCGAGGTCATCAGAGGTCTGCGGCCACCTACCTGCCTTGACCGGATTGTTTTCCGTGTTCCCGGCTGCCCACTGCGCGTGTCATCGTTTTCCCACGCCGCCGCTTCAATGATGGTGCTGGTTACGGTTCCAGCCTCGGCGCGCGGCCCGAGCGATTGAGATGGCCTCCGTCTCGCTGCGCATTGCTGCAATCAGCATCAGAGGCGACGGACCATCATCTGAACGGCCATCCATTTCTGGTCACCGTGGTGGAAGTGCTGAGCAACCTCTAGCCGCTCAGATCATGGCCCCGGCTTACCCAGCCGGGAGGGGTTATAGCTTCGCCGCAGCCTTTTCGAGAGTCGCCTTACGCTTTTCCAGCTTTGCTTGCATGGCGTCGATGCGTGCTTGTTGCTCGATAAGCCGCTCGCGACCCCCGGCAATTGCATCGCCCTTCGTCGCGTAAAGATCAGCGAGCAGGATCATCCATTTCGTCTCAGTCCGGCACCCTTTGCTTCGCCATCCACTACTCGCTTCGGTCAGCGTCACTTCCTTCGGCTGAAACCCCGGCGTGAGCACCCAGGCTTGTGCTGGGAATGTTTCGGGCATCTCAATCATGCTGTTCTCCTGGTTGAAAAACCAAAGCCCACCGTGATGGGCTCTGGTTTTGCCCCTCAAAGAAGGGCTGTTGCAGCGCGTCCTTGCGGGCCTCGACGCTTTGTCGTGGCGTGCGCTGCTGCTGGCATCTCCCGGCTGTGCCGGCTCCAGCTTCTCGACTCAGGCGCTACCCCACACAGGACGCCCGCTGTCTTGATGCCTTGCTTTTCTTGGCTGGCATCGCCTCACCTGTCTCTCTCGCCGACAGTCCGCGCCCCGCTACCAGGAGCCAGGGGAGATGAGTTGTTAAAGCGCATGACGGGTTGCTCACGATGGACTGGCCCCATCGCCCAACTCGCCTCGGAGCACAGCTCCTAACCCCTCTCCAGCTTCGTCTCGACTCGGGCCGTATCGCTTGCCCTGGGGTGTTTCGCGTTTGTTGGTGCGATGGATGGATTGAATCATAGTTCATTTTGTTTTGTCAACTATAATTCAGTTCAGATAACAAAAAAGCCACCCGGTGGTGGCTATGAAGGAGTGAAGATGATTGATCCAGTTGTTCAACCGGAAGTGCCCGTCCAGCTCACGCTGGAAGAGGGCCGCTTCATTGTCGAGCCGATGACCAGCATCGGCGATGGCGTCTTGCGCAAGCTTATCGAGGTGGGCGGCCGCTCAGCCATTCAGATCAGATGTTCTGGTGTAGCCAGTTCCGGATCTCTTGCGGGCCCTGACCATGCCAAGGTGCAGATAGAGTAATGACGAACAGTTGATCGTTGGAGTCGAGGTACTGCGAGAGTGCCTCGTAAATCTGCTTTGGCGTGAATTGTGTATTCAGTGCGTATGATGATTCTGAAAGTTTCGCCCAGGCACCCAGACGCTTAATGCCATCAACGATGGGCGGTCTTTTTGCTTCTTTGTTGAGGTCATAGGTAACGATCACAGACATTTCCGCCTCCTTGGCGTAGTTGGAAAACTATTGTCGCCGCCACTCCCATGGCGGCACAGGATTTACGTCGGCCCATAAGCCGCGTTGCGCAGCTTTGGCCTGATCCTGAATCGCATACAAATGTCCGTAACCTTTGGCATAGCGGTCATAGACCCAAGCCATGCCTATACGAATTTGTTCCTGGCCAGCGTCGCGTCCGCGGCATTCAACGTCAGCGACAGTACGCCCGTAGCGGTCCTTGTTGCGTGGCGTGATTCGCGCCTCGACGCGGTAGCAGAGGTCAGATAAAGCCTGCTTGCTGCGCTGACCGTAGGCTTGCCGGGATTCCGGCGCGTCAATCGCACTCAGCCGAATTTTGACCTGCTCGTAAGCTTCAGGCGTCCCGCAGCGCGCTGTCAGCGTGTCGCCATCGCTGATGCCGATGATCAGGCAGAGGAGGGCTGCTGCTGGCATGTGGGGCTGGACTAGAAAGGGTCGATATGGCGGCGCGTCTTACATTCCTGGTGGGATCTCATTTTTCTTCGACATTTCCACCCACTGCTTGATTACTCCGGAAGTCCATGATTCCGCACCTTCGTAGGCGGCGGCTTTCCATGTGATGTGTGAAGGGCTATGCTCCCAAAGGGCATGCGCGAATACCGATAGAACAAATCTTGTAATGGGATGGCGGGGGGAAATTTCCATTCCCAACCGTCTTAACATATCCATGGATGAAAATAGAAATTGCTTCTGCCATGTAGAAGCGATTCGCCTGCCTCCGTTTGCCTCAATTACTTGCAATTTACCAAGTCCGAGCCAATCTATTAACATGGTCTTTTCTCGATCAGCATAAAGTATTCTTGGAAACATATTTACCCCTCAAGATCATTACAAACTACCAGGCGCGCTTGCATCGCGCACGCGGCCCTCAGTTTGGCATGAACGCATCCGGCGGCACGCTCCCAGCCACGCGCTGGATACTTTCGATGTCAGATCGATCAATCGTCATGGGAGCGTAGCCGTTGTTGATGCTGAGCAATTGCACTTCCCCGCCGAGGCTCCCGCCATTAACCCAGTTGAGCTGCTTGAGCAGCTTCTTGCCATTCTTGAGGCTGACAACAACATCTCTGCCCGGCGCAGCTTCAATGCTGGGCGTCACGATGACGAACTCTCCAGCCCGGTAGCGCGGATGCATGGAGTCGCCTTTAACGCGTAGCGCGTAGGCTCGCTCATCGGCAGCCCAGTACAGCACAAAACCCTCTCCTTGGCCGACAGGGTAGTCCAAGCGCTCCAGGTAGCCATCGTCGCCAGCCTTGACGGCGCCAACGACGGGGATCGGACGAGGCGGGCGGATGTCAGCCGGGCCACGCTCAACGTTTGATCGCTCCGCAGTGTCGCGCATCGGTCCTTCGCCAGTGGCGAGCCAGCGCGCCGACACGCCGAGCGCGTCGGCGGCCTTGCTGTTGTTGGCAGACGAAAAGGACTTCGCCTTACCTTCTTCCAGCCTCTTGATGGCCTGATAGCTCACGCCAATAGCTTTCGCCAAGTCTGCCGTTTTCACCCCGGCCACTTCCATGGCCTTAGCCAGGCGCTCCTGAAAATCAATCATGGTTGAACTTTGCCAGATTGATAGGCAATCATGATTGCACTCTTTTGTGAATTATGATTCAATCGGTCCCTATGAAAAAGGACCAAGCCATCGAGATGCTGGGCGGCTCCATTCCGGCCGCTGCCGCCGCTATTGGCGTGAGCTATCAGGCCATCAACCAGTGGCCCGATGAGTTGCCACGCCGGATCGAGGATCGCGTTTATGCGGCGCTGTACCGCATGCAAAACACGCAGGCCAACCCCGCCACCCCAGCAGAGCAGGGGGTGTGAGATGGCGTATCGCTGGTTGGGCCCAGTGCCCACTAAGGCGCAGAAAGTCGCGGATCGCCGGAAGGTTCTTGCTCGCCGGCGGAAATGGCGTGCAGAGCGTCCACAGTACGCGGGCATGACCTCCGCAGAGGTGATTGCTACTTTGCGGCTCGAGAGCGAATCAACAGGTCGAACTGATCGAGCACCGAGTCGAACGCCTCCAGGTCTTGCTCGGAGATGGTCGAGTTTGAAAGCGCGGTGCGAGCCACTTCGCGCTCGCTTCGCAGAGTGCGCTCGAAGCGCTGCGCTGATCTTGCCCCTGATTTACGGACACCTATCTAAGCGACATTGGCCAGCTCGTACTGCTCTGGGCTGAGGTAGCCCAGGGTCGAGTGCAGCCGGATCCGATTGTAGTCAACCTCAATGTAGTCAAACACATGAGCCTTGGCCTGCTCCCGTGTGGCGAGGTGTTCACCATGGATGGCCTCGACCTTCAGACTGTGGTTCCAACTCTCCATTGCTGCGTTGTCGTAGCAGTTGCCTCTGGCACTCATGCTGGCGATCAAAGCGTATTGCTCCAACAGGGCGCGGTGCTCGCGCGAGCAGTATTGGCTACCACGGTCA
>WNDQ01000005.1 GCA_009912175.1 Paracidovorax wautersii | reverse complement strand
CTTTTTGTGGCTCCTTCGCTTCGATCCAGATTTCTTCAAGCTTCTCGCTCTCAGCAACCTCAACCCAGCTTCACAGCCACCCAAGCCAACCAGCTTCGGCCCCATCAACTCCCTGCCGCCCTTCGTCCCCTCAGGACCGCTCTTTGCTGCGGGGAGGCGAATTATGGCACGGAAAAATGACGCTGGCGAGACTCAACGGCAAAAAGCTTTTTTGATCGAGTGCCGCACAGCCTGCGCGGTGTTTTTTGCGGGAGCCATCCCCGTCCTGGCGTGGTCTATGGCCCAACAAGCGACGACGCGCTGGCGCTCGACCGATGCCCCCTCAACCCTCTTTCCCCGATGACGAGCTCGCTGGCGGCGAATGCACCCAGCACAGCCCGAAAACCTCCACGGCATCCGGCGTCATCACACGATGCACCTGCCTGCATCTATGGCCTCTATATATAAAGCGACGGCGCTCAAGCCGAAGCCCCGGCTTGGCGCTCCTACCGACCGTCTCGCAGCGGCAAGCGCTCGCTTCCCGGCGTTTCTGGGCGTGTCCATGGATGTCTGCCGCCAAAGCCGAACCAGGCCGCCCCCGATAATGCGCGCCATGGCATTGATAACACTGAACGACGCACAACTGGCCTTCGGCCATGTGGCCTTGCTGGACAAGGCGAGCTTTGCACTGGAACACGACGAACGCGTGGGGCTGATCGGGCGCAATGGCGCTGGCAAGTCCTCGCTGCTCAAGATCCTGGGGGGCCTGGAGAAGGTCGACGACGGCACGTTGCAACTGCGCCAGGGGCTGCGGCTGGCCTATGTGGCGCAGGAGCCCGACCTGTTGCCCACCCACACGGTGTTCGAGTCCGTGCAGGCCGGCCTGGCCCCGCTGCTGACGCTGATCGAGCGCTACTCCCATGGCGAAGGCGACCTGGATGCGCTGCAGACCGCGATCGAGGCGCAGGACGGCTGGAACTGGGAGCAGCGTGTGGAGGAAACCCTGCAGCGGCTGCACCTACAGCGGCAGGCCCGCATTGCCGATCTGTCGGGCGGCATGCGCAAGCGTGTGGCCCTGGCGCAAGCGCTGGTGACGCGGCCGGACGTGCTGCTGCTCGACGAGCCGACCAACCACCTGGACCTCGATTCCATCGCCTGGCTGGAGGGGCTGCTGGTGGACTTTCCGGGCAGTGTCGTGACCATCACCCATGACCGCGCCTTCCTCAACCAGGTGGCGACCCGCATCGTCGAGCTCGACCGCGGCACCCTGCGCTCCTACCCCGGCAACTTTGCGCGCTACCTGACCCAGAAGGAAGAGCAACTGGCCCAGGAGGCCGTGATCAACGCCAAGGCCGACAAGCTGCTGGCGCAGGAAGAAATCTGGGTCCGCAAGGGTGTCGAAGCACGCCGCACCCGCAGCCAAAGCCGCATTGGGTGGCTGGAGGCGCTGCGCGACAAACGCGCGCAACGCCGCGAAGCGGTCGGCCGGGTCCGAATGGACCTGTCGACCGGCGCGCCCAGCGGCAAGATCGTGGCCGAGCTCAAGAACGTCGACAAACGGTATGGCGACAAGGTCATCGTGCGCGACTTCAGCGCCACCATCTTGCGTGGCGACAAGATCGGGCTGCTCGGCGCCAATGGCGCAGGCAAGACCACGCTGCTCAAGATGATCCTGGGCGAGTTGGCCCCCGACAGCGGCTCGGCCCGGCTCGGCACCAATCTGCAGGTGGCGTACTTCGACCAGATGCGTGAAGGCCTGGACCTGGATGCAACGCTGGAGGACTTCATCAGCCCGGGCAGCGAGTGGGTGGAGATCAACGGCCAGCGCAAGCACGTCAAGAGCTACCTGGGCGATTTCCTGTTCTCGCCCGCACGCGCCAACGCGCCGGTGCGCACCCTCAGCGGCGGCGAACGCAACCGCCTGCTGATGGCGCGCCTGTTCGCCCGGCCGGCCAATGTGCTGGTGCTGGACGAGCCGACCAACGACCTCGACATCGACACGCTGGAACTGCTCGAAGACCTGCTGCAAGACTATCCCGGCACGGTCTTTCTGGTCAGCCACGACCGCACCTTCGTCGACAACGTGGTCACCAGCATCCTGGCCTGCGAGTCCACGCCCGAGAACCCCGGTTTCTGGCGCGAATACGAAGGCTCGGTCCAGGATTGGCTGACCCAGTCGCAACGCGCCGGCATTCTGGGGCGCAACCCCGCGGCCGCCGCTCCCACGCCAGCCGCCGCGTCACCTGTCGCCGCCCCGCCGGCCCCAGAGACTGCCGACGCGTCCCCCACACGCAAACGCAAGCTCAGCTACAAGGAGCAGCGCGAACTCGACACCCTGCCCGACCGCATTGCCGAACTGGAGGCCGAGCAGGCCCGGCTGCAGGACGAGCTGCAGGGCGGTCAGCTCTATGGCAGCGATCCCGCACGTGCCGCCCAGATCGCCATGCGGATTGCGGCCCTGGAAGACGAGCTGCTGCAGTCGCTCGAACGCTGGGAAAGCCTGTCGAGCTGACACGCGCCACGCCGCCGCCATGCCCTCCCCCGGCCTTGTCTCGTTCGCCCTTGCCACAGGCCGCTGCGTGAGCCGCGGGTCGCGCATGCTCGGCGGGCTCGCCGCCCTGGCGCTCGCGGCCTGTTCCAGCCTGCCCACCGATGTCCAGCGGCCGGTATCGACCGCGCTGCAGCAGCCGCAGCAGACGTCGCTGGGACAGCTCAGACCTTGCGCCCATCGACGGCGGGCCAGCGCGTCTCGGGCTTTCAACTGCTGGGATCGCCCCATCAGGCTTTCTCCAGCCGCATCGCCTTGATCGAAGCGGCGCAGAAGACGCTCGACATCCAGTACTACGCCATTCATGCCGACACCACGACGGACGCGCTGATGCAGGCGCTGCGCGATGCCGCCGCGCGCGGCGTGCGCATCCGCATCCTGCTCGACGACCTCAACACCGCCGGCAGCAATGCGCAGGTGCTGCAGCTCGCGCTGGTGCCCGGCATCGAAGTGCGGCTGTTCAACCCGCTGCCCGGCTCGCGCCAGTCGCAGGCGCTGCGCCTGCTCGACGCCCTGCATGACTTCAACCGCATCCAGCGGCGCATGCACAACAAGATCTTCGTGGCCGACAACAGCATCGCCATCACGGGCGGCCGCAACCTGGGCGAGACCTACTTCGGGCGCGGCAACGCGAGCCACTTCGTGGACGTGGATGTGCTGGCCGCCGGGCCGATCGTGGCCGATCTGTCGCGCAGCTTCGACCAGTACTGGAACAACCACCTGTCCTACCCGGTGCAGTCGCTCAAGTCGCGATCGGACATCGAGGCACTGGCCAGGCCCGCCAGCCGGCTCGCGGTGACCGGCAACGACCTGCCGCCCGGCGAGGGCGAGCCGTCCAACGACGGCGGCCGCGAGGCCGAGCGCCGCGCGGTGGCCGAACGGGCACGCGGCTTCGACCTGCGGCAACTCAAGCTGACCTGGGCCCCCGCCCTCATGCTGGTCGACCAGCCCGACAAGCTCGACCCCGAGCACGAAGGCTCGCAGGAGCCGACCACCATCGACGGGCTGATGGACCTGATGCGCCGCGCGCAAGAGGACCTGCTCATCGTCTCGCCCTATTTCGTGCCCGGCCCGCAGATGATGGCGGTCTTTGGCGAGTTGCGCCGCCGCGGGGTGCGCATCCGGGTGCTCACCAACTCGCTGGCGTCCAACGACGCGCCGGTGGCGCACGTCGGCTACGCGCGCTACCGCAAGGCCTTGCTGGCGCTGGGCATCGAGCTGTACGAGATGCGGGCCGAGCAGCCCCGGCGCATCCGGGGGCTGGGCACCTCGGGTTCCGAACTCGCCAGCCTGCATGCCAAGGTGCTGGTGATGGACGGGCAGGTGATCGTGGTCGGGTCCATGAACCTGGACCTGCGCAGCTATCTGCAGAACTCGGAGGTGGCGCTCGTCATTCGCAGCCGTACGCTCGCGGCCCAGGCCACACGCGCGGTCGAGCCGACCCTGGGCAGCGGCGCCTACCGGCTGGAACTGCGCGACGGCCAGTTGATCTGGCACGCCCCCGCAGGCATGGCCGCGCCCACCGGCTGGGGCGAGCCCGATGCCAGCGTGCCGCTGCAGCTCATGCTCAAGATCATCGGGCCCTTCGCGCCCGACGAGATGCTTTAGCCCAAGGCCTGCTCAAGCTGGCTGGCGACACGTTCGCGCAGGCCTTGGGCCCATTCGCGGCGCGAGCGGCCAGCGGCGGTTTCGGGCGTGCCGTAGATCACCACGGCGCGCAATCCCTCGGCGGTCAGCGTGCGCCACAGCGATCCGACCAGCGTGTCGTCGCCCACGTAGAGTGCATCCCGGCTGGGCGCGCCCGTGCGGGCGTTCAGGTAGGCCAGCGCCACGGGCTGCGCGGGCGCATCGACGGCGATGGCCGACTGCAGCAAATTGGCGTGGAAAGGCAGCACCTCATAGCCCTCGCCCGTCGTGCCTTCCGGAAACACCGCGACCACATCGCCCTGCTGCAGCGCGTTGGCCATGGCGTGCGCGACCCGCTGGGCATCGCGCCGCGAGTTGCGCTCGATGTAGAGCGTGCCCGCGCCCGTGGCCAGCGTGCCGACCAGCGGCCAGCCGTGCACGTCGTCCTTGGAGACGAAACGGCAGAAGCGGCTGGCGTGCATCACCAGAATGTCCAGCCACGACAGGTGGTTGGCCACCAGCAGCACCGGCGTCCGCACCGGCGCCACCGCGGGCGGCGTGCCGCGCACCTCCAGCGCGACGCCCATGCGCTCGAGCATGCCACGCGCCCACCACTGCACCTGCGCCTCGCGCTCGGGCTGGCTCATGGCCGCGAACCGCCGCCGGATGATCACCAGCCATGCAGGGCATGCGCCAGCACGCGGGCGATGCGCACGCTGGCGCGCCAGAACTTCAAGGCCATGCGATCCAGACTCCTGTGTCGTGTGTGGTGTCCAACGCCGCTCAACTCAGCTGGCGCAGGAACTGCTCCAGGATCACGCACGCCGCGCCCGCGTCGGCATCGCGCGCGCCCGCGGCGTGCGCCTCGGTCGTGCTGTAACGCTCGTCGACGGTGTAGACCGGCAGGCCGAAGCGGCCGTCGAGCTGGCGCGCAAAACGCGTGGCCGCGCGGGTCATCTCGTGCGGCGCGCCGTCGGGATGGCAGGGGATGCCGACCACCAGCGCATCGGGCTGCCACTCGGCGATCAGGCGGGCGATGGCCGCAAAACGGGCATCGCCCTCGACGCGCAGGGTCGGCCGGGGCTGCGCGTGGGCCAGCAGGCGATTGCCCGTGGCCACGCCGGTGCGTTTGGGGCCGAAGTCGAAGGCCAGAAAACTTTGCTGCGCCGACGGCACGGCGGCCGATGCGGCCTCCAGCACCGTCATGCGTGGCCCGCCTGCTGCGACAGCATGTATTCGCTGATGCCCAGCAGCGACAGCGCGCGGCTGTAGCGTTGCTCGACCGGCGTGTCGAAGATGACGGACGCGTCGGCGCTGACCGTGAGCCAGTTGTTTTCGGCCAGTTCCGATTCGAGCTGCCCTTGTCCCCAGGACGCATAGCCCAGCGACACCAGCAGGCGGCGCGGACCGGCGCCCGAGGCCACGGCTTCAAGCACATCGCGCGAGGTCGTCATCTCCAGGCCACCGCTGGGAATGCGCAGGGTCGACGCATAGGCCGACTCGGCGGCATCGTCCTCGGGCGCGGGCTCGTCGCCGCCTTCGACCGGCGGGCGGGCCTGGCTCTGCAGATCGACATCCTGCGCCGCCACGCGCTCGCCCTCGCCATGACCTGCCTCGGCGGCCAGCACCTCTTCGACCAGCTGTTCCGCCGCCTCGGCGATGCGCCGGCGCATCTGGCGGCGCTGCACCCGCACGGCCGACAGGCCGGCCAGCACGCCTTCGGACATGGCGTCGTGCAGCACAAAGCCATGCTCGGTCTGCAACGGCCCGCCCTGGAACACCGGCTGATCGGCCAGGTCGGCGCGGCCCAGCGGCAACTCCACCTTCTCGAACAGATGTTTGAGGCTGAAGTCGCTGGGCTTGTTGATCATCAGGCCGAGCGCACCGTTTTCGTTGTGCTCGCACAGATAGACCACGCTCTTGCCGAACAACTCGTCCTCCAGGCCAGGCATGGCAATGAGGAAGTGATTGGTCAGGTTGATCGGCGGGTTGGCGCCGGCCGGCGCGTCCGGCGCGGGGATCGAAGAGGAAACAGGTGCGGGCATGGGCCGATTTTATGCCGCGCCCGCCCGGATGCCGCTGCGCGACGGCGGCCCCACAATCGGGGGGCTCGAAAGCCCGATCCATCCACCCATGCCCCACGCCACCTACGCCAGCGGCCTGCTCTGGTTGCGCCGCGATCTGCGCATCGCCGACAACCACGCCCTGCATCGCGCGCTGCTGCAGTGCGGCAAAGTCCATGTCGCCTTCGTCTTCGACACCGACATCCTGGAGCCGCTGCCGCGCCAGGATCGGCGCGTCGAATTCATCGTGCGCAGCCTGGCCGAACTCGACGCAGCGCTGCGCCAGCGTGCAGGCAGCGACGCAACGGGCCTGATCACCCTGCAAGGACCGGCCGCGTCCGAAATCCCGCTGCTTGCCCAGTCGCTGGGCGTGCAGGTGGTGTGGGCCGCGCATGACGACGAACCCGCTGCGCTGCGCCGCGACGCGCGGGTGCTCGGCGCCCTGGCCGATCTGGGCATTGCCTTCCACACGGTCAAGGATCACCTGGTCTTCGAGCGCCAGGAGATCCAGACCCAGGCCGGCACGGCCTGCACCGTCTTCACGCCCTACAAACGCCGCTGGCTGCAGCGCATCGCCGACGAGCCCGGTGTGCTGGCCGCCCACCCGTCGGCCACGGCCGACTTCAGCAAGCTTGCCCCCCGGCCGCCGCGCTGGCGGCACGCGCCGCTCGACCTGCCCGACCTGGGCTTTCAGCCCAGCAACCTGCGCGACCTGGCCATTCCCACGGGCGAGTCGGGCGGCCGCGCGCTGTTCGAGGACTTCCGCGACCGGCTCGACCACTACCACGCCACGCGCGATTTCCCGGCCGTCAAGGGGCCCAGCTACCTGGGCGTGCACCTGCGTTTTGGCACGGTCTCGGTCCGCGAGCTTGCCCGCCAGGCCTGGCAGCGCCAGCAGCAAGGCAGCGAAGGCGCGGCCGTGTGGCTGAGCGAACTGGCCTGGCGCGACTTCTTTCACCAGATCCTGGCCAACTTCCCGCATGTAGAGGACCACGCCTTCCATCCAGCCTACGACCACATCCGCTGGGAGCACGGCAAACACGCCGACGCCCTGTTCGCGGCCTGGTGCGAGGGCCGCACCGGCTACCCGCTGGTCGATGCCGCCATGGCACAGATCAACGCCACGGGCTACATGCACAACCGCCTGCGCATGCTGACCGCCAGTTTTCTGGTCAAGGACCTGGGCATCGCCTGGCGGCGCGGCGAGGCTTACTTCGCCGAGAAACTCAACGACTTCGACCTAGCCGCCAACAACGGCAACTGGCAGTGGGCCGCGTCCAGCGGCTGCGACGCCCAGCCCTGGTTCCGCGTGTTCAACCCGGTGCGCCAGAGCGTCAAGTTCGATCCGCAGGGCAAATTCATCCGGCGCTACCTGCCACAACTGGCCCGGCTGTCTGACAAGCTGATCCACACACCCTGGCTGGCCAGCCCCATCGAACGCGAGGCCGCAGGCGTGGGCGACGACGTGTACCCACCGCCCATCGTCGACCATGAACAAGCGCGCGCCCGCACGCTCGAGCGCTACCGGGTGGTCAGGAAGGACAGTGACTGAGCCGTCACAACTCCATCATCTCGAAGTCTTCCTTGCGCGCGCCGCACTCGGGGCAGGTCCAGTTCATGGGCACGTCGGCCCAGCGCGTGCCGGCGGGCAGGCCGTGTTCGGGGTCGCCCTCGGCCTCGTCGTAGACCCAACCGCAGGTCAGGCACATCCAGGTCTTGAAATCTTGGTCGCTCACAGTGGCTCGTCTGGTCGTGGTCCGGCGGGCGGTGAACCCGCCCTAGAATGAACTTCATTCTATCGAGCAGGCCCTTCGGCCCGCTGGCTTGCACGCATGACCGACACCCAGAACACGCCCCCGTCCGACACCGCCACCGACAGCCCCCAAGACCTCACGCCGGCCTGCGTGATGTGTTTCAACGCGGGCGACCCCAGCGGCGCCGGTGGCTTGACGGCGGACGTGAGCAGCATCATGTCGGTCGGCGCCCACCCGCTGGCCGTGACCACGGCGGTCTACGTGCGCGACAGCGCCGAGATCTTCGAGCACCACGCGCTCGACGAGGAACTGGTGATCCAGCAGGCGCGCGGGGTGCTCGAGGACATGCCGGTGCAGGCCGTGAAGGTGGGCTTCCTGGGCTCGACCGAGGCCATCAGCGTGGTGGCGGAACTGGCCACCGACTACGCGGACATTCCGCTGATCGCCTACATGCCCAGCCTCAACTGGTGGGACGGCGCCGACGCGGACAGCTACTTCGACGCCTTCTTCGACCTGCTGCTGCCGCAGACCAGCCTGCTGATCGGCAGCCACGGCACGCTCGCGCGCTGGCTGCTGCCGGACTGGCCGCACGAGCGGGCGCCGTCAGCGCGCGACATCGCCAAGGCCGCCGCGGCCCAGGGCGTGCCCTATGTGCTGGTCACCGGCATCGTGCAGCCCGGCGGCTACACCGACAACCAGCTCGCCACGCCCGAAACCGTGCTGGCTTCGCGTGCCTTCGAACATTTCGAGGTCATCTTCACCGGCGCGGGCGACACGCTGTCGGCGGCGATCACGGCGCTGCTGGCTTCGGGCTGCAACGTCGAGGACGCCTTCAACGAGGCCCTGAGTTATCTGGACCAGGCGCTGGCCCACGGCTTTCGGCCCGGCATGGGCAACGTCATCCCCGACCGCCTGTTCTGGGCGCAGGGCGAGGCCGACGAAACCGGGGACGAGGCCGAGACCGCCCTGCCCACGGCCTAAGACTTCGAGCTGCCCGACCACGACACCCGCCACTGACATCGGCGACCGACACCCGGCCGGCACACGCCGGCGACTTCCCTTCGATTGATCCGGCTCCCGACCGGCACCGACCATGACTTCCGCTCTTCATTCGTCCCCCGACCGCAACGCCACGCTGTTCGAGCGCGCACAGCAGCTCATCCCCGGCGGCGTCAACTCGCCCGTGCGTGCCTTCAAGGCCGTGGGCGGCACGCCCCGTTTCATCGAACGCGCGCAGGGTGCCTACGTGTGGGACGCCAATGGCGATCGTTACATCGACTACGTGGGCTCCTGGGGCCCGATGATCCTGGGCCACAACCACCCGGCCGTGATCGAAGCCGTGCAGCGCGCGCTCGAACAGGGCCTGTCTTTCGGCGCACCCACCGAACGCGAAGTGGAACTGGCCGAGGAAATCGTCAAGCTCGTGCCTTCGATCGAGATGGTGCGGCTGACCAGCTCGGGCGCCGAGGCCGGCATGAGCGCCATCCGCCTGGCGCGCGGCGCCACCGGCCGCTCGCGCATCGTCAAATTTGAAGGCTGCTACCACGGCCACGCCGACTCGCTGCTGGTCAAGGCCGGCTCGGGCCTGGCGACCTTCGGCACCGCCACCAGCGCGGGCGTGCCGCCCGAGGTGGTCCAGCACACGCTGGTGCTGGAGTACAACAACGTCGCCCAGCTCGAAGAAGCCTTCGCCATCCACGGGCCCGAGATCGCCGGCCTGATCCTGGAGCCCATCGCGGGCAACATGAACTTCGTGCGGCCCACGCCCGCCTTCATCCAGCGCTGCCGCAGCCTGTGCACGCAGTACGGCGCGCTGCTCATCATCGACGAGGTGATGACCGGCTTTCGTGTGGCGCTGGGCGGCGCGCAAAGCGTGCTCAAGGTCCAGCCCGACATCACCGTGCTGGGCAAGGTCATCGGCGGCGGCATGCCGCTGGCGGCCTTCGGTGCCTCGCGCGAGATCATGCGGCACCTGGCGCCGCTCGGGACCGTCTACCAGGCCGGCACGCTCTCGGGCAACCCGGTCGCCACCGCCTGCGGCCTGGCCACGCTGCGCGAGATCCAGAAGCCCGGCTTCTACGAAGCCCTGTCCAAGCAGACCCGCAGCCTGGTCGACGGCCTCAAGGCCGCCGCGCGCGAGGCCGGTGTGCCGCTGGTGGTCGACAGCGAAGGCGGCATGTTCGGTTTCTTCCTGCTCGACCAGCTGCCGCTGAACTACGGCCAGGTCATGAAGAGCGACGGCGCGCGCTTCAACCGGCTGTTCCATGGCCTGCTCGACCGCGGCGTGTCGATCGCGCCCGCGCTCTACGAGGCCGGCTTCGTGAGCGCCGCCCACACTGCCGCCGACATCGACGCCACGCTGGAGGCCGCGCGTGCGGCCTTCAAGGGCCTGTGAACATCGCATCGGCCTCGGACTTGTCCACGCCCGCACTGGACACGGCTGTGGATAAGCCGTGTCTGGCGCGGGAAAACTCAATCAAGCCCTTGATTTTGAATCCACATTCCATGCGCGCCCAAAAAACAGGCAATTCAGCAAGGGAACTGCCGTGCCACTGAGCGACCTGAGCCGCCTGGTCTATTCGACCGACACGGGCCGCGTCTGCCCGGACTGCCGCCAGCGCGTCGCCCAATGTGCCTGCCAGGCGCAGAAGGCCGCCCAACGCCCGGCCGGCGATGGCACGCTGCGCGTCAAACGCGAGACCAAGGGCCGGGGCGGCAAGACCGTCACCGCTGTCCACGGCGCGCCCGGCGACGACGTGGCGCTGGCCGCGCTGGGCAAACAGCTCAAGGCCGCCTGCGGCAGCGGCGGCACGGTCAAGGACGGCGTCATCGAGATCCAGGGCGGCCATGTCGAACGCGTGCTGGCCGCGCTGACCAAACTCGGCCACCGCGCCAAACGCGCCGGCGGCTGAGCTGGCGCCGCCGTCATCGGCGCGACACCGCGCCGCGCTATCCCCAGCGCCTGGGCGCAATGCTGTGGATAAGCCGTGTTTTGCACCGTATGACAATCCCAAGCCTTTGATTCTTCAGGGTCATCTCTCTCCTGCTCAAAAAACAGGCAAGGAAGCATCGCTTATCCCCGGACCCTCTGGACAAAATTGTGGACAAGATGGGGCAAGCCCGGTATGGGAAACGTAGCCCCTTGTCTTTCAAAGGATTTCTTTACAGCGCTCAAAAACTAGGCAGTCCGCCACGCCGAGGCTGGCGCCGGCCTACACGTCGGCGGCAAGGATTCGCGGTTGATCGAATTTGCTTTGATGCTGCATCTGATGAAAAATAGCATCAGAAAAGATGAAGGAGCCCGCCATGCGAACCACCGTCACCATTGACGACACCTTGTACGCCAAAGCCCTGGAGATGGCCGACCCCGGCATGGACAAGGCCGATCTGTTCCGCGAAGCCATTCAGACCTTTGTGCGGATTCAGGCGGCCAAGCGGCTGGCCGCCCTGGGGGGAAGCACACCGGACATGCCGGACGTGCCGCGCCGCCGCGATGAACCCGCCGCCGCATGAAAGTGCTGATCGACACCTCGGTATGGGTGGATCATTTCCGGCGCCGCAACGATGCATTGATCGGACTCATGGCCCAGGACAGTGCCATGACGCATCCGATGGTCGTGGCCGAGCTGGCCTGCGGAACACCGCCCGCACCGCGCCGCCAGACCTTGGGTGACATCGCCCTGCTGCTTCAGGCGCGGCAGGCCACCCTGGAAGAAGTCATGGACTTCATCGAACGCGAAGAGCTTTACGGCCTGGGCTGCGACCTGGTGGACCTGGCCCTGCTGGCCTCGACCCTGATCACCCCGGATGCGCGCTTGTGGACGCTGGACCAACGCCTGCAAACCCTGGCCGAGCGGTTCAAGGTGCGCTATCACGCCCCCATAGTCCCTAGCCATTGACCCCAACAAACAAGCCCTGGCGCCGGTATCAACCGGCACCAGGGCCTGCGGCGCGCCAGTCGGTTATTTAGAACGCGATACGCGCCACGCTTTCCTGGCTGCCACGGGCCGCGTCACGGCCGTTCTTCACGCTGACGTACAGCACGTTGCGCGCGGTATCGAGCGCCAGGCTGTTGGGGTGTGTGGGCAGGGCAATGGTCTGCAGCGCCTGGTAGCGGGTGCTGTCGAAGACCGAGACCGAGCCGCTGCCACGGTTGGTCACGTACAGGCGTTGGCGCGCGGCGTCGAGTGTGAGCGCGACCGGGCCGTCGCCCGCGGGCAGCGTGGCGACCGACTTGCCGCTGTCGGCGTCGAGCACCAGCACGCGGTTGCCGGGGCGGGCCACGTAGTCGGCGTTGTCTTTCTTGCGCAGATCCTGCAGCGACGCCAGGCCCTGGTCGATGGCGAACAGGCGGTTGGTCGGCGCGTCATAGACCAGGTTGAGCGGCTGGTCGCCACCGCTGTCGAAGGTGCGGCTGACGACCAGGCCCACGGTGTCGACCACGGCGATCTGCCCCATCAGGTTGGAGACGAACAGGCGGTTGCCGCGCGCGTCCAGCGCAATGCCGGTGGCGCCGCGGCCCAGGCCGGGCACCACTTTTTCCAGGCGCAGCGCCTGCGTGTCGACCACGTAGAGCGCGCCGTCGGCCGCCAGCGACAGGCCGGGCAGGTAGAGGCGGTGGTTGGCCTTGTCGAGCACCAGTTCGCGGAAGTTGTGGGGCGCGCGTTCGACCTCGCGGCCGTCGGGTGCCTTGGACTTGACCTTGTCGGCGAGCTTGATGGTGGAGACCACGCGGTTGGCCGCGATGTCGACCACGCTCACGGCCGCATCGACCGTGTGGCCCACATACAGACGGCCGGCCTCGTCATCGAGCACCACGCCAAAGCCGCGTGTGGGCAGTGCGATCTCGGCCTGCACGGCCAGCGTCTGCGGATCCAGGCGCAGCACGCGGGGCTTCTCGGCGTTGTCGCCGAAGCCGCCCGTGGCGGCCACGAACACCGCGTTCTGGCGGGCGCTGTAGGCCAGCTCATACAGCCCCGGGGCCAGGTCCTGGCGCTGGACGGCGGCAGCCGCCGTCGCCGTGGCGCTGGCCGCCGGGCGGGTCGCGGCGGAACCGGCACCGCCCGGTTGCGCGCAGGCCGCCAGCAAGACGGCCGCCGTGAGGGCCGAGAGCGAGATCATCGAAAACCGCATGACTTTCCTTTCCATGGTTGAACCCTGAACACCGTGCGCGGCCCGGCTGCCCATCGGGGCCAGCGCCGCGCCGGTGTTCCTATGTCGAGCGGCGCGGTGCGCGCCGCACCTTCCAGCGCGCCCAGGCCAGCAGTGCGACGAAGACCAGGCCCGCCGCCATCGAGGTGTGGCCGCTGTAGGCGACCAGCGCCCGTCCCCACCCCAGGGCGGGCACGAGCCACACCAGCGCCAGCGCCAGCGCGGCGAAGGCGGCCACGCACGTGAGAAAAGCGGCGGCGTGCGGGCTCATGTCACTCTCCCGTGGCCAGGCCTGATGCGGCGCCGGCTGCCGGCTGGGCTGGGACCTGGCCAGCGGCGTGGCGCGCGCGCCGGGGTGCCGGTCGCGTTTTGGGCTGGTGGCGGGCCGTGCGAATGGCCAGCCAGGCGTGCAAGGCCGCGAACGCCAGCAAGGTCAGGTCGAAGCCCGCGAAGACCCAGTCGCCGGCCATCAGACTGGCCGGCAGGCCGCGCGACGTGGTCAGCGCGTCGAACACCGGCAAGGCCGCCAGCAGCAGCGCGGCCAGCGCCAGCAACTCGACCCAGGCACGTTTGGCCGGGCGCACACAGGCATACAGCAACGTCACCGCCCAGACTGCAAAGAACAGGTTGATTTCCGAGTTGGCCCGCTCGGCCAGTCCACTCGGCAGCAGGCGATTGCCCCACAGGAAGGCCGCCATGGCCACCGACAGGCCCGCGATGGCCGCGATGTTGAGCCGCTCCACCACACGAAAGCCCAGGTAAGGCCGCGTCGGGTCGGCCAGTTTCTGGCGGCGCTTGACGGTCCACAGCACCAGGCCCGTGCCCACCATGGCGGTGCCGGCCAGGCTGACCAGGAAGTAGAACCAGCGCGTGACCGTGTCGGCAAAACGCCCCAGGTGCAGCGCGTACAGCACGCCGCGTGTCTGCCCCGCGGCGCCCGTGACGGTCTTGTCCTGCAGCAAGGCGCCGCTGGTGCCGTCGAACACCAGGTATTGCGGGCTGCTGCTGACGCGGCGCCCCTCGCTGCGCACCACCAGCACACGGGCGTTGTCGCCGCCGGCGTTGTTGACCAGCAGACGGCCCGCTTCGCCGGCGCCCCAGCGCTGCTCGGCCTCGCGCACCATAGCGCCCACGGGCACCAGCGGCACACGCACGTCGGAGCGCGGGCCGGGCGGTATGTAGGCGCTTTGTTCGGCCATGGCGGCCTGGCGCGCCTGCGGCGTGGGCAGGGCCGTCAGCGCGCCCCATGGCATGTACAGCGTCATCAGCGTGACCAGGCCCGTGTAGGTGATCATGAAATGGAACGGCAGTCCCAGCACCGACAGGCCGCTGTGCGCGTCCAGCCACGCGCGTTGCCCCTTGCCCCAGCGGAAGGTGAAGAAGTCGGCAAAGATCTTCTTGTGCGTGATCACGCCGCTGACGATGGCCACCAGCATGAACATGGCGCACAGACCCGCGATCCAGCGTCCCCAGAGGATGGGCACGTAGTGCAGGTTGAAGTGAAAGCCGTAGAAAAAATCGCCGCCCTGCGTCTCGCGTGCTGCCAGCCGCGTGCCGCTGCGGGGGTCGAACACGCCGGTTTCATAGCCCCGGCCCTGGACCGACAGCCAGTAGGCGCTGGCCGTGCCGTTGCGCGGCGTGGGCAGCGTGATACCCCACTGCGGACTGTCCGCGGCTTCGCGCGCCAAGGCGTCGACCGTGCGCTGCGCGGCCTCAGCTGCCGGCAGTGGCGAGGCCACCGGCAGTTCGGGTCGCATCCAGGCCGAGATTTCCTCGCGGAAATAGCTCACGGTGCCCGTCAGGAACATGGCGTACAGGATCCAGCCCACCAGCAAACCCGCCCAGATGTGCAGGTCCGACATGGTCTGGCGCAGGCCGGGCCCGCGCGGCTCGGCGGCTTGGCGGGCCGCCTTGGCGGTCGGGTTCGTTGTCATGCCGCCCCGCGTGCCACCAGCCAGGCCAGCGCGGCCAGCGGCAATGCCACCGTCACCAGCCCCGCCCAGGCGCGCGTGGCCGAACGCGCCGCGAAGACCCAGACCACCGCGGCCGCATAGGCCAGAAAACTCAGCAACATGCCGGCCATCACCCCTTCGACCGGCGAGGCGGACCAGGCCACCGCCGCCACCGACACCAGCGCGGCCACCCCGTAGCCGCCCAGCACCGCCGCCACGATGCGCGAGGCCAGCGGCAGCCAGCGCACCACGGCGCGGCCCAGGGCGCGCGCCCGTGCGCACCCGGCGGACATGAAGGGAAAAGCGGCGGTCATGGTGGAGGCCAGCGAAAAACCTCCGATCTTAAACGCAGATGCGAATGAATCGAAATAATATTCAAAGTCTTCAGGTCTTGTGTCCGCGCACCATGAGCCAGGCCGTCGGCCTGGCCCCGCCGGGCGCGGAGCGCGGCACGCGCGCCGGCGGGCCGTGGGTCATTCAAGGCCTGGCGCGAGGGTGTGCAGCAGCGGCTGCGCCAGGTGAAGGATCTGGTAGAGCGTGCCGCCGGCTGATGCATCCGGCTCGCCCTCGCTGAGCCGGATCCGGGTGAAACGCCACCGCTGAGTGTCCAGGCTGACGGCCGCGGCGACGGTGCCCGGCCGCGCGGCCTCGTCGCGGTTGCGGGTGGTCTCGCGCCGCAGCGCCTCGTCCAGGTCCGCGTCGGCGGGGATGTCGAACGCGTCGAGCAGCGCAAAACGCGCCGCCGCCGCCCCCGCGCCCTTGCGGGCATCGAGCACCACCTGGCTCTGGATGCCGGCGCGCCCGAAGCTGTTGGTCACGTTGCGATAGTGGCCCTGCGTCAGGAAGTCGCGGAAGGCCTGATCATGCCGCCACAGGTAGAACGACGCATAGTTGTTCTCGGTGGCGCCATGGCGGCCCGCCTCGCGCAGCAGAAAACCCTTGAAATACAGATCCGGGGTCGCGTCCCAGAGCTTTCCTCGCTCGCGGGCACGCCGCTGGATGATGCCGGTGTCGTAGTCGGCGGGCAGTCGATGCACGTAGTAGGCCGTCAGCATGGTTCAAGTCCTTCATGAGTCAGAACGAGGTGCGCTGGAAACCCAGCGGCCGGAACACAGCTTAGGACGGCCTCAATCATTTTGAAATACGATGGCAGAATATTTCAATGATTCGAATTTGAAATGATCCAGCCATGAAATCCCTGGACATCGAGGCCGTGCAGGCCTTCGTTCTCGCGGCGGACCTCAAGAGCTTCACCCGGGCGGCCGAAGCGCTGGACACCGGGCAGTCAGCCGTGAGCCTGAAGATCCAGCGGCTTGAAGCGGGCCTGGGCCGCCGCCTGCTCGAGCGCACGCCGCGCCAGGTTCGGCTGTCGTCGGACGGCGCGGCTTTCCTGGGGCCGGCGCGTGCGCTGGTCGCGGCCCACCAGGGCGCGCTGGGCGCCTTCGGGACCGGCCAGCGCCGGCTGGTGGCGGGCATCAGCCACCATGTGGTCGGGGCGGAACTGCCGCTGCTGCTGCGCCGCATGCACGATGCGGAGCCGGGGCTGGTGCTGGAGGTGCGCGTGGCGTCCTCGCGGGAGATCCTCGACGCCTTCGATCAGGGGACGCTCGACGCCGCCATCGTCCTGCAGCATGACAGCCGCCGGCTCGATGGCGAAGTGATCCTGGCGGAGTCCTTCGGCTGGATGGCGACCGCCGATTTCGAGCACGCGCCCGGGCAGCCGCTGCGGCTGGCGACCCAGGCCCAGCCTTGCGGCGTGCGCAGCATGGCGGTCGGCGCCCTGGACGATGCCGGCATCGCCTGGCGCGAAGTCTTTGTGGGGGGTGGTGTGACGACCATCGGTGCCGCGGTCTGTGCCGGCCTGGCCGTGGCGGCACTGGGCCAGCGCGTGGCGCCCGCCGGCACGGTCGACGTGGGGGCACGGCTCGGGCTGCCGCCCTTGCCGGCACGCGATGTGCTGCTGTATTCGAATCAAACCGACGCGCAGGCCCGGCGGGCGCTGCGCACGCTGGGCGCGGCCATCCGCTCGACCGGCGGCTCGCACTGAACCCGGCGCCCAGCCGGCACAATCCCGCAGCGACGGCCGCGTGGGCTCATTGCCGGCCGAGCGATGCCGGCCGACCGGCTGCGACGCGGGGCAGCCGGCGCCGGTTGCGCCTCAATGGCGGAAGTGGCGCACGCCCGTGAAGACCATGGCCACGCCGCGCTCGTCGGCGGCGTCGATCACCTCCTGGTCGCGCATGCTGCCGCCCGGCTGGATCACGCACGAGGCGCCGCCGTCGATCACCACGTCCAGGCCATCGCGGAACGGGAAGAAGGCGTCGCTGGCCACGGCCGAGCCCTGCAGCGACAGGCCGGCGTTCTCGGCCTTGATGCTGGCGATGCGGGCCGAGTCGATGCGGCTCATCTGGCCGGCGCCCACGCCCAGCGTCATGCCGCCGGCGCAGTAGACGATGGCGTTGCTCTTGACGAACTTGGCCACGTTCCAGGCGAACAGCAGGTCGTCGAGCTGCTGCTCGGTGGGCTGCAGCTTGGTGACGACCTTGAGGTCGGCGCGCGTGAGTTCGTGGTTGTCGGCGCTCTGCACCAGCAGGCCCGAGCCGACACGCTTGACGTCATGGCTGTTGAGGCCGCGCTCCCACGCGTTCTTGCCGTCGCGCTTGACGCCGGCCAGCGAGATTTCGAGCACACGCACATTGGCCTTGGCCTTGAAGACTTCGAGCGCCTCGGGCGTGTAGCCGGGGGCGATCAGCACCTCGACGAACTGTTTGGCCACTTGCTGGGCGGCCGCGCCGTCGAGCACCGTGTTGAAGGCGATGATGCCGCCGAAGGCCGAGGTCGAATCGGTCTTGAAGGCCTTGCCATAGGCTTCGAGCGCATCGGCGCCGATGGCCACGCCGCAGGGGTTGGCGTGCTTGATGATGACGCAGGCCGGCACGTCGAAGGTCTTGACGCATTCCCAGGCGGCGTCCGAGTCGGCGATGTTGTTGTAACTCAGTTCCTTGCCCTGCAGCTGCTTGGCCGTGACCAGCGAGCCGGGCGCCGGGTACAGGTCGCGGTAGAAGGCGGCCTGCTGGTGCGGGTTCTCGCCGTAGCGCAGGTCCTGCAGCTTGATGAAGTTGCTGTTGCTCTGGCCCGGGAAGGCGCCGAGCGCAGGCGCGGCGTCACCCGCCGTCACCTCGGTCACGTTCGAGAGGTAGTTGCTGATGGCCGCGTCGTACTGCGCGATGCGGTTGAAGGCGGCGACCGAGAAGGCGAACTTGGTCGTGTCCGAGAGCTTGCCGCCGGCCTTCAGCTCGGCCAGCGCCACGGCGTACTGCGAGGCGTCGGTCAGCACGTCCACGTCCTTCCAGTTCTTGGCCGCACTGCGCACCATGGCCGGGCCGCCGATGTCGATGTTCTCGATTGCGTCTTCGAGCGTGCAGCCGGGCTTGGCGACGGTGGCTTCAAAGGGGTAGAGGTTGACCACCAGCAGGTCGATGGTGGGGATGCCGTGCTGCTCGATCGCCGCCACGTGGGCCGGCACGTCGCGGCGCGCCAGCAGGCCGCCGTGGATCTTGGGGTGCAGCGTCTTGACGCGGCCGTCGAGCATTTCGGGAAAGCCGGTGTGGTCGGCCACCTCGGTCACCGGCAGGCCGGCGTCGGCCAGCAGCTTGGCGGTGCCGCCGGTGGACAACAGCTTGATGCCCAGCGCATGCAGCGCCTGGGCGAATTCGAGGATGCCGGTCTTGTCGGAGACGGAAATGAGTGCGTTCATGGTCTGGCGAGGGTCGGGAAATAAATGAGAGGCAGGCGGCGGCCGGGCTTACTTGATCAGCTTGTGGTCGAGCAGCTTCTTGCGCAGCGTGTTGCGGTTGAGCCCGAGCCACTCGGCGGCACGGGACTGGTTGTTGTCGGCGCGCGCCATCACCACTTCCAGCAGCGGGCGCTCGACCATGCGGGTGAGCATGTCGTGCAGGCCATGCGGCTCCTCGCCGCGCAGGTCGTCGAAATAGCTTTCCAGGCTGTCACGCACGCTCTCCTCGATATTTTTTTTGCTCATGCGCAGAGCTCCATCTTTCTGTCGTCGTTGGTCTGGGTATCGCTTGGGTTTTCTTCTTCCAGCCCGCCTGCGCCCGTCCACACGGGCAGCCGCTCGCAGCGGGTGCCCAGTTCGTCGAAATAGTCGCGCACAGCCTGCCACTGTGCCTGCGTGTCCTCGATCTGGTTCATGCGCTGGCGAAAGTCTTCGCCGCCCGGCAGTGCGCGCACGTACCAGCCGATGTGCTTGCGCGCGCTGCGCACGCCCGTGTGGTCGCCGTAGAGCGCGTAGTGTTCGAGCAGGTGCTCGAGCAGCAGCGCCCGCACGTCGTCCACGCGCGGCGGCGGCAGGTGCTCGCCGGTGGCCAGAAAGTGGCCGATCTCGCGAAAGATCCACGGCCGGCCCTGGGCCGCACGCCCGACCATGAGCGCATCGGCGCCGCTGGCGGCCAGCGCCGCCTGCGCCTTCTCGGGGCTGTCGATGTCGCCATTGACCACCACCGGCACACGCACGGCGGCCTTGACGGCGGCCACCGTGTCGTACTCGGCGGCGCCCTTGTAGCCCTGCTCACGCGTGCGGCCATGAATGGTCAACATCTGCACGCCTGCCGCCTCGGCCGCGCGCGCGATGGCCACGGCGTTCTTGTGCTGCTGGCACCAGCCGGTGCGCATCTTGAGCGTGACGGGCACGCCCTGCGGCGCGCTGGCGGCGACCACGGCCTCGACGATGGACAGGGCCAGCGCCTCGTCCTGCATCAGGGCCGAGCCCGCCCACTTGTTGCACACCTTCTTGGCCGGGCAGCCCATGTTGATGTCGATGATCTGGGCGCCGCGGTCGATGTTGTAGCGCGCGGCGTCCGCCATCTCGTGCGGCTCGGTGCCCGCGATCTGCACCGCGATCGGCGCCGACTCGCCCTCATGATTGGCCCGGCGCGAGGTCTTGAGGCTGTTCCACAGCTCGCGCCGCGAGGTCACCATTTCGCTGACGGCGTAACCGGCCCCCAGCCGTTTGCACAGCTGGCGAAACGGCCGGTCCGTGACACCCGCCATGGGCGCGACGAACAGGCGATTCGGCAATGGAATGGGGCCGATCTGCATGGCAGGCTTGCGAAGAGAACTTGGAGCGTGGGGTGGTCGAAGGCGCAAGGCACCCGATCACCATCGAGGCTTGCTGAAAAAAGAGGCAAGAGTATAGCCGCGTCCGGTTTCGGAAAGCGAAATGCGCGACTCGCCTGGGTCCGCATCAGCGCCCCCTATACTGCGGCGCCATGCAAGCATGGATCGACACACTGCTGAACTGGCTGTCGCTGCCCGAGTACGGGCTCAGCACCGTCTTCGTGGTGTCCTTCCTGTCGGCCACACTGCTGCCCATGGGCTCGGAGCCCGCCGTCTTCGGCCTGGCCAAGCTCAACCCGTCCATGCTCTGGCCCGCCATCGCGGTCGCCACGGTCGGCAACACGCTGGGCGGCGCACTCAACTGGTGGATGGGCTACGGCGCCCACAAGGCGGCCGACAAGTACCGCCACACCGCGTCCTCCAGCCACACCCGGGCGCTGGCCTGGTTGGAGCGGTTCGGCCCCAAGGCCTGCCTGCTGTCGTGGCTGCCCATCGTGGGCGACCCGCTCACGGCCGTAGCCGGCTGGCTGCGCCTGCCCTTCTGGCCCTGCGTGGCCTACATGGCCATCGGCAAGCTGCTGCGTTATGTCTTCATGACGCTGGCGCTGTTGCAGGTGTTCTGAGCTGCTGCGGCAGGTCCGCCAGCGTCAGTGGCTGATCATCCACGGCCGTTTGCCCACGAAGGTCTTGGCACCGTCGGGCGCGGTCACGGTCGCCGAGCGGCGTGTGCCGGTGGTGCAGCAACCGCAGCCGGCCGGATGGCGCATCCCATAGCTGCCGTCCGCGCCGTCGCGTGAACTGCGCGGCGCGTGGCGCGCACGCTCGTTGGTCTCGTGCGCGCGGCGGGTCTTGCCCGACAGGCAGGCCAGGCGCGGGGCCGTCGCCCACACGCGTGGCGAGGGCGCCTGGCAAGCCGGGCAGGCCGCGGCTTCGTTGCGCTCGGCCATGCTGCGCCAGGTCTCGAAGCCCCCGCACTGGGGGCAGGCGTATTCATAGGTGGGCATGAAGACAGTCCTGGTTCGGCTTCATTTGTCGGGCGCGACCGGCATGTCGATGCTGCCGTCGAGCATGCGCACGGGGCCGGCCGCCGTGGGGTTGATGTCGAAGTCGAAGATCTCGGTGGGCAACCACAGCGTGGCACAGGCGTTGGGCACGTCGACCACGCCGCTGATGTGGCCCTGCACCGGTGCCGTGCCCAAAATGGAATAGGCCTGGGCGCCGCTGTAGCCGAACTTCTTGAGGTATTCGATGGCGTTCAGGCACGCCTGGCGGTAGGCCACGGTGACGTCCAGGTAGTGCTGGCGGCCGCCCTCGTCCACCGAGACGCCCTCGAAGATCAGGTAGTCCTTGTAGTTCGGCACGACGGGGCTGGGCTTGAAGATGGGGTTCTTGATGCCGTACTTGGCCATGCCACCCTTGATCAGGCTGACTTTCATGTGCCCCCAGCCGGCCATTTCAATGGCGCCGCAGAAGGTGATCTCGCCATCGCCCTGGCTGAAGTGCAGGTCGCCCACCGACAGGCCGGCTCCTTCGACATAGACCGGGAAGAACACACGCGAGCCGCGCGAGAGGTCCTTGATGTCGCAGTTGCCGCCGTGCTCGCGCGGCGGCACGGTGCGCGCGCCTTCGGCCGCCGCCTGGTCGCGCGCCGGGCCTTGCAGCTTGCCCATGTGGGCGGTGGGCGCGCTGGGCGGGTTGGCCAGGCCGGGCACGCGGTCCGGGTCAGTGGCGATCAGCTCGGCTTCCCGGCTGTTCCAGGCTTGCAGCATGGCGGCGTCGGGCAGGCAGCCGATGAGGCCCGGGTGGATCAGGCCCGCGAAGTTCACGCCTGGAATGTGGCGGCTGCGGGTGTACAGGCCATGGAAATCCCAGATCGATTTCTGCGCCAGCGGGAAGTGCTCGGTCAGGAAACCGCCGCCGTTCTGCTTGGAAAAGAAACCGTTGAAACCCCAGAGGCTGTCATCGCGCGCACCGATGTCGAGCAGGTCGACCACCAGCAGGTCGCCGGGCTCGGCGCCACGCACGCCGACCGGCCCGGACAGGAAATGCACGGTCGAGAGGTCGACGTCGCGCACGTCCTCGGCACTGTCGTTGTTGCCGATGGCCCCGCCCGTCCAGTCGTAGGTTTCGAGCTTGAATTCATCACCCGGGTTGACCCAGACGGCCATGGGAATGTCGGGGTGCCAGCGGTTGTGCACCTGCGGGTTTTCGTAGGGAGATTGTTTGAGATCGACCTGGATCAGCGTTTCGGCCATGAGGGACTCCTGGAGGTTGATGCGTGCCAAAGAAACTCAGAGATCAGAGAGCGCTGCCGCCGGTGCCGTTGGGCAGCCCGGCCATGGGGCATTCGGGCGTGCCCACCGTGGGCCGCGTGAGGGCTTCGACTGCCGCGCGCGTGCCTTGCGGGTCGTTGATCCAGCGTTGGTAAAAGCCATAAGGACAGTCGGCCACGCCCCGCTCGCCCTCGTGCGAATTCAGCACGCCGGTGTAGCCGCGGTGCAGCAGCTTGAAGAGGTGGTTCTCGGACTGGCCGTGGCGGCGGAAGTCGCGGATCAGGTGCTTGGACAGCGCCGCGTACTGCACGCCGTTTTCTTCCTCGCCGCATTCGCCTAGCGTGCGGCCGTCAAAGCCGATGACGGCGCTGTGGCCGAAGTAGCTGTAGACGCCGTCAAAGCCGGCCGCGTTGGCCACGGCCACGTAGCAGTTGTTGGCAAAGGCCATGGCCTTGCTGATGAGGATCTGCTGCTCCTTGGCCGGGTACATATAGCCCTGGCAGCGCACGATCAGCTCGGCGCCCTGCATGGCGCAGTCGCGCCAGATCTCGGGGTAGTTGCCGTCGTCGCAGATGATGAGGCTGATCTTCAGGCCCTTGGGGCCGTCGCTGACGTAGGTGCGATCGCCCGGATACCAGCCCTCGATCGGCGTCCACGGCATGATCTTGCGGTACTTCTGCACGATCTCGCCCCGGTCGTTCATCAGGATGAGGGTGTTGTAGGGCACCTTGTCCGGATGCGCCTCGTGCCGCTCGCCGGTGAGCGAGAACACGCCCCAGACCCTGGCCTGGCGACAGGCCTCGGCGAAGATGGCGGTCTCCTCGCCCGGCACAGTGGTGGCCGTGGCCATCATCTCGCCAGCGTCGTACATGATGCCGTGCGTGCTGTACTCGGGGAAGATGACGAGGTCCATGCCGGGCAGCCCCTGCTTGAGGCCGGTCACCATGGCCGCGATGCGCCGCGCGTTGTCCAGCACTTCGGCTTTGGTGTGCAGGCGCGGCATCTTGTAGTTGACGACGGCCACGCCCACGGTGTCGTCGCTGCTCGAGATATCGCCGTGGATCATCGGTTGCTCCTTGAAATGGCGAGGATGGGCAAGGCGGGCGTGCGGCCCGTCTCAGACGGAGAGGTAGGACTTGATGCGATGCTCGTCGGTGGCCGCGCGCGTGGTCTCGTGCACCAGCCGGCCGCCTTCGATGACGAACAGGCGGTCGGCCACGTCCAGCGCAAAGGACAGCACCTGCTCGGAGACGACGATGGTGATGCGGCGCTGCTTGCGGATCTCGACCAGGGCGCGCGCGATGTCCTTGATGATGGACGGCTGGATGCCCTCGGTGGGCTCGTCGAGCAGCAGCACCCGGAGGTTGGTCACGAGGGCGCGGGCGATGGCCAGTTGCTGCTGCTGCCCGCCCGAGAGGTTGCCGCCCTTGCGCCGGCGCATGTCCCACAGTACGGGAAAGAGCGCGTAGATGTCGTCGGGAATGTGTTTGTCTTTGGCGTTCTCCAGGCCGGTCTGGATGTTTTCCTCGACCGTGAGCGTGGGGAAGATCATGCGGCCCTGCGGCACGTAGGCGATGCCCTTGGCCACGCGGCGAAAGCTTTCGTCCCGGGTCACGTCCTGGCCCGCGACTTCGATGCGGCCGCTGCGCACGGGCAGCACGCCCATGAGGCTTTTGAACAGCGTGGTCTTGCCCATGCCGTTGCGGCCCATGATGGCCACGGTTTCGTTGGCGTGGCCTTCGAAGGAGATGCCGTGCAGCGCCTCGCTCTGGCCGTAGGCGACGTGCAGGTCCTGGACGTTCAGGTTGATGGCGGTCATCTCACGTTTCCTTCATGGTTCGAGTGGATCCGCGCAAAACTTGCGAGGCCGGCGGGGTGTGCGAAGGGCACTGGGTACTTCCCTCCGCGAATGTCCCCCGGCCTGCGGCCTCCTCCTTGATTTCGCTGCGGGGAGTCCGCCCTCGGCATGAGCCCCCTCGGGCGCTCGCCTGTCCTGTCCTCAAAAGCCTTTTCATCTCAATGCCCCAGATACACATCGATGACCTTGGGATCGGCCTGCACCTGCGCCATCGGCCCTTCGGCCAGGATCTTTCCCTGGTGCATGACGGTCACCTTGTGCGCGATCTGCTTGACGAAGGCCATGTCGTGCTCGATCACGATCACCGCGCGATTGCGGCAGATGCGCTGCAGCAGCTCGGCCGTGAGCTCGCGTTCGCGCGCGCTCATGCCCGCGATGGGCTCGTCGAGCATCAACAGCTCCGGCTCCTGCATCAGCAGCATGCCGATCTCCAGCCACTGCTTCTGGCCATGCGAGAGCAGGCCCGCTTCGGTGCCGAGCTTGTCGGCCAGACCGATCTCCTCGGCCACGGCCTGCACCCGCTCACGAACGGCCGGGGTGCGGACAAAAGCCAGCGCCCCAAACACCGAACGCCCCTCTGGGTAGGACACCTCCAGGTTCTGGAAGACGCTCAGGTTCTCGTAGATCGACGGCGTCTGGAACTTGCGGCCGATGCCCAGCCGCACACGCTGGTGCTCGGGCAACTTCGTCAGCTCGGTGTTCTTGAACTTGATCGAACCGCTGCTCGCACGGGTCTTGCCGCAGATCAGGTCCAGCAGCGTGGTCTTGCCCGCGCCGTTGGGGCCGATGACCACGCGCAGCTCGTCGCGGTCGATGTACAGCGTCAGCGCGTCGATGGCCTTGAAACCATCGAAGGAGACCGTGAGGTCTTCCACAGCGAGCGCGAAATCGGTGTTGCTCATGGGCAGGGCTCCGTCAGCAGATTCAGCGGCAGATGAACAGGGTCAGGCGCCCTGCTCGCGCACGCCCTTGGGCAACGCGGCGGGGGTTGGGGACGCAGGGACCGGCGGTTCGGCAGGAACCGGAGCGGCCCGTCGGCGGCTGGCCAGCCGGGGCTTGACGTGGGCCTCCCACAGGCCCGTCAGCCCCATGGGAAAGGCCATGGTCACGCCGATGAACAGCGCGGCCATCAGGAACAGCCACAGGTCAGGAAAGGTCTCGGAGAACAGCGTCTTGCCGGCGTTGACCAGCAGCGTTCCGTAGACCGCGCCCACCAGGCTCATGCGCCCGCCTACGGCGGCATAGATCACCATCTCGATGGAGGGCACGATGCCCACGAAGCTGGGCGACATGAAGCCCACCTGCAGCGTGAACAGCGCGCCGCCGATGCCCGAGAGCGCCGCCGCCAGGCAGAACACGAAGACCTTGAAATTGGCCACGTCGTAGCCGGAGAAACGCACGCGGTCTTCCTTGTCGCGCATGGCCAGCAACAGCGTACCGAGCTTGCGCGTCTGCACCCAGCGGCACAGCACGATGGCCCCCAGCAGCAAGGCCACGCAGACGTAGTACAGCACCAGCTTGGCGCTGTAGGTGCGCGTGTCCCAGCCCAGCAGGGTCTTGAGGTCGGTGATGCCGTTGACGCCGCCGGTGTAGCCCTGCTGCCCGATGATGAGCACCGTCACGATGAGCGCGACGGCCTGCGTGATGATGGCGAAATACACCCCGCCCACGCGCCGCTTGAACATGGCAAAACCGATCAGCCAGGCCAGCAGCGTCGGCACGGCGATGACGGCGGCCAGCGCGAAGGGCAGGCTCTTGAAGGGCTCCCAGAACGCGGGCAGCGCGGTCAGCTGGTTCCAGTCCATGAAGTCGGGAATGCCGGGCGTGGACTGGATCTTGGTGCTGACCGGGTCGGATGCCTCCAGCTTGAGGAACATGGCCATGGCGTAGCCGCCCAGTCCGAAGAACACGCCCTGCCCCAGGCTGAGCACGCCGCCATAGCCCCACAGCATGACCAGCCCGACGGCCACGAAGGCGTAGCTCAGGTACTTGCCGACCAGGTTGAGGCGGAACACATCCAGGCTCAGCGGCAGCACCACCGCCAGCAGCACGGCCAGCAGCAGCAGGCTGCCGAGCTGGTAGCGCTGGAACCAGGAAGAACGGAAGGGGTTCATGGCGATCTCCGGCACGAAAGAAAGGGCAGGCGGGGTCCGGCTTCAGCGCCGCACCTTGCTGGCGAACAGGCCCTGCGGGCGCAGCATGAGGATGAAGACGATCAGCGACAGCGTGATCACCTTGGCCATGGAGCCCGCCAGGAAGAACTCGGTGATGGACTGGGTCTGCGCAATGCCGAAAGCCGAAACCACCGTGCCCAGCAGGCTCGCCGCGCCACCGAAGGTCACCACCAGGAAGGCATCGACGATGTAGAGCGAGCCACTGGTCGGCCCGGTCGAGCCGATGGTGGTGAAGGCCGCACCGGCCACGCCGGCGATGCCGCATCCGATGGCGAAGGTCAACCGGTCCGTCCGTTTGGTGTCGATGCCGGTGGCATTGGCCATGACGCGGTTGCTCACGGTGGCGCGCACCCGCAGGCCCCAGCGGCTCTTGTGCAGCGCGACCAGCACCATCCCCGTCACCAGCGCCGTCAGTGCCAGCACGAACATGCCGTTGATGGGAATGTCCAGCCCCTCGGCCGGCGTCCACGAGCCCATCAGCCAGTCCGGCAGCGTCGGGCTGACCTCCTTGGGGCCGATGAAGCTGCGGAACGCCTGCTGGATGGCCAGGCTCACACCCCAGGTTGCCAGCAGCGTGTCCAGCGGCCGCTTGTACAAGTGCCGGATCAACGCCCACTCCACCACCCAGCCGGCCGCAAACGCGAACACGAAGGCCGCCACGATGGCCAGCGGAAAGTAAGCCTGCACCCAGCCCTCGCCCAGGCTGCCGGCCAGCGTCGAGCCCAGGTAGATGGTGTAGGCGCCAATGGTCATGAACTCGCCATGCGCCATGTTGATGACGCCCATCTGGCCAAAGATGATGGCCAGGCCCAGCCCCATGAGCAGCAGCACGGCGAACAGGCTCAGGCCCGCAAAGCCCTGCATCAGCGCGATGTTCATCAGATCGGAAACGCTCATGGACCAACTCCTTCGTGGGGGCGGATGCTCTTATCGCTGGCTTACTGGTAGCCCTTGGGGAAGGGATCCGGCTTGATCAGCTCGGGGCTCTCGGACACCACCTTGAAGCTGCCGTCGGGCTGCCCCTGCGCGATGCGCGACTTGCTCCACAGGTGATGGTTGGCATCGACCTTGACGTAGCCCTCGGGCGCGGTCTTGAGCTCGATGCCGGGCGAGGCCGCGGCCACCTTGTCGACGTCGAAGCTGCCGGCCTTCTCGACCGCCGCCTTCCACAGCCAGGGACCGAGGTAGCCCGCCTGCGTCACGTCGCCAATGACGGCATTGGGGCCGTACTTGGCTTTGAAGGCCGCGACGAATTTTTTGTTGTTGTCGTTGTCCAGCGTCTGGAAGTACTTCATCGACGAGTAGAAGCCCGTGAAGTTCTCGCCGCCCACGCCGGTCATCTCGTCCTCGGTCACCGACAGGGTGACCAGCAGCTGCTTGTCGCCCGTGATGCCCGCGGCCTTGAGCGCCTTGTAGAAGGCCACGTTGGAGCCGCCCACCACGGCCACGAACAGGCAGTCGGGTTTCTGCAGTTTGATCTTGTTCATCAGCGAGCCGAAGTTGGTGCTGCCCAGCGGGTAGTACTCCTCGCCCACCACCTTGCCCTTCTGGAAGTTCTCGACGTGTTTGCGCGCGATCTTCATCGAGGTGCGCGGCCAGATGTAATCCGAGCCGATCAGGAAAAAAGTCTTGGCCTTCTTCTCGTTCTTGGCCCAGTCCAGGCTGTAGAGGATCTGCTGGGTGGCCTCCTGGCCGGTGTAGATCACGTTCTTGGACTGCTCCAGGCCCTCGTAGAAGGTCGGGTAATACAGCAGGCCGTTTTCCTTCTCGAACACGGGCAGCACCGCCTTGCGCGAGGCGCTGGTCCAGCAGCCGAAGACGGCGGCGCAGTGGTCGCTGATCAGCAGCTTTTTGGCCTTCTCGGCGAAGGTGGGCCAGTCGGAGGCGCCGTCTTCCTTGATGACCTTGATCTTGCGGCCCAGCACGCCGCCCAGGGCGTTGATCTGGTCGATGGCGAGCTGCTCGGCCTGGATGGAGCCGGTCTCGGAGATCGCCATGGTGCCGGTCGACGAATGCAGCTGGCCGACCGTGACCTCGGTGTCGGTGACCGCCAGCCGGCTGGTGTTGACCTGGGCGGTCGGCTGCGCGAAGGACCAGGCCGGCAGGCCGGCCACGCCGGCACCGCCGATCGCCTGCAGCAGGCGGCGGCGGCGCAGATCGAGCGGCGCGGAAAACACGGGGTCTTGGGGCTGCGTCATGAAAACTCCTGAAAAGAAGGGAGCAAGGCCCGTAGGCCGGGCGGCGGGTGGGCCAGCAAGCGCTGGATGGCCTGAAGGTTAGGCAGCGCCGCCCGCGCGGCCCATACGTCAAATGACGTAGGCGCCTGCCGCGCGCGGGCGGCGGCAGCGGGCCTGCTTCTTGCACGCACCGCCGGCCATGAACGCCCCCGACCTGCCGTCTCCTGTGCCACGCACACAGAAGATCTTTCGCTTTCGCCGCGACTACAACGCATGGGTGGCCGACGAGACCCTGGAGGACTACGCGCTGCGCTACACCGCGCGCTCGTTTCGCAAGTGGAGCGAGTTCCGTGTGGCCAATACCGCCTTCGGTTCGCTCTCCTTCCTGGCGCTGGAAGCCATCGGCGGCGCGACCGCGCTCAACTACGGCTTTGCCAATGCGATGTGGGCTTTCGCCATCGCCGGGCTGGTGATCTTTCTGGTGAGCCTGCCGATTGCCGTGCACGCCGCCCGCTACGGCCTGGACATGGATCTGCTCACGCGCGGGGCGGGCTTCGGCTACCTGGGCTCGACCATCACCTCGCTGATCTACGCGGTCTTTACGTTCATCTTCTTCGCGCTGGAGGCGGCCATCATGGGCCTGGCCCTGCAGCTCGTGGTGGACTGGCCGATCTGGGTCTGCTATCTCGTGTCGGCAGTGGTCATCGTGCCGCTGGCCATGCGCGGCATCACGCTGATCTCGCGCTTGCAGGCCTGGACGCAGCCCCTGTGGCTGGTGCTCATGGCCCTGCCCTTCGTGTGGATCGCGGTTGCGCAGCCGCAGCTCTACCGCGACTTCACGGGCCTGTCGGGGCTGCGCTCGGGCAGCAGCGGGCTGGATCTGATGATGGTGGACGCGGCCACCGCGGTGATCTTCTCGCTGGTGGTCCAGATCGGCGAGCAGGTGGACTTTCTGCGTTTCCTGCCCGAATGCACGCCCGCCAACCGCTGGCGCTGGTGGACGGCGGTGCTGGTGGCCGGCCCCGGCTGGGTCGTCATGGGCGTGCTCAAGATGGCCGGCGGCGCCTTCCTTGCCTTTGCCGCGCTGCAGTTCGAGGTCGGTGCGCAGCGCGCCACCGAGCCCACGCAGATGTTCCTGGTCGGTTTCACCGAAGTTGCCCGCACGCTGGGCATTCCAGGCATGGCGGTGGTGCTGACCGTGCTCTTCGTGGTGGTCTCGCAGATCAAGATCAACCTGACCAACGCCTACGCCGGCTCACTGGCCTGGTCCAACTTCTTCGCGCGCGTGGCGCGCAGCCACCCGGGCCGTGTGGTGTGGCTGGTGTTCAACGTGGGCATCGCCACGCTGCTCATGCTGCTGGGCGTGTTCGGCGCGCTGGAGGTGGTGCTGGCGGTCTACAGCAACGTCGCCGTGGCCTGGGTCGGCGCGCTGGTGGCCGACCTCGTCATCAACAAGCCCTTGGGGCTGAGTCCCCGCCCCATCGAGTTCCGCCGCGCCTACCTCTACGACTTCAACCCGGTCGGCCTGGGCGCCATGCTGCCGGCAGCCACGCTGGCCTGCATGGCCCATGCGGGGCTGATGGGCAGCTACGCCGCGGCGTTCTCGCCCTTCATCGCGCTGGGGGTGTCGCTGGCCCTGGCGCCGCTGATCGCCTGGGCCACACGCGGCCGCTACTACCTGGCGCGCCCGGTCCAGCCGCTGGCCGCGCCCGGCCAGACCATCGCCTGCAGCGTCTGCGGCAATGCCTTCGAGTCCTTCGACATGGCGCCCTGCCCGGCCTATGGCGCGCCGATCTGCTCGCTGTGCTGCTCGCTCGAATCGCGCTGCCACGACCGCTGCAAGACGCAGTCGCGCGCCTCCGAGCAGATTCGTGCGCTCGTGGCCGCGCTGCTGCCCGGGCGCTGGGCCGTGCGTGTGAACTTCCGGCTCGCGCAGTACATGATGGTGCTGCTGGCGCTGTGCGGCTCCATGGCCTTTCTGCTGACTGTCGTCTACCTGCAGGAAAGCCTCGACGCCGACATGCAGATGCTGCGCATGCCTTTTCTGAAGGCCTTCGCGCTGCTGGCGCTGCTCGCGGCCGTGTGCGCGTGGTGGGTGGTGCTGGCCACCGACAGCCGCCGCATCGCGCACGACGAATCCGAACGCCAGACCGCGCTGCTGCTGCAGGAGATCGACGCCCACCGCCGCACCGACGCGGCCCTGCAGGCGGCCAAGGAGCAGGCCGAATCGGCCAGCGTGGCCAAGACCCGCTATGTGGCTGGCATGACGCACGAGCTGCGCGCGCCGCTCAACAGCATCCTGGGCTACACCCAGATCCTGCTCAAGGACACGGCGGTCGGCGGTCCGGTGCGCGACGCCGTCTCCATCATGCAGCGCAGCGGGCAGCACATGCACGCGCTGATCGACGGCTCGCTCGAGCTCGCGCGCATCGAGGCCGGCCGGTTGCGGCTGGACCCGGCGCCGCTGCCGCTGTCGGCGCTGCTCGAAGAGGTCACGCGCATGGTGCAACCGCAGGCGCAAGCCAAGGGGCTGGGGTTTTCGCTGGCCATCGAAGGCTCAGCGCCCGCCTGGATCCGCGCCGACGGCAAGCGGCTGCGCCAGATCCTGCTCAACCTGCTGGGCAACGCGGTGCGCTTCACCGAGCGCGGCCAGGTGCAGTTGCGCCTGGATTTTCGCCAGCACGTGGCGCGCATCGAAGTCGTCGACAGCGGCATCGGCATCGCGCCCCAGGACATCGAACGCATCTTTCTGCCCTTCGAGCGCGGCAGCGCCGGGCGCCGCAGCCGCGAGGCCGGCACCGGCCTGGGCCTGACCATCACGCACCTGCTGACCGAACTGATGGGCGGCGAGCTGGGCGTGCGCAGCGAGCTGGGCGTGGGCAGCACCTTCACCGTGCGGCTGTACATGCCGGGTGTGCCGGAATCGGCCCAGCCCGCGCGCGCCGCGCCCCTGCGCCCGGTGATCGGCTACCAGCCGCCGCGCCGCACGCTGCTGGTGGTCGACGACCAGCCGCTGCACCGCCAGTTGCTCGCCGGTCTGCTGGTGCCGCTGGGTTTCGAGGTGCGCGAGGCCGCCAGCGGCAGCGAATGCCTGGAAATCGTGGCGGCCAACGCGCCCGACATGGTGCTGCTCGACCTCTCGCTCGACGAGATGGACGGCTGGCAGACCGCCCGGCTGCTGCGCCAGGCCCATGACGGCCGCGCGCTGCCCATCGTGTTCGTCTCGGCCAATCTGTTCGACAACCAGCCCGAGCAGGTCGCCGCGCTCGACTGCCAGGGCTTCGTGGGCAAGCCCGTGGTCGAGTCCGAATTGCTGAGCGCGCTGCAGCACGCGCTGCAACTGAGCTGGATCGACGCCGCGGAACCGGCCGAGGTGGCCGGCGCGCCCGCGCCAGCCGCCCTGGTGGCTCCCGCCGTTGCCGAACCCTTGCCCGAGGCGCTGCGCGAAGACCTGCTGCGTTTTGCCCGCCAGGGCAACGCCGTCCAGCTCAAGCAATGCCTGCGCGACGCCAGCCACGCCCTGCCGCACCAGGCCCAGGCCTTGGCGCGGTTGCGCGCGAGCTGCGACCGTTTCGATTTCGACGCGCTCGTGCGCGACCTGAGGACTGCCGACCATGACCATGACGATTGAAGCAGCGCCCCTGCCTGCCACCACCAGCCCGCAGCATGCCATTTTGGTGGTCGACGACGCCATCGACACCCTGCACATGCTGTGCGATGCGCTGGCCCAGGAAGGCTATGCGGTCCTGGTGGCGCGCGACGCGCAGGAGGCGCTGGAGCGATTCGAGCTGACCGTGCCCGACGGCATCCTGCTCGATGCTGTCATGCCCGGGGCCAGCGGCTTCGAGCTGTGCCGCCGCCTCAAGGCCACGCCGCCCTGGGCCCACGTGCCCGTGCTGTTCATGACGGGGCTGTCGGAGACCGAGCAGATCGTCGAAGGCTTTGCCAGCGGTGGCGTGGACTACGTGGTCAAGCCGCTGCGCATTCCCGAAGTGCTGGCGCGCCTGGCCGCGCACGTGCGCAACGCGCGCGCGGCACGCATGCCGCGCATGGCGGTCGACATCGCCGGCATGGGCGCGGTGGTGCTCGACAGCCAGGGGCGCATCGCCTGGCGCTCGCCCCAGGCCACCCGCTGGCTCGACGACGCCTTCGAATCCGTCGCCGACCCGGCCGGCCTGCGCTGGCTGGGCCAGGTGGTGGCCAGCGGCCAGGGCACGCAGCCCCTGCCCGACGGGCGCCAGCTGCAGGGCCGGTATGCCGGCGCCAGCGGCTACGCCGAATCCACCGTGCTGCTGGACATGGCCGGCCGCGCGGGCGCCAGCCTGCTGCAGATCGCGCTCACCCCGCGCGAGACCGAGGTGCTGTCCTGGCTGGCCAAGGGCAAGACCAACCGCGACATCGGCGACATCCTGGGCATGAGCCCGCGCACCGTCAACAAACACCTCGAACACATCTTCGAGAAGCTGGGCGTGGAGACACGCACGGCCGCCGCCGCCGCGGCCGAACGCATGATCTATCAGGGAAAACCCTAGAATCAACCATCCCACAGGCGGCATGGCCGGCCTGGTCGATTCCGGAGGGCCCCGACTTGCTATCTGTTTCGCATCCCCTGCGCGAGCTGCTGCACAACGAAGTGCACGCCCGCCGGGGACGTTCGGCCCGAGGCGGTGCGCGAACATCTGTGCGAGCTGCTGCGCGCTCACCACCTGCCCTTGCCCGCGCCCGAGGACAGCCACATCGGCGTGGACCTGGGCGGCGTGCATCTGCGCTGGGAACAGCACACCGAATTCCAGACCTACACCTTCCGCCGCCCGCTGGCGCAAGTGCCCACCGCCTTCGACACCAGCGCCACCGACCTCGTCCCGCGCGAGTGGCTGGCGCGCATGCCCGGCCAGTGGCTGGTCGGCCTGCACCTGCTGGTGCTGCCGCAGGCAGGCCTGCCCGACAGCCTGACCACGCAGATGCTCGATGCCAGCTCGCTGTGCGGCTCGCGCCTGATGGGCGGCGAGGCGGCCGTCGCGACCGATTTCCGGCTGCACGCCGACGGGCTGGGCCGCCTGCTGCTGACGACGGATGAACGCATGTCGCAGGTCCACCTGGGCCGCACCGTGCAGCGCCTGATCGAGGTCGAGACCTACCGCATGCTGGCGCTGCTGGGCCTGCCCGCGGCGCGCGAGGTGACCGCCGCCCTGGCGGGCGCCGAACGTGATCTGGCCAACATCGCCAGCCGCATCCGCAGCGCCGACCGCCGCCGCGAACCCGAGCTGCTGCATGAACTCACCCAGTTGGCCGCCCAGGTCGAAAGCCTCTACGCCAGCACGCACGCGCGCTTTTCGGCCAGCGCGGCCTACTTCGAGATGGTCGGCCATCGCCTGGACGAGTTGCGCGAGGAACGCCTGGCAGGCCTGCCCACGCTGCGCGAATTCCTCGACCGGCGGCTGGCGCCCGCGCAGCAGACCTGCGCCTGGGCCGGCCGGCGCCAGCAGCAGCTGTCCGAGCGCATCTCGCGCACCAGCAACCTGCTGCGCACGCGCGTGGAAATCGAGCAGCAGCAAAACAGCCAGGACCTGCTCGACACCATGAACCGGCGCCAGAAGGTGCAGATCCTGCTGCAAAGCGCGGTCGAGGGCCTGTCAGTGGCCGCCATCACCTACTACGGCGCGGGCCTGGTGGGCTACATCGCCAAGGGCTTGAACGAACGCGGCGTGCTGCCCGTCTCGCCCGACGAGGCCGTGGCGGTCGCCATCCCCGTCATCGCCTTGGCCATCTGGCGCGCCATCCGCCGCCTGCATCGTGTGGCGCACCGCGCGGCAGGCGAGCCAGACCAAGAGTGATCAACCCCGCGACGACTCAGGTCGCGGTGATCCCCGCGCCCTGCACGATGCGCGCGTACTTGTCGCGTTCGCTCTGAAGGAACGCGGCCGCAGCGGCCGGCGTGGTGGGGTCGATCACATTGCCCTGCTTGCGCATGGCCTCGCGCACCTCGGGTGTCTGCATCGCCGTGGTCCAGGCCGCGTGAATACGCGCGACTTCCGCCGCCGCCAGCCGGGCGGGCCCGACCACCGCGAACCAGCCATTGATCTCGTAGTCCGGCAGCCCCTGCTCGGCCAGCGTCGGCAACTCCGGCAAGGCGGGTGTGCGCTGGAGCGAGCCCACGCCAATCGCCACCAGGCTCTGGTTCTGCAGGTGGGCCTGGATGGCCGGCAAGGCGATCACGGCGAAGTCGACCTGGCCGCCGATCAAGTCGGTGATCAGCGGGCCGGTGCCCTTGTAAGGCACGTGCTGAACCCGCACGCCACTTTGCTCGACAAACAGCGCCGCCCCCAGGTGCAGGATGGTGCCGTTGCCCGACGAACCGTAGTTGTAGCGCCCGGGGCTGGCCTTGAGCAGCCGGATCAGCGCCGCCGCGTTGGTGGCCGGCAGCTTGCGTGGATTGACGACCAGCACCAACGGCGTCGTGCCCAGCACGGTGATGGGCGTGATGTCGGCGACCGGGTCGAACGGCAGGCTTTTGTAGATACTGGGCAGGATCACGTGGTTGTTCGACACCATGCCCAGCGTGAAGCCGTCGGGCGGCGACTTGATCAGCGTCAGCGCGCCCGTGATGCCGCCGGCCCCGGGCTGGTTGTCGACGATGACGGGGTGCCCGAGCGCCTGCCCGACCGCCGGCGCGCAGGCCCGCACGATGATGTCGACGCCCGAGCCCGCGCTGACGGGCAGCACGTAGCGCACCGCACGGTCGCCCGGCTGAGCCGCACTCAGGCCCGGCAGGGCCGGCAAGGCCAGCGCACCCAGCGCGGCCAGCCAGGTGCGACGACGTACCGGCCTCGGATGGACGGAGAAATGGCGAGAGGTCATGGTTTTGTCTCCTTGGTTTTTCTTCCGGGCAGTGCCTGCCCGGCGTCTTTCGAAGGGGTACGCTGCCCCACCAGAACGGCCGACCGCAGAGGCTCAAGCCACGGCGGACCGGTCGCGCAAGGCCGCAATCTGCGGCGCGTCGTAGCCCAGGCTGCGCAGCAGCGCGTCGGTGTGCTCGCCCAGCGTTGGTGGATGCAGGCGAACCCCGAGGCGCTGGCCGTCGATGGCCAGCGGGAACAGGGCCGCGCCCGCCATCTGGCCGGCGCGTTCGCCGTCGGGCAGGCGCACGTCGGCCAGGCCGCCCGTGGCCTGGAGGTGCGGATCGTCATAGAGCGCCTCGGGCCGCACGATGGGCGCGAAAGGCAGGCCGTGGGTCTCGAACAGACGCGCCAGTTCGGCAGCGGGCCATGCGGCCAGCCGCTCGCGCAGCGCGGCGAGCAGCGCCGGGCGCAGGCGCACGCGCTGGTTGTTGGTGGCCAGCGCCGGATCGGCCAGCAGATCGTCGAAGCCGAGCGCCGCGCAGAAGGTCTTCCATTGCGCGTCGCTCACGGCCGCCAGGAAGATCTGCTCGCCGTCCTTGACCGTGAACACGTCGTACAGCGCCCAGGCCGAGATGCGCTCGGGCATGGGCGCGGCCGGCTCGCCGGTGACGGCGTACTGCAGCATGTGCTGCCCGACCAGGAAGACGTTGTTCTCGAACAGGGCCGACTGCACATGCTGGCCGCGCCCGGTGCTGCGCCGCTGCATCAGCGCGGCCAGTGCGCCGATGGCGCCGAACATGCCGCCCATGATGTCGTTGACGCTGCTGCCCGCGCGCAGCGGATCGCCCGGCCGCCCGGTCATGTAGGCCAGCCCGCCCATCATCTGCACCACCTCGTCCAGCGCCGTGCGGTGCTCATAAGGGCCCGGCAGAAAACCCATGTGGTCGACATAGACCAAGCCCGGATTGAGCGTGGTCAGCGATACGTAGTCCAGCCCGTACTTGGCCATGACGCCGGGCTTGAAGTTCTGCGCCACCACGTCGGCGCCCGCGCACAGGCACAGCGCCACCTCCAGCCCCTCGCGGCTGCGCAGGTCGATGGCGATGCTTTTCTTGTTGCGGTTGAACATCGGGAAAAAACCCGCGCCGGCGCCCAGCAAATGCCGCGTTCGGTCGCCCTCGATCGGTTCGACCTTGATGACCTCGGCGCCCAGGTCGGCCAGCAGCAGGCCGCAGGTCGGCCCCATCACCATGTGCGTGAACTCGACCACACGAATGCCGGCCAGCGGCAATGCCTGGCGCTGTGGCTCGCCCGTGGCGGCACCCTCGTTCGTGCCGCTCATGCCGCCACCGCCTGCACCGCGCCGCGCGGCGCGAAGGTCTTGGGAAAGCCCGCGCGCCAGAGCGTGCCCTGCAAAGGCTGGTCCGGCAGCCACTGGGCCAGTTGCGCGCGCAGGCGCAGCAGCGCCGGCAGATCCAGGCCCGTAGGCACCCCCATGCTTTCGAGCATGAAGGCCAGGTCCTCGGTGTTGACGTTGCCGCTCGCCCCGGGCGCGTGCGGGCATCCGCCGATGCCCGCCAGGCTGGCGTCGAAGCGGCTCACGCCCACCTCCAGCGCCGCGTAGGCATTGGCCAGGCCCAGGCCGCGCGTGTCGTGGAAATGCCCGCACCACAGGCGGTCGCCGGCAATGCGCAGCGCCTGCTCGAACAGGCGGCGCACGCCGGCTGGATCGGCATAGCCCACGGTGTCGGCCAGGCTCACGCGGTCGGCGCCGGCGTCGAGCAGCGCCTGCATCAGGCGCAGCACTTCCTGCGGCGCCACCTCGCCCTGGATCGAGCAGCCAAAGGCCGTGCCAACGCCGCCGTCGATCAGCGTGCGGGCGCCGCTGGCATCGCGCAGTGCGCGGATGCGCGCCACCTCCGCCACCACCTCGTCCGGCGTCTTGCGCAGGTTGGCCAGGCTGTGCGCGTGGCTGGCCGACAGCGGCACCATCACCAGGTCCGCGCCACCGCTGATCGCCAGTTCGGCCCCGCGCAGATTGGGCACGAGCACCGACACGAACAGCCCCGGCAGCGTGCGGGCGTAGGCCAGCAGTTCACCCGTGTCGGCCAGTTGCGGCATCAGCCGCGCCGGCACGAAGGAGCCGACTTCGATCTCGCGCTGGCCCGCGGCGTGGGCCTGCCGGATCCACTCGCGCTTGTGCTCGGTCGGCAGCACCACGGGCAGGCTTTGCAGGCCGTCGCGCAGGCCCACTTCGCGGATCACGGCCTGGGTGGGAAACGAGTGCGGCCGCGTGTCGGGCCGCTCGGTCAGGGAAGGAAGCGTCATCGGTCAAATGTCTCCGGCAAGGGTTAGAGCGTGTTATGTACTTTTTCCACGCCCGCGTTGGGCCCAGAAAGGGTCAATCGCAAGGCGTGGCTTGCCGCCAAGGCCGGGGCCTTGGCAAAAGACGCAACGCCGCGAGTGGCCCTTTCTGGGCCCAACCCTTCGGGCAAGCCATGAGAAAGCCCGCCTGCGGCGTTGCAGGCCGCTTGTGGTGAACACACCACCGCGCGTCCTGCGCCTTGCATCCGGGCTTTCTCATGACTTGCGCGGGCGTGGAAAAAGTACATAACACGCTCTAGATCGATTCTAGAAATTCCAGATCAGGTAAAAAATAATCATTGGTGATCTATCAATTTCCATTTGGGAATATCTAAGAACGTGTCCAAAGTGCACCACGACCTCACGACCCTGCGCCTGTTTGTGGCCGTCTGTGAAACCGGCAGCCTGCGGCGGGCTGGCGAGCAGGCCAATCTGGTGGGCTCAGCGCTGAGCAAACGCCTGGCTCAGTTGGAAGACGCGCTGGGCACGCCGGTGCTTGCACGGCGGCGCCACGGCATGGTGCCGACGCAGGCCGGCGAAACCCTGCTGGAACACGCCCGCGCGGTGCTGGAGCGGCTGGAGCGCATCGACCGCGACATGGCCGGCTACGCGCGCGGCACCCATGGTTTGGTGCACATGCTGTGCAGCGCCTCCATGCTGCAGGAATCCCTGGCCCAGGACGTGGCCGATTTTCTGGGCCTGGAGGCGCACCGCGACATCCAGGTCGACCTGGAGGAACAGGCCAGCCGCGCCGTGGTGCAAGGCGTGTTGCAAGGCACGGCGTCGCTGGGCCTGTGCTGGGACGCGATCGATCTCAAGGGCCTGGCCTCGCGCCCCTATCGGCAGGACCATCTGGTCGTGGCCATGCACCCGTCGCACCCGCTGTCACGCCAGCGCTCGCTGGCCTTTGCGCAAACGCTGGATTACCAGCAAGTCGGCCTGACCGCCACGACCGCCCTGCACAGCCTGTGGCGGCGCATCGCCGCGCAGGAAGGCAAACCGCTGGTGCACCGCGTGGTGGTCTCCAGCTTCAATGCCATGCTGCGCGCCGTGCGCGCCAACCTGGCGATCGGCATTGTGCCGATGGAAATCGCCCAGATCGATGCGGGCGCCACCGGGCTGTGCCTGGTGCCGCTGACCGACGACTGGGCCACACGCCAGTTCGTCGTCTGTTTCCGCGACGAGGGCGCCCTGCTGCCCGCCAGCCAATTGCTGCTGGCGCACCTGACACAGCCCCAAGCCGCGCCTGGCGCGCGCTGACGCCGGCCGGGCAGGGTCAGCGCAGCGGCGGCAACTCCAGATTCGCGCGGAAGGTCTCGCCCACGTAGTCCTCGTCGATCAGCCGGCGCCGGCGCAGCTCGGGCAGCAGGCCGCCGAGCAGCAGGCTTTCCTGGTCGGGTTGGCCCAGGCCGTGCAACGATATGATGTCGAGCACCCCTGCGTTCCAGCGCTCTTCGATGGCATCGGCCAGTTTTTCGGGCGTGCCGGCCACAAACCAGTGGCCGGTCTCGCGCGCCTGCAGGATCAACTCGCGCAGCGTCAGGCCCTGCTCGGCATAACGCCGGAAGATCTCGACGCGGCCGCGCCGGCGGTTGCTGCTGTCGACGTCTGGCAGCAGGCTGGCGGGCAGCGGCTTGTCGAGCGGCAGTTCTGACAGATCGAGGCTGCCGCCCAGCATGTCGGCCAGTTGCAGGCGGCCCTTGTCATAGTCCACGCGCTCGTCGCGCTCGCGCACACGGCGCGCCACGTCGGCGTCGGACTCGCCGATCACCGAGTGGAAGGAATTCATCACGCGCGGCAGGTGATCGCCCTCGCGGCCGAAGGCGCGCGCACGGCGGTGCAAGTCGGCCACAAAGGCCTGGGCCTGGGCCAGCGTGGGCTGCGAGGTGTAGACGAACTCGGCAAAACGCGCGCCCAGCGTCACGCCCTGTTCGGACTGCCCGGCCTGGAACTGCACGGGCCGGCCCTGCGGCGGCGGCGGCACGTTCAGCGGCCCTTGAATGCGGACATGCTCGCCGTGAAAGTCGATGCGGTGCAGACGGCTCGGGTCGACGGCCAAACCGCCGCTGGCGGTGCGCCGCGCGGCCTTCGGATCGTTGGCGTCGAACAGTGCATGAAAGGCCGCGACGAACTCCTCGGCGCGGGCGTAGCGCGCTTCGGGGCCGGGCAAGTCGCCCCCGAAGTTTTCCTCGCCCACCGACGAGGTCACCGCATTCCAGGCCGCACGCCCGCCGCTGACATGGTCGAGCGTGCCGATCAGCCTTGCCAGGTTGTAGGGCTCGAAGAAAGTGGTGGAGACCGTGGCCACCAGGCCGATGCGCTCGGTTGCCTGGCTCAGCGCCGCCAGCGCCACGATGGGCTCCTGCGTGCCGGTCGTGCCCGACAGGCCATTCGGGTCGGCCTGCAGCAGATCGGCCGTGAAAAGACCCGTGATACGCGCGGCCTCGGCGCTGCGCGCCAGTTCGGCGGCGCGGCGGCCTGCGGTGCGCGGGCTTTCATCGCTGGGCGTGGAGACAAAACTGGCGGCGCCGACCAGGGTCTTGAGGCGGCGGGTCTGAGGGGCTGCGGTCACAAAAAACTCCTGGCGGGCAAGGGGAAGGTCAAGGCGCCCGGATGCTACGCCGCGGACCGCCAAGCGGAACGCATGAGCATGGTCGAAATCCGCATAACGAGGCCCCCAGCCCCATGGCGACGCGGGCGTAGCACAGCGCGACCGCGCAGCCCGGGCATTTCCTCATGCGCCTTTCTTCGTTGCCCCGACGGATGCCCCTTCTCAGAATCAGCCGCCAACGACAACAGCCCTTGCACCGTGCCATCCACACCGCAAGAACCCCGCTTTCAGAGAAAAACGCATACATGGGCTACACCCTCAGCCTGCTCGACAAAAGCCCGCTGGGCAGCGGCGAGACCGCCACCCAGGCGCTGGCCCGCAGCGTCGAACTCGCCCGCCTGGCCGAACAGTCGGGCTACCACCGCTACTGGGTGGCCGAACACCACAACAGCGCGCACCTGGCCTGCCCGTCGCCCGAGATCCTGATCGCCCACATCCTGGCGCACACCACACGCATCCGGGTCGGCTCGGGCGGCGTGATGCTGCAGCACTACAGCCCCTACAAGGTGGCCGAGAACTTCAACCTGCTCGCCGCCCTGGCGCCCGGCCGCGTGGACCTGGGCGTGGGCAAGGCGCCGGGCGGTCTGCCACTGTCCACCCGGGCGCTGCAGGCCTGGCAAGACCCGGCACGCAAGCCGCCCTTCGACGAACAACTGGCCGAGCTCGCGCGGCATCTGGCGGCGCCTGCCGCCGACGACTCGCGGGACTCGCCCGAAGGCGGCGGCGCTTCTGACGAATCGGAGAACGCGTTCGGCGCCGTCCTGCGCACCACGCCCCAGCCGCCCGCGCCGGCCCAGCCCTTTCTGCTGGGCGCCAGCATCGCCAGCGCCGAACTCGCGGCCCGTCTGGGCTGGCCGCTGGTCTATGCGGCCCACATCAACGGCGCGGCGGCCGAGGTCGCCCGCGTGCTCGACCACTACCGCCAGCTCACGGGCCGGCCGGCACTGCTGGCCGTCTCGGCCATCGTCTCGGAGGACGCGGCCGACGCCGCGCAACTGGCCGCGCGGCAGCAGCGTTTTCGGGTCCGTGTGGGCGACGGCCAGCCCGTCAATGTCGGCAGCATCGAGCAGGCCGAAGCCTACGTGCGCCAGGCCGGCGGCGGCGAATACCAGATCGAACAGCGCGAAGCGCATGTGCTGCATGGACGCGGCGCTGACGTGGTGAAAGCGCTCGACGCGCTGCACCAGCGCCACGGCATCGAAGAGTTCGTGATCGACCAGCCGCTGGCCGAAGGCGCGGCACGGCTGGCGTCGGTCCGTCTGCTGGCCCAGGCGCATCGCGCGGCCGTGGTCTGAGGCCTCATGAGCTTGCCAACCCTGCGCATCGCCACACCCGACGACGCCCCGCGCCTGTTCGCGCTGCTGCGCGCGGCCTATGCCGAGCTGGAAGTCCACGGCGTGCAATTCACCATCACGCAGGCCAACGTCGAGATCGTACGCGCGCGCGTGCGCCAGCACACCACCTTTGTGCTCGAAGGCCAGGCGGCGGACGGGAGTCCCGAACTGCGGGCCACGGTGTCGCTGCGTTTTCATGGGTCAAGGGCGAAGGCCATCGCACGCACTACCCCTTCCTGCACTGGTTCGCCGTGCACCCCGCGCACAAACGCCAGGGACTGGGCGCGCGCCTGCTCGACCACGCTGAACACCACTTCCTGCGCGACACCGTCAAGGCGCCCGCCGTCTACCTGGGCACGGCCGTACGCCATCCCTGGCTGACCCATCTCTACGCCACACGTGGCTACGAGGTCTTCGACCAGTCGTTCAACCGGCTGGGCACCGAGCTGGTCTGGATGCGCAAGGTCCTGAACGCCGATGCCTACGCCGCGCTGGACGCACCCGAGTTCCCACCGCCGGCCGGCGAGTCGGGCACCACGCCCCCGGCCGTGCGCGCCGCCTGATCGTGCGTGCATCCATTGATTTCGCGTCCCCATCCCAACATCCGGAGGAAAACACCATGAAGCGAGCCCAACCATCCCGGCGATGGATCAACCAGCTCCTGCTGGCGAGCAGCACCGCGTTCGGCCTGAGCGCGGCCCTGCCCGCACTCGCCCAGGACAAGCCCGTTTCGGGCGGCAGCCTGACCTGGGGCGTCGAGAGCGAGCCCACGCCCTTCAACCCGCAGCTCAACGGCCAGGCCAAGGCCGAGCTGGTGCTGCGGGCCAGCTACGAGTCGCTGCTCGCGCGCCAGGCCGACGGTGGCTACGTGCCCTGGCTGGCCAGCGGCTGGCAGTTGGACGGCGACGGCAAGACCTACACCTTCACGCTGCGCGAAGGCATCCGTTTTCACGACGGCCGCCCGCTGGACGCCGCTGCCGTGGCGCGCAACTTCGAGGCCGTGCGCGATCCGGCCTACATCGCCAGCGCGGGCTCGGTGGCGGCCTTTGGCGCGCGCATCACCGACATCCAGACGCCCGATGCGCGCACCGTGCGCATCCGCATCAACCAGCCTTACGCGCCCTTTCTGTCATTCGCGGCTTCGCTCAAGCTGATCTCGCCGGCCGCCTACGACCTGCCCAACCTCAAATCGGGCGGGCCAGCCATCGCGGGCACCGGGCATTTCATCCTCAAGCGCTACCAGAAGGGCCAGCAGGCCGAGTACGAGCGCAATCCCGACTACCGCTGGGCGCCCGCCACCGCCGGCCACCAGGGTCCGGCCTACCTCGACCGCGTGACCTACCGTTTCCTGCCCGAATCGGCCGTGCGCACCGGCGCGCTGCTGTCGGGCCAGGTCGACGTGATCGAAGGCATCTCGGGCAACGACGCGCGCCTGTTCAAGGGCCAGTCGGGCTTCCAGTACCTGCACGCCTACAACGCGGGCACGCCGTATTCGCTCTACCTCAACGTCACGCACGGCGCCACGCAGGACGTGCGGGTGCGCCGTGCGCTGCTCGAAGGGCTGGACGTGGGCGCCGTCGTGCAATCGATCTACCGGGGCGAACGCACGCGCGCCTGGGGCGTGACTTCGCCGGCCGACCCGTTCTATGCCAAGGACATCGAAGGCCGCTACGGCAACAACCCCGCGCGGGCCAACCAGTTGCTCGACGAAGCCGGCTGGACCGCGCGCGACGCGCAGGGCTACCGCATCAAGGACGGCCAGCGCCTGGCCGTCGACGTGGTGCAGGCCCAGGCCACCGTGCGCGACCAGCGCGACGTGCTGCTGCAGGCCTTGCAGGCGCAAGCCCGCCAGCGCCTGGGGCTGGACCTGAAGCTGCGCTATGTCGATTCGGGCACCTACGCCGACGTGCGCAAGACGGGCGAATTCGGCGCCATTCCCAACTCGCGCACCGACACCGACGGCCTGAACCTCGAATACAACTACCTGCCCGTCGACCAGGGTGGCGCCATCAACTACAGCCGCACGGCCGCGCCCGAACTGCGCACCTGGCTGAGCGCCGCCGCCCGAACTGCGCACCTGGCTGAGCGCCGCCGCCAGTACGGCGCGCTGCAGCTGTTCGCCGTGGCCGACCAGGCGCTGGCGGTGCCGCTGTACATCCCCGAAGACCAGATCGCCGCCGGCACCCACGTGCACGGCCTGCGTTTCCGGCCGCTGGCGCAGATGCCCGAAAACGCCTACGACGTGTGGGTCGAGCGCCGCTGAGGCCCCATCCTGGAAACACCACCATGAGCCTGCCTCAAACGCTCGCCCCTTCCCTGACGCTGCCGCGCGCGTGGCGCACCGTGCTGGCCCTGCTGCGCTCGCCCGTGGCCGTGCGCATCGCCACCGGCGCGCTGGTGCTGTGGGCCGCCGTCACGCTGTCCTTCGCCGCCGTTCAACTGGCGCCCGGCGACGTGGTCGACGTGCTGATCGGCGAGCAGGTCAGCACGCCCGCGCTGGAAGCGGCCATCCGCCAGGAATGGGGGCTGGACCGCCCGCTCTACGAGCAATACCTGCTCTATCTCTGGCGCATCGTGCACGGCGACTTCGGCCGCTCCTACATCCTCAACACCGACGTTGGTGATCTGGTGCTCTCGCAACTGGGGCCCACGCTCAAGCTCACGGGCGCGGCACTGCTGGTCTCGATCGTGTTCGCGGTCGGCCTGGCCGTGCTCACCGCCGGCCGCCGCTGGGGTTCGCGCGTGGCCTCGGGGCTGGAACTGGTGATCGCCTCCACGCCCTCGTTCTGGCTGGGCATCGTGCTGCTGTTCGTCTTCAGCTTCACGCTCAAGCTGTTCCCGGTCGCGGGCGACCGGGGCTGGCAATCGCTGGTGCTGCCGGCCATCTCGCTCGGGCTGGCGCAAGGCGCGGTGATTGGCCAGGTGCTGCGCCAGGGCCTGGAACGTGCATTGGAAGAGCCCTTTGCGCTGACCGTGCGCGCCTGGGGCGTGAGCAGCCTGGCGCTGCGCCTGCGCCATGCCCTGCGCCACGCGGCGCTGCCCGCCGTCACGCTGGCAGGCTGGCTGTTCGGCGGACTGCTGGGCGGTGCCGTCATCACCGAGCAGGTCTTCGGCCGGCCCGGCCTGGGCAAGATCACGGTCGAAGCCGTGCTCGCGCAGGACATGCCCGTGGTGCTGGCCGTGGCCATCTTCTCGGCCTTCATCTACGTCGTGCTCAGCACGCTGGTCGACCTGCTCTACCTGCTGATCGACCCCCGCCTGCGCGACCGCCGCGCACGCCACTGACTCCCTCTTTCGACCAGGACGCTGCACCATGAGCACGCCCCTCGCTTCTCCCCTTTTTGTCCCCGTCGCCTGGCTGGCCACGGCCCGCCGCGCGGGCGCCTGGGCGCTGCGCCACCCCGGCCTGGTGCTGGCGGCGGCCTACCTGGTGCTGGCGGCCATCGCCACCGTCGCGCCAGCTTGGCTGACTGGCTACGACCCCTTGGCCGCCGACCCGCTGGCCGCGCAATTCGGCAGCAGTGCCGAGCACTGGCTGGGCACCGACCAGCTTGGGCGCGACATCTATGCACGCATCGTGCACGGCGCGCGTTATTCGCTGCTCATCAGCGCGGGCGCCATGCTGCTGGCCACCGTGGCCGGCACCGTGCTGGGCCTGCTGGCCGGGCTGGCGCGCGGCGCGCTCGACGAATTCATCACACGCTTCCTGGACGTGGTCTCGGCCTTTCCCGATCTGCTGCTGGCACTGATGCTGATCTCGTTCACCGGCGCGGGCACGGTCAACCTCGTCTTCGCGCTGGGTGTGGCCTCGGTTCCGCGTTTCGCGCGGGTGGTGCGCGCGCAGACCTTCGTGGTCACCGAGTCGGGCTACGTCGAGCAGGCGCGCACGCTGGGCCTGTCGCCCTGGGTGCTGGTGTGGCGCCACGTGCTGCCGCACGCGGTGGCGCAGGTGCCCATCCTGGCGACCATCGGGCTGGGCACGGCCATCATCGGCACGGCGGGCCTGAGCTTTCTGGGCATGGGCCCGCAGCCGCCCGCCGCCGAATGGGGCCTGATGCTGGCCGAAGGCCGCAACTACCTCTACAACGCCTGGTGGATCGCCGTCTGGCCGGGCGTGGCCATCACGCTGACCGTGATCGCCGTCAGTGCCCTGGGCCGCTACTGGCAGGCCCGTTTTGAAGGACGGGAGACCGCATGACGTCGACTTCACCCACACCGCTGGTGCGCATCGAGAACCTCTCGATCGCCTTTCGTGACGGACGCACCGAACGCACCGTCGTCTCGGGCCTGAGCCTGACGATTTACCCCGGCGAATCGGTCGCGCTGGTGGGCGAATCGGGCTCGGGAAAATCGGTCACCGCACGTGCGCTGGTCGGCCTCAACGGCGCACGCGCCATCGTGCGCGCCGACCGTTTCGAGATCGGCGGCCAGAACGTGCTGCGCCACGGCGAGCGCCAATGGCGGCGCGTGCGCGGCAGCCAGATCGGCTTTGTGTTGCAGGACGCGCTGGTCTCGCTCGACCCGCTGTGCCGCATCCGCGACCTGCTGGGCGAAGTGCTGCGGGTGCAGACCGACCTGCCGCGCCGCGCCATCGGCGAGCGCAGCGCGGCCATCCTGCGCGCCATCGGCATTCCCGACCCGGAACGCCGGCTGCCGCAGTATCCGCACCAGCTTTCGGGCGGCCTGCGCCAACGCGCGCTGATCGGCACGGCCATCGCGGGCGAGCCCGCGCTGCTGATCGCCGACGAACCCACCACCGCGCTGGACATGACGGTGCAGCAGCAAATCCTGGAACTGCTCAAGCAGCGCCGCGCGCTCGGCAATGCGCTGCTGCTCATCAGCCACGACCTGGCCGTCGTCAGCGAACTGGCCGACCACGTGCTGGTCATGAAGGCCGGCGAAGTGGTCGAGCAGGGCCGCACGCGCGACGTGCTACTCGCCCCGCGCCACGCCTACACACGGCAGTTGCTGCAGGCCGTGCCCACGGCTGAATCGCGCGGCTGGCGGCTGTCGCCCGCGGCCGACGACGCGGCAGCCGCACGCACACCGCTGCCACCCAAACGCATCGACCACCGGCGGCCCGTGCTGGTGGCCGAGAACCTGGTCAAACGCTATGGCACGGCCGACGACGCGCCGCGCGCGGTGGACGACGTCTCGTTCACGCTGTCGGCCGGCGAGACACTGGGCATCGTCGGCGAATCGGGCTCGGGCAAGACCACGGTGGCCCGCATCGTGCTCGGGCTGACGCAGCCGGACGGCGGGCGTGTGCTGCTGGACGGCCAGCCCTGGAGCGAACTGCGCGAGCGTGAACGCCGCCCGCGCCGCGCCGGCCTGCAGTTCATCGCGCAAGACCCTTACAGCTCGTTCGACCCGCGCTACACCGTGGGCCGCATCATTGGCGAGAGCCTGGACACGGTGCAGGTTTTTGGCGACGCGCGCCGCCAGCGCGTGCTGCAACTGCTCGACGAGGTACGCCTGGGCCCCGCCTACTACGACCGCTACCCGCGCGAGCTGTCGGGCGGCCAGCGCCAGCGTGTGGCCATCGCGCGCGCTTTTGCGCCCAACCCCGCGCTGCTGGTGGCCGACGAGCCGGTCAGCGCGCTCGACGTCTCGATCCAGGCCCAGGTGCTGGACCTGCTGGCCGAGCTGCAGGCCGAACACGGCACCGCGCTGCTCTTCATCTCGCACGACCTGGGCGTGGTGCACCACGTGGCCGACCGCGTGCTCGTCATGAAAAGCGGCCAGGTGGTCGAGGCCGGCGAGGTCCAGACCGTCTTTGCCGCGCCCCGCCACGCCTACACACGCGCCTTGCTCGATGCCCTGCCCGTGCTGCCCACGCCCGACGCGGCCCAGGCCGACTGGCGCGAACCCTTGCGCGCCATCGCCTGACGCCGCCCTTCCCTGTTCTTCCTTCTTTCATCATGAGCACGACCACTTCTTCTGCCCGCCGCCAGATCCACCTGGGTGTCATCATCCAGGGCGCTTCGGGCAACATGTCCGCCTGGCGCCACCCCGACGCCGTGGCCGACGCCAGCATCAACGTGCGCTTCGTGCAGGACCTGGCCCGCCGCGCCGAGGCCGCCAAGTTCGACTTCCTGTTCGTGGCCGACGGCCTGCACATCAACGCGCAGTCCATCCCGCACTTTCTCAACCGTTTCGAGCCCCTCACGCTGCTGTCGGCGCTGGCGGCGGTGACCGAACGCATCGGTCTGGTCGGCACACTCTCGACCTCGTACAGCGAGCCCTTCAACGTCGCGCGCCAGTTCGCCAGCCTGGACCACCTCAGCGGCGGTCGCGCGGGCTGGAATGTCGTCACCTCGCCGCTGGAAGGCTCGGCACGCAACTTCTCGCGTGCGCAGCATCCCGAGCACGCCGAGCGCTACCGCATCGCCGACGAGTACCTCGACGTGACCAAAGGCCTGTGGGACTCGTGGGACGGCGACGCCTTCGTGCGCGACAAGGCCAGCGGCGTGTTTTTTGACCCGGCCAAGCTGCACACCCTCAACCACCACGGCAAACACTTCTCGGTCGAAGGCCCGCTCAACGTCGGCCGCACCCCGCAGGGCCGCCCCATCTTGTTTCAGGCCGGTGCCTCGGAAGACGGCAAGTGGCTGGCCGCGCGCCATGCCGACGGCATCTACACCCACCAGGACGCGCTGGAGCCGGCCCGCGCCTTCTATGCCGACGTGCACCGGCGGCTGGAAGAAAACGGCCGCAGTGGCGACGAGCTGCGACTCTTCCAGGGCATCACCGTCATCGTCGGCAGCTCGCGCGAGGACGCCGAGCGCCGCTACCAGCAGACCGCCGAGCTGGTCACCATCGAGAGCGCCCTGGCCTACCTCGGCCGCTTCTTCGAGCACCACGACTTCTCGCAATACTCGCTGGACGCGCCCTTCCCCGACATCGGCGACCTGGGCGCCAACAGCTTTCGCAGCACCACCGACCGCATCAAGCAGGAAGCGCGCGAGCGCGGCCTGACGCTGCGCCAGTCCGCGCTCGAATCGGCAACGCCGCGCCCGACCTTCCTGGGCACCGCCGAAGACGTGGCCGACGGCCTGCAGCAATGGTTCGAAGCCCGCGCCGCCGACGGCTTCATCGTGCGCGGCGGCACGCCCACCGCCTTCAACGACTTCGCCGAACAGGTCGTGCCCATCCTGCAATCACGCGGCCTGTACCGGCGCGACTACGAAGGCGCGACGCTGCGCGAGCACCTGGGGCTGCGGGATCCGGTCAGCCGCTACGCGCAGGCCGCGCTGGCGTCGTCCGTGTGAACCAGCCCCGGCATCAATCCTTGAGCCAGAGCCGCTTGAGCTTGCGCCCATTCGGGCTGCGGTAGCGGTCGAAATCCTTGCGGTCCACGGTGAGGATGTTGTAGATGCCCATGCGGTCGGCGGCAAACACCAGGGCCACATCGGCCAGGTCCGCGCCGCCGTCGGCGTAGCGTTCCATGAAATCGGCCATGGCGCCCAGGGTGGCGGGATCGCTGGCCAATACGGTCAGGCGGCCTGCCGCGGTCCAGCGCATCAGATTGAGTCTGCCAACGTCGTCGAGCAGATGGCCGGCCTCGGTCAACACTTCCCAGACGGTGTACAGGCGCGATCCGGCGAGCGTCTGCAACATGCGGCGGGCATCGGCATGGTGCCGGTCGCCGTCATGGAACAGTGCCACCAGAAAGCCGGTGTCAGTCAGCGTATCCGTGCTTTTCACGCAGGCGTTCCAGAATGGCGCGTTGGCGCGGTTCGGCCACGCTGTCCGGGTGGCGCAGACCGCCCCCCTGGCCGATGTAGAGCGCATCGATTTCAGCCGCGCTGCGGTCGGGCCGGAGCGTCTTGGCCGCATAGGCGGCGATGCTGCGCCGGATGAACTCCGATTTGCTGACCTGCAACTGGCTGGCCGCGCGCTCCAGCAGGGCTTCGTCGTCGGCGGGCAGGCGTATGGAAATGGTCATGTCGGCCTCCTTGTCTTCAGCCTTCGTCGTGTATTCGTGTATTCACGTATTACGCAGTGTATTACAAATGAATCCCGACGAATACAGCCTCCATCCGCGCCCTAGGCGTCATCAACTGCCTTCCAAAGCCTGCAGCTCGGGAAACACATAGTCCTTCCACGACACCGGTTTGGTCTTGAGCGTGCCGATGCGGTTGAGGAACTCGGCCTGGGCGTAGGTGCCGCGCGCCGCGAGCACGGCGCGCTGGGCCGGGTTGTTGAGGATGGCAAGGATTTCCTCGGGGGTCTGCTTGCTCTGCGTGACGCGCACGTAGGCGCGCGCGGCCTCGGCCTTGTCGGCGGCGATGCGCTGATGGGCTTCGCGCACGGCCTCGAAGACCGCCTTGAACACCTGCGGATTGGCATTGCGGAACGCCGTGGTGCCGTACAGGAAAGTGTTGGTGGCCGGGCCGCCCAGGATCTCGTCGGAGGTCGTCACCACGTGGACGTTGGGGCTGGCGATCTGCTGGTAGGCAAACGGCGCGACGGCAAAGTTGGCGGTGATCTCGGACTTGCCGCCGATCAGCGCCGCGGTGGCGTCCGGGTGCGGCAGCGAGACGGTCAGGTGGTCGAGCCGGGTGTAGTTTTCGATCCCCCAGATGCGCGAGGCCGCGAGTTGCAACCACTGGGCCTGTGCCGAGACTTTCACGCCCGGCAGCGCGATGCGGTCCTTCTCGGTGAAGTCGGCCACCGTCTTGACGGCCGGGTTGTTGCTGGTGAGAAAGGCGGTCGAGCCATCGAGCCCCGCGACCGCCTTGACGCCGAGCTTGCCCTGGGTGCGATCCCACAGCAGCAGCAAGGGACCGATGCCCCCGCCCGTGAAGTCGACCGCGCCGGCCAGCAGCGCCTCGGTCACGCCGGTGCCGCTGGCCAGTTGCACCCATTCGACCTGGAGCGGCGCCACACCCAGCGCCTGCGCGTGTTTTTCGATCAGGCCCTGGTCCTGCGCCACGATCAGCGGCAGGTACGGCAGGCCGAACTGCTTGGCGATGCGCACGGTGCCGGTCTCGGCGTGCGCGGGTTGGGCAACCCACAACGCGCTGGTGGCCAGCACGGTGAGCGCGCCTTGCAGCAAACGGCGTCGGGAATGAGGAAGGGGAAGCGGCATAGCGGTCGAACCTTGGTGCAAAAACAAAAGCTGCGTAGTCTTCGGCCTGCCGGCAAGGCGCACAACGAAGAAGATCGGATGTGTTTATGCCCAAGCGACCACGAAAAAGCCCGCACGGCCAGGGCCGGTGCGGGCTGAGCTTCAGGCGGGGCGCGGCTTGGCGCCCCGCGCCGTGAAGGTCATTCCTCGACGAAGGCTTCCTCGCGCTTCTTGCTCACGGCTGGCAGCATCACGATGACCACCAGCAGCAGTGCGGCAGCCAGCAGGCCGGCGGAGATCGGACGCGTGGCCAGCACGCTTCAGTCGCCGCGCGAGAGCAGCAGTGCGCGGCGCAGGTTCTCTTCCATCATCGGTCCCAGGATCAGGCCCAGCAGCAGCGGTGCGGGCTCGCAACCCAGCTTGTAGAACAGGTAGCCGACGAAACCGAAGGCCGCCACCAGCCACACGTCGAAGGTGTTGTTGTTGGTGGTGTAGACGCCGACCGCGCAGAACAGCACGATGGCCGGGAACAGGAAGCGGTAGGGCACCGACAGCAGCTTGATCCAGATGCCGATCAGCGGCAGGTTCAGGATGATCAGCATGGCGTTGCCGATCCACATCGAGGCGATCAGGCCCCAGAACAGCTCGGGGTTGCTGGTCATCACCTGCGGGCCGGGCTGGATGTTGTGGATGGTCATGGCACCCACCATCAGCGCCATCACGGCGTTGGGCGGAATGCCCAGCGTCAGCAGCGGGATGAAGGAGGTTTGCGATCCGGCATTGTTGGCCGACTCGGGCGATGCCACGCCACGGATGTTGCCCTTGCCGAACGGCACTTCGCCGGGCTTGAGCTTGGTCTTCTTCTCGACCGTGTAGGCTGCGAACGAGGCCAGCAGCGCGCCGCCGCCCGGCAGGATGCCCAGGGCCGAACCCAGCGCCGTGCCACGCAGGATGGCCGGGAACATGCGCTTGAAGTCTTGCTTGGTGGGGAACAGGCCCTGCACCTTGGAGGTGAAGACCTCGCGCTCTTCTTCAGGACGCGCCAGGTTGGCGATGATCTCGCCGTAGCCGAACACACCCATGGCGATCACGATGAAGTTGATGCCGTCGGTCAGTTCGGGGATGTCGAAGGAGTAACGCGCCACGCCCGAGTTGACGTCGGTGCCGACCAGGCCCAGCAGCAGGCCCAGCAGGATCATGCCGACGGCCTTGAGCAGCGAGCCCGAAGCCAGCACGACCGCGCCGACGCAGCCCGCGAAGAACGAGCCGATGCCGGCCGCGGCCAGCGCCGGGCCCGCACGGCCCTTGCGCGCCATCTGGTAGCCGTCGATCACGGTCACCACCGAGGCCGATTCACCCGGCAGGTTGACCAGAATGGCGGTGGTCGAGCCGCCGTATTGCGCGCCGTAATAGATGCCGGCGAGCATGATGAGCGCCGAGACCGGCTCCAGCCCGTAGGTCACGGGCAGCAGCATGGCGATGGTGGGCACCGGGCCGATGCCGGGCAGCACGCCGATGAGCGTGCCCAGCAGGCAGCCCAGAAATGCATACAGGAGGTTGGTGGCCGTGAAGGCCACGCCGAACCCCATCGACAAGTGTTCAAACAATTCCATGGTGTCGGCGGGTCAGCCGGTGATGAAGGTGGGCCAAACCGGCATGACCAGCTTGAGTGCGTAGATGAAGGCGAAGTAGCTGCCGACGGCCAGCACGGTGGCCAGGGCCAGCACGCTGGGCCAGTGGAATTCCTGACCGGCCTTGCTGGCGACGATGACCAGCGCGTAGATGCCCAGGATCAGGCCCATGGGCGGCAGGCCGATGCTGGGCAGGCCGCCCAGCGCGATGCCGAACAGCACGTTGCCCGCGAGGATGAAGAAGATCTGCCGCCACGCCCACTTGCCGATCTTGGCGCCATCGGCGGTCTTGACGACCACCGACTCGACCATGATCGCGCCCCCCAGAATGGCCAGAACCACCCCCAGCAGCAGCGGGAAATAGCCCGGTCCCATGCGCGCGCCCGTCCCGACGGTATAGGTCGTCGCCCCAATGGCAAATGCCAGCCCCACAGTGGCAAACATCAGCCCGGCAAAGAAGTCTTTTTGGCTTTGGATTTTCATCGTGCCGTGAACTCGAAGTTGAAAATGGGGCGATTCTGCCGAGCGGCCTTCTTGCTTTTGATGTGGACACTACTTACAAGGGTGTCCCCCATAAGTAATAACCCTTAAATCTGGTTTTCAAAAGCTTAAGAAAATCGAGAAACAACCCCATGTAGCGACGTCATCATCGCTATCAAATTTGATGATTTTTCAACCCCGTTTTTCAGGTCGACCATGGTGTAAATACTGAAGACGAAAAGCAACGTTTTCAGGCCCTGGCTTCACCAAATCCACCCGGCTGTGTTGCGACTTTCAACGAATCGTCATGCGGGTGGTTTCCGGGCGCAAGCGGCGCATCCGGCGTGGCCGCGGCGACTTCCTCCAGCGTGGTCCAGCCGCGCAGCACGGCCTGCAGCCCGGCCACCCGCAGCGGCCGCATGCCCTCGCGCCGGGCCTGCCGCCGCAGGTCGTCCAGCACCGCCTGCGGGCCGATGCGCGCCTGCAGCACGTCGCCCACCTCCAGCAGTTCGTACAGGCCCAGGCGCCCGCGGTAGCCCGTCATGCGGCAGTGCGCGCAACCCTGGGGCCGGTGCACCGCCGCCTCGCCGGCCGGCCCCGCCACGGGTGGCTCGCCGGCCTCGGCCAGCAAGCGGCGCACGCGGGCCTGCGCCGGCTCGTGCGCCAGCGTCTTGCAATGCGGGCACAGCGTGCGCACCAGGCGCTGCGCCAGCACGCCCTGCACCGTCGCGTTGATCAGGTAAGGCGCCACGCCCAGCTCCAGCAGCCGCGTGATGGCCGAAGGCGCGTCGTTGGTGTGCAGCGTGGCAAAGACCAGGTGGCCGGTGAGCGCGGCCTGCACCGCCATCTCGGCCGTGGGCAGGTCGCGGATCTCGCCGACCATGATGACGTCCGGGTCCTGCCGCATGAGCGCGCGCAGCCCGGCCGCGAAATCCAGGTCGAGCTGGGGCTGCACCTGGGTCTGGTTGAAGGCCGGCTCGATCATCTCGATCGGGTCTTCGATGGTGCTCACATTCACGGCTTCGGTCGCCAGCTGGCGCAGCGTGGCGTACAGCGTGGTGGTCTTGCCCGAGCCCGTGGGGCCGGTCACCAGCACGATGCCGTGCGGCCGCGCGATCAGGCGCCGCCAGCGCGCCGCGTCGTCGGGCGAAAAGCCCAGCGCGTCGAGCGTGCGGGCGCTGGCCTGCGGGTCGAAGATGCGCATGACCATCTTCTCGCCAAAGGCCGTGGGCAGCGTCGACAGGCGCATTTCGACCTCGCCGCCCGCCTCGCCCGGCGCGTCGCCGCGCAGCCGGCGGGTCTTGATGCGGCCGTCGAGCGGGCGGCGCTTTTCCACCACGTCCATGCGGCCAAGCAGCTTGATGCGCGCCACCACGGCCGCCATCACCGGCAGGGGCAGCTGGTAGACGCGGTGCAGCACGCCGTCGATGCGAAAACGCACGATGCCCTGCTCGCGGCGCGGCTCCAGGTGGATGTCGCTGGCGCGCTGGTCGAACGCGTACTGCCACAGCCAGTCGACCACCTGCACCACGCTCTTGTCGTTGGCGTCGAGCGCCGGGCCGCCGCCCGATGCGCCCGGCTCCACCCACTGCTCGAAGCTGGCGCCGACGGCTGCTGGCGCGCCGTCTTTTTGCGCTTGGCGCACGAATTGCGCCAGCGTGTAGAACTCGGCCGTGTAGCGCGCCACATCGAGCGGGTTGGCCAGCACCAGCCGCACACGCCGGCGTGTCTGGCGCTCGATGTCCGGCACCCAGCGCGTGGCGTAGGGCTCGGCCGTAGCGACCACCACTTCGGTGGCCGTGACCTGCACCGGCAGGACGCCGTGGCGCGCCGCGTAGCGCTCGCTCATCACCTCGGCCAGTTGCGCGACGTCGACCTGCAGCGGGTCGATGTGCAGCAGCGGCAGGCCGCAGCGCGCGGCCAGCCAGGCCAGCAGCTCCGGCAGGCCCAGCACGGCTCCGTCGGCGGCGCGTGGCATGCCCACACCGGCCAGGCGCTGCAGCGGCGTCTGAGCGCTCGCTCATCACCTCGGCCAGTTGCGCGACGTCGACCTGCAGCGGGTCGATGTGCAGCAGCGGCAGGCCGCAGCGCGCGGCCAGCCAGGCCAGCAGCTCCGGCAGGCCCAGCACGGCTCCGTCGGCGGCGCGTGGCATGCCCACACCGGCCAGGCGCTGCAGCGGCGTCTGAGCGCTCTCGCCCAGCGCGCAACGCGCCTGCGTGTCCTCGGCCTGCTGGGGGAAATGACGCCGTCCTCGGCCAGCCAGCGCAGCAACTGCTGCCAGCTCAGCGGCCCCTCGTGCGGCGCAAGGTGGTCGTCGGCAAACAGCGGCGACATAGGCCATGACGTCATCAAAACCTCCCTGAACGTTGTCGGTATTCAGGGATTTTGGGCAGCTGCGCGCCGAGTGCGGCACCGCGCCGACGAGCGGCGGCGCGGGCGGCCGCCCCGCCCACCCCGCCCCGTCAAACGCTCAGCCGAACAGCGGCCCGAAGGTCCTCAGCCACTTGCGCGCGGGCAGTTTCCAGCGCTGCTCGATCGCGTCCGCGCGCTGGCGCAGCAAGGCCAGGTCGGGCCACTCGGGCACGGCCTGGGCCAGCACCACGGTGTTGCCTTCGCGCGTGGGTTTGAAGGCCCAGACCGCCTGCTCGCCAAAGGCCTCGGCGATCTGCGCGACGCTGCGATCAAAACTGGCCATGCGGCCGAACAGGTTGACCGTCATGCAGCCTTCGTCGCTGAGCGCACGGCGGCAGTCGGCGTAGAACGCAGCGCTGTCGAGCACGGGCGCGCCGGCGTCGTGGTCGTAGAGGTCGACCTGCAGCGCGTCGATCTGGCCCTGCCATTGCGGCTGCGCGATCACCTCGCCCGCATCGCCCAGCACAACCTGGAGCTTGTCGCCGTCGGGCGGGCAGCTTGAACCAGCCGCGGCAGATCGCCGCCACCTGCGGGTTGATCTCCACCGCCGTGGTGTGCATGCGCAGCCGCTTGTGGCAGAACTTGGTGAGCGCGGCCGCGCCCAGGCCCAGTTGCATGGCACGGCGTTGGGTCATGCCGGTCGGCTCGACGAACAGCAGCCAGGCCATCATGCGCTGCACGTATTCGAGGTCGAGGTCAAAAGGCGCGTCCAGCCGCATCGAGCCCTGCACCCAGGGCGTGCCCAGGTGCAGGTAGCGCGAGACGCCGTCCTCTGAAAAATTGGCTTCGGGCAGGGCGGGCGCCACACGGCGCGGCGCGCGCGCCGGCTGCGCCGCGTTGGCTGCGGCGGCGCGCTTTTTTTTCTCGATCATTCCATCAATCCGTAGAGCTTGAAGACGTCCTGCCACGCAGCCAGCTTGCGCTCGAAAGGCCAGCCGGCGTTGGCCGGGCTGGTCGAGGGCAGGCGGTGCACAGGAACGCCAAGGCTGGCACTGTAGCGTGCATGGCGAAAGCTTTCGCCGCCGTTGTGCGCCACCGCGCGCAGCCCCGGGCAGCGCTGGCGCAGGCCCGCCAGGTCGTTGACCTCGGGCGCGCGGATGGCGGCGTCCAGGCTGCCCTCGCGCTCGCAGGAGGCGTACACGTCCCACAGGCCCAGGCCGTGGTCGAGCAGGCAGGTCAGCCGCTCGTCATAGGCCGCGTGGCGCAGCGCCAACGCGTCGCCCAGCCAGGTCGCGGCCACGATCTTCCAGAACGCGTTCTGCGGATGGCCGTAGTACTGCTGCGCGGCCAGCGAGGCCGCGCCCGGAAAACTGCCAAGCACGAGCAGGCGGGTGTCGGCACGCACGACCGGCGCCAGGCCCGACAGGCGCAGCGGCTGCGGGCTGGGCACGGAAAGGTGGATCGACGGCTTGGCCATGTGAAGGGTGTGCGCGCTCAAGACAGCAACGCGGCCAGGCTCGGCATGGCCTGGCAGGCATTGGCCTGGGCCTGGTCACGCAGCGCCGCCAGCGGCAGGCCGCGCAGGGCGGCAATCGCCTCGGCAATGCGCGGCAGCTCGGCCGGCGTGTTGCGCCCTTGCGGCAGGCCCTCTTGCGTGCGCTGTTGCGCTGTTCGGTAAAGCCAGTGCGGCGGCATGTCCGGCGCATCGGTCTCCAGCACCAGGCGGTCGGCGGGCACCCAAGCCGCCAGGTGCCGCAGTTGCTGCGCGCGGTCGAACGTCGACGCGCCGCCAAAACCGAGCATGAAGCCGCGTTCGATGAAATGCCCGGCCTGCTGCTCGCTGCCGTTGAAGGCGTGGGCAATGCCGCCCGGCACTTCGATGCGGCGCAGGCCCTTGAGCACCGCGTCGACCGAGCGGCGTGTGTGCAGCAGCACCGGCAAGCCATGGCGGCGCGCGATTTTCAGTTGCGCCGTGAAGAAGTGCTCCTGCCGTGCACGCATGGCCGGTTCGCACAGCGCGGGCACAAAGAAATCCAGCCCGATCGCGCCCACCGCGACCAGGCACGGGTCGTCGCGCCAGCGCGTGAGCGCGTCGTCCAGGCGCTGCAGGTCGTCGTCGCCCGCCTGCGGCACGAACAGCGGATGGATGCCCAGCGCATAGGCGTCGCCCAAGCGGTGCGCCAGCGCCCGCGCGCCGTCGAAATGATCGGCGGCCACGGCCGGCAGCACGCACAACGCCACGCCGCGCACACGCGCATCGGCGCGCACGGCGTCGATGTCATGCGCGAACTCAGGGGCGTCGAGGTGGCAGTGGGTGTCGATCCAGTGGCTCATCGGAACAGCTCGGCGGCGGGAATCGCCTTGCGGGATTTCGCATGCCGCCATTGTGGCCGCAGCGCGGGCCGGGCGATGTCAGTCGTTGTGCTCGTCGTGCGCGCCCGCCGCGCCAGCACGCCAGTAGCCGGCGGCCTTGATCCACTTCGGGTTCTGTCCGCGCTCGGCGATCACCTGCGCACGCAAGGCCTTGGCCACGCCCGATTCGGCCGCGATCCAGACATGCACGCCGCCCACCGGCCACGCCAGTTGCGCTGCGGCCTGGCCCAGGCCTTGCGATGGCAGTCGGCCATCGCCCTGGCGATGCACCCACTGCACGGTGGTGCCCGGCCGGTCAACCCAGTCAAGCTGGCTGGCGGCGTCGTCGACTTCGACCAGCACGCGCACGGGGGCGCCGGCCGGCAGTTCGGCCAGGCGGCGCTCGATGGCCGGCAGCGCGGTGTCGTCGCCGATCAGCACGTAGCCGTCGAAGTTGGTCGGCAGGATGAAGGAGCCGCGCGGGCCGCCCACGCCCAGCACGTCGCCGGGTCGGGCGTTCTGCGCCCAGCGCGTGGCGGGGCCGGCTTCGTGCAGCGCAAAGGCGATGTCCAGCGTCTGCGCCGCCGCGTCGTAAGCCAGCGGCGTGTAGTCGCGCGCCACCGGCCGCGGGCCGTCGGACCAGGCGATCCGCCCCTCGGCATCGAGCGTGGGCAGGCTCAGCTGGCCGGTCTGCTCGTCGGGAAAGAAGAGCTTGACGTGGTCGTCGAAGCCCGGGCTGGCAAAACCCGCCAGGTCGGGGCCGCCCACGGTCACCTGGATCAGGCTGGGCGTGCGCCGCACGCTGCGGATCACCGTCAGACGGCGAAAACGCAGGTCATGGCGCACGCGGCGGGGTAGGCGCTCGGCCTGCGGTGAAGAAGAGATATCGGTCATGGTGATCAAAGGCTTTCGATTTCTTGCGCCGCAGCGTCGAGCACCCGGGCGAAGGCCCGGGTCTGCGGCTCAGTCAACGGGCCGCGCGCCAGGCGCAGGTGCACCGCCATCTTGAGGTTGTGGATCGCCCGCTCGACTTGGGGCGGCCGTTCGTGGGGTTCGTTGCCGATCGCGGTCATGCGCGCCAGCAGCGCATCGACCGCCAGGCGCTGCGCGTCCAGATACGCCAGGCCCTGGGCGGTGACGCGGTAACGCTTGCGGGCGCCCCGCCCTGCCGAGGCGGCTTCCTCGTCGGGCATCGGCTCGATCAGTGCCAGGTCTTCCAGCCAGGCCAGCGTCGGGTAAAGCACGCCCGCACTGGGCGTGTAGCGGCCCTGCAGCCGCTCTTCGATGGCACGGATGAGTTCATAGCCATGGCCAGGCTTGTCGGCAATGAGCCGCAGCAGCACCAGGCGCAAACCGCCCTGGCCGAACACACGATGGCCGAGGCGGCCGCCGCGGGGCGGCTCAAAGCCCTCGGAAAAGCCGGTGGGATCACGGGGAAGACGAGGCGGCATGGCAGCGGTATTCTTTCGAATCGATTTAACTTCGATATATCTAAATCATATCTTTTGGAATGCCCTTGCGCCACGGTCCTCCCGATCCCACGCGGCTGCCAGGGTCTTGTATGGGACAATCCGCCGCTCAAATCTATGTCTGCCGGTCAACTCCAACTTTTCTTGCCGTGCGCCGGGGGTGTCGAACCACTGCTGGTCGCTGAAGTCCAACGCATCTGCAGCGACGCCCAGCCGCACGTGCTGCGCGGGGGCGTGCTCGTCGAGGCCTCCTGGCGCGACGCCATGCGCCTGAACCTGCACAGCCGGCTGGCGCAGCGTGTGCTGATCCAGCTTGCGCGTGCGCCCTATCGCCATGAGCAGGACATCTACGCCATCGCCTCCGAGGTCGCCTGGGAGATCTGGTTCACGCCGCGCCAGACCATCAAGGTCGAGATCACGGCGCAGCACAGCCCGCTCAAGAGCCTGAATTTTGCGGCGCTCACGGTCAAGGACGCGGTGGCCGACCGCTTCCGCGCCAAGCAGGGCGCGCGCCCCAGCGTCGACACGCACTGGCCCGACGTGCGGCTGTACGCCCACCTGACCAATGACCGCGCCACGCTTTACATCGACACCTCGGGCGAGCCGCTGTTCAAGCGTGGCTGGCGTGAGGACAAGGGCGACGCGCCGCTCAAGGAAACGCTGGCCGCGGCCATGCTGGCAGCCAGCGGCTGGACACCCGAGCAGCCGCTGTACGACCCCTGCTGCGGCAGCGGCACCATCGTGATCGAGGCCGCGCAGATCGCCGCCAACATGGCGCCGGGCATGCAGCGCAAGTTCGCCTTCGAAAAACTCCTGCCCTACCAGTCGCACGTGTTCGAAGCCATCTTCGACCAGGCGCGCGCGGCCGAGACCGTGCCGCAGGCGCTGATCTTCGGCAGCGACGTCTCGCACCGCATGGTCGACTTCTCGCAGCGCAATGCCGAGCGCGCTGGCGTGGCCGCCTTCATCAAGCTGCGCGGCGGCGACGCGCTGCAGCGCATGCCGCCCTGCGACACGCCCGGCGTGATGCTGCTCAACCCGCCGTATGGCGAGCGCATCGGCGTCGGCGGCTTCGCAGGCAACGCCCCCGAGCGCGGCGCCGACCGCCGTGGCCCGCCCCTGCGCGCCCCGGTGGGCCGCGAGAGCGCGCAGATGAGCGATGACGACGGCAGCGACTTCTTCGCCAAACTCGCCTCGCACTGGAAAAAGAACTACACGGGCTGGAGCGCCTGGCTGCTCACGCCCGACCTCAAGCTGCCCAGCCGCATGCGTTTCAAGGAATCGCGCCGCGTGCCGATGTGGAACGGCCCGATCGAATGCCGGCTGTTCCGCTTCGACCTGATGGCCGGCTCCGCGCGTGCGGCCAAGGCAGCCGACGGCGCGGGCGCAGCGCCTGCCACGCCGCCCAGCCAGACGCCATGACCGCCGCGCGTGCGCCGATCGTGATCGACACCAACGTGGTGCTCGATCTGTTCATCTTCGCCGACACCGAGGCCCGACCCCTGCGCGCGCGGCTGGACGCCCAGCACTTCGACTGGCTGGCCACCGCGTCCATGCGCACCGAGCTCGAACGTGTGCTGGCCTACGCCCACCTGCTGCCGCGCATGGCCTACTACGGGCTCACCGCGCAGGACGTGCTGGGCGCCTTCGACCGCCACGCGCGCATCGTCGAGGCAGCCCCGCCCGTGCCCGTGGTCTGCAAGGACGGCGACGACCAGAAGTTCATCGACCTGGCCGCGCAGCACCGCGCGCTGCTGGTGAGCAAGGACAAGGCCGTGCTCAAGCTGCGCCGCCGCCTGGAAAAGATCGGCGTCAACACCGCGCCCGCGCTGCGGTTGCTGCCGGGTTACGCCCCGGCAGACTGAACACGCCCGGCCACCAGCGGTGGCTGGATGCGTCCCACCCGCGCGGGGCGCTGCCTTAGAACCTGTTCACGATCTTTTCATGGGGTGCGTTGCCCCGCCAGGGCAGTGGATGCAAGGCGCAAACCGCAGGCTCCGCTGGTGGCCCGGCGAGGATTTGCAACGCCGCAGACGCTACCTTGGCGGGGCAACCCGAAGGGCATGGCTCCAAAACGCGTCCGCTCAGCGTTGCACGCCTTGACGAGGCCACCGGCATCGCCTGCGGCCAGCGCCTTGATCACACGCGTTTTGAAGCCATGCGCACCCCATGAAAAGATCGTGAACAGGTTCTTACCACCAGCGGTGGGTGTAGCTGGCCGTGAGCACGGCGCCCGCGGCCGGCAGCCGGCTGTTGTTGCTGCCGCTGCGCATGAGCTGGCTGTACAGCGGCAGGTAATAACGGTTGAACAGGTTCTGCACCCCCAGCGTGACGCTGTTGCGCGCGTCGATGCGGTAGCGGCCCACCACGTCGACCATGTAGTAGCTGTGCACGTCGGCACGCGCGAACTGGGTGCGCCCGTCGGGCAGCCGGTAGTCGCGCGCGCCGAACCAGGTGAGCTGGGTGCGCACGCTCCAGCGGTCGCCGGGCTGGTACTGCACATAGCCCGTGAGCTTGAACGGCGGGATGCGGTAGCCCGTCATGACCTGGTCCTGGTCGGCGCCTTGCGGCGTCTAGCGGCCCTGCATCCAGGTGGCCGTGCCGCCCAGGGACCAGAACCGGCCGGAGTAATCCAGCGTGGCCTCCACGCCATAGATGCGTTCGCGCGTGCGCGTCAGCCGCAGGCCGTTGTTGAAGGACTGGATCGCGCCCAGGTCCGAGCGTGAGTGGAACACCGCCAGCGTGCTGGCCGTGTTGTGCCAGCGGCCGCGCCAGCCCAGCTCGTAGTTGTCGGTCTTGACCGGCTCCAGCTCGGAGGCGTTGATGTCGAAGCGCGCGCCCGCGTTTCGCAACTGCAGCCCCACGTCCGGCAGGTCGAAGCCCTGGCTGAACGAGGCGTAGACCTCGTGGTCCTTGACGAGCTGGTAGGCCAGGCCCGCGTTGTAGAGCAGCGCGTCGTAGCTGACCTTGCCGCCGCGCACGGTGGCCGGGTTGGCCACGCGCGACTGCGACAGCGGCTGGAAATCGTCAAAACTGGCCTGCGCGCGCTCGTAGCGCAAACCGCCCTCGGCCGACCAGCGCTCCCCGAAACGATGCTGGAGCTGGGCAAAGGTGCCCACGCTGCGCGTGGTCGTCCACGGCAGAAAGATCTGCTGGCCGGTGCGCTCGAACACCAGGCCGCCGCTGGCGTCGTAGACGGCGGGGTCGAACACGTCCAGGGGCATCTTGCTGCGCTCGTCGATGACGTCGCCACCCCACACCACCCGCGTGCGCTTGGCCTGGCCCAGGGGTGTGTCGACGGTCAGGCGCCCGCCGAACACCTTGTTGTCCTGCATGACCTGGTCGACGTTGTTGCCCCGGTTGGTGTTGCTGCGCGAGTCCGACGGCGAGAAGCGTGTGAAGTTGTCGCGCCCATAGAGCGTGGCCGAAACGGCGCTGCCGGCCCAGTCCTTGTGCTCGTAGCTCAGGCTGAGCAGGGTGTTCTCGACCTCGTTCTGGTCGGCCAGTTCCAGTCCCTTGATCGCACGCGCGGCCACGCTGCCCAGCGGCGCTCGGTTGACGGCCGGGTCGCTGGCGTAGTCGGTGTTCTGGCGGGCGCGCAGGTAGCTGGCGGCGATCTGCACACGCTGGTCGGCGTCGATGCGCAGGCCCAGCTTGCCGCCCACGCTGTAGGTGTTGGAGTCGAACAGGTCGCCCTGGCTGGCATCGGGCGCAATGCGGTCGCCGTTGCCGTCGTAGGAGCCTCCGATGCGGCGCGCCGAGATGTCCAGCGCGTAGTCCACCTGCTCGCCGCCGCCCGCCATGTGGTGCTGCACCTGCGCGCCCATGCCTTCGCGGCTGAGGTGCGAGAGCGCGGCGTCCATGCTCACCGTGGTCTGCGCCGGCGGCGCGCCGCCGGCTGGGCGCGTGGTGACCGAGATGATGCCGCCCGAGGCGCCGCTGCCATAGATCGCCTGGCTGCCGCGCAGCACTTCGATGCGCTCGATCTGGCTCGGATCGATGTTGACCAGGTTGCGCGCAGAGTCGCGGTTGGTGTTGAGCGGAATGCCGTCCACCAGCACCAGCGCGTTGCGGCCCCGCAGCGTCTGGCCGAAGTCGCTGAGGTTGCGGCTGGAGTCGGACAGGCCCGGCACGCTCTTGGTCAGCATCGAGCCCAGGTTGGGCGAGGTCGCGCGCAGGTCATCGAGCTCCTGCTCCTCGATCACCGTGACCTGCCGCGTGGGCTGGATCAGCGTGCCACCGATGCGCCGGTCCGACACCACCACGGCCGCCAGCGTCTGCTCGGGCTCGGCCGCCGCTGCGGGTGGGGCCAGGACGGCGGGTGCAGCCGATGCCGCCGGGGCGGCTGGTGCCGGCGCGCGTTCGGCGGGTGTCTGCACGCGCACCTGCAGCGCGCCAGCCGGCGTGGCGTCGAACGCCAGGCCCGATCCCTCCAGCGCGCGGCGCAGCGCCTGCTCGGCCGTCAGGCTGCCCTGCACGGGCGCGGCGCGCCGGCCGCTCAGCAGCGCCGGGTCGGCAACGATGGTGCGGCCGCTGGCCTGCCCGATGCGCATCAGCGTCTGGGCCAGTGGCCCCGCCGCGATGTCCAGTTGCACCGGGGGCGACGCGGCACCGGCGGCCTGGCCGGGGAGCGGCGCCGCACAGGCCAGGGCCGCCGCCAGGGCCAGTCCGGCCAGGCGATGCGGCCGCGCGCGGGCATCCGCCCTCAGGGAAATCGACATCAGAAGCACTCCTTTTATTTTTGGGTTCAGCCCTTCTTGTGGCGCACGCGGCACAAAACCCCTCATCGATTTGAATCGCCCCGCGATTTTTCCTAGAAAAATATCAAGAACCATCCTCATTTAGAATTCCGGCCGCGCCCCGCCCGACGGGCCTCGCGTTTTCCACCCCATTCGCCACCGCCCCGCCCATGACCTCGCGCGCACTGTTTCACTCCGAACTGGAAGGCCTCTTCAGGGACCACCACGACTGGCTGCTGGGACGCCTGCGCCGGCGCCTGCTCAACCGGGGCGACGCCGAGGACGCGGCCTCCGAGACCTTTGTGCAGCTCAGCGAGGACGGCGGGCGCACCGATATCCGCGACCCGCGCGCCTTTCTGACCACCGTCGCCAAGCGCGTGCTGTTCCAGCTCTGGCGGCGGCAGGACCTGGAGCAGGCCTACCTGGAAACGCTGCGCCACATGCCGCCAGCCCTGGCGCTGTCGCCCGAAGACCATGCGCTGCTGGTCGACGCCATCACGCAGATCGACCGCGTGCTGGGCGCACTGCCCGCGCCGGTGCGCACGGCCTTCCTGCTCTCGCGCCTGGAAGGCCTGACTTATCCCGAAATCGCCGTGCGGCTGGGCGTGTCGCTGGCCACGGTGGAGCGGCACATGAAGCGCGCCATGCTGCAGTGCCTGCGCTACGCGCCATGAGGCCCCTGAACCCGGCGCAAGACGATTTGGCGCTCGATGCCGCCGTGGACTGGCGGGTGCGCCACGAGTCTGGCCGCCTGGACGAGGCTGGCCGGCAGGCTTTTGCACAATGGCTGGCCGCCGCCCCGCAGCATCGCCACGCCTGGGAACGTGTGGGCGGTGTGCTGGCCGGGCCGCTGGCCACGGTGCGCGGATTCCAGCCGCTGGGCGATGCGGTCCACGCCTAGGCCGCGGCCCTGGCACTGGCCCGCCCGCGGCGCCGGCGCGTGATCCGCGGTGCGCTCATGATCGCGGCCACGGCGGGGACGGCGGGCCTGGTGGCCAACCGTTTTGCCCCGCTGGCCGAGCTGACCGCCGACCTCTACACGGACACGGGCCAGCACCGTGAATTCGCGCTCGCCGACGGCACCACCGTGCTGCTCGACGCCCGCTCCGCCGTCGACACGCCCGCTCCCGGCCTGCTGCGGCTGCGCGCCGGCGCCCTGATCGCCAGCCAGCCCGGGGCCCGGGGCGAAGGACTGCAGATCCAGACGCCCCACGGCCGCATCGTCTGCGGACCCGCCCAGGCGCACTGCCGGTTGAAGAAAGACGCCACCGAAGTGGTGGGGCTGGACCACACGCTGCGCGTGCAGCCGCAGGCCGGCGCGGCCACCGCACTGCGCGCCGGCGAGGGCCTGCGCCTGACGGCCGCTGGCACCCAGCGCCTGCCCGGCCATGCCAGCGACCGCGCCGCCTGGCGCGACGGCATGCTGGCGGCCGAGGACTGGCCGCTGGGCGACGTGGTCGAGGCGCTGCGGGCTTACTACCCCGGCCTCATCCGCGTGTCCGAGGCCGCGGCGGCCGTGCGGGTGTTCGGCATCTTCCGGCTCGATGTCGAGGAAGCGCTGCAGACCCTGGCCTACACCCGGCCGGTGCAGGTGCACCGCCTCGGGCGCTGGCTGGTGACGATCGACATCGACACCGCGCGTGCGGCAGCGGCGGGCTGACGCCCTGCGATCCACCGCAGACAAAACATAAAAAAAACACGAGGGGTTTTTTGCGCTCGCACCACAAGGTCTTCAGGACAGCCTGAAAGGAGCCCTTGGCATGCGTGCGTCCCCTCTTCCCTTCCTCCCTCTGGGCCAGCTGGCCTGCGCGGCGTTGCTGGCGTGCAGCGCATGGCCGGCGGCCGGCCAGACGGCCACGGCCGCGGTGCAAGCCGCCGCCCTGCGCTTCGAGATCGTGGAAGGTCCGTTGGCGCAGACGCTCACGCGCATCGGGCAGGACAGCGGGCGCACCATCGCCGCGGACACGGCGGCACCCGCGTCGACATCGACCGGTCAACCCCGGCCCGCCGCCCCCTTGACGCAGACCACGCCCCCCGCGCCGGCCGTGGCCACGGTGGCGCTGGCTGCCGCCCCGCCGGATTCGCCCCCTGAACTCGCGCCCGTGGTCGTGACCGCCTCGCGCACCCAGCTTCGGCAGGCCGATGCGCCGCAGACCGTGGTGGTGATCGGCCGCGAGGAAATCGAGCAGCAGCTGGCCATTTCGGGCAATTCGTCCGACGTGCTCAGCAGCCTGCTGCCCTCCTACACGCCCAGCCGCGGCAAGATGAATGGCAGCGGCGAGACGCTGCGCGGGCGCACGCCGCTGATCATGATCGACGGCGTGCCGCAGTCCAACCCGATCCGCCCGACCGGCCGCGAGGCGCACACCATCGACTTCGCCATGGTCGAGCGCATCGAGGTGATCCAGGGCGCCAACGCCGAGAACGGCCTGGGCGCCACGGGCGGCACCATCAACCTCGTCACGCGCCGCCCCCAGCCCGGCCAGGTCAACCAGCACGTGGACGTGCAGGCCACGCTGCCGACCTCGGGCGCAAGCGGCGACACCCTGAGCTACAAGACCGCCTACCGCGTCGACGGCCGCGCCGAAAAACTCGACTACCTGCTGTCGGTCAGCGCCGACGACCAGGGCCTGTACCGTGACGGCCGGGGCCGCGCTATCGGCGCCGACAACACGCAGGGCGACCTGATGGACAGCCGCGCCTACGACGTGCTGGGCAAGCTCGGCTACTGGATCGACGACGAGCAGAGCCTGCAGCTCTCGCTCAACCGCTACCGCATCAAGTCCAAGGCCAACTACCTGAGCGTGGCCGGCAACCGCGCCGACGGCACGCCCACCACCTCGGTGCGCGGCACACCGCCCGGGGCACGCCCCCGTGGAACGACGTGTGGACCAGCAGCCTGAACTACAGCCACGGCAACCTGGCCGGCATGCGCTTGTCGGCCATGGTCTTCAGCCAGGAATTCGAGGGGCTGTTCGGCGCCGACAACTCCGCCACCTTCCAGGACGCCCGCATCGCGCCGGTCGGCACGCTGTACGACCAGTCCCGAGCGACGGCCTCCAAGCTGGGCAGCAAGGTCACGCTGACGCACGACCAGTTGGCCGGCGGGCGGCTGAAGCTGACCGGCGGCTTCGACACCCTGCTCGACAAGGGCAAGCAGGATCTCTACGGCACCGGCCGCACCTACGTTCCCGAATCCACCTACCGCAACCTGTCATTGTTCGGGCAGGCCGAATTCAAGCTCACGTCCAGCCTGACACTGCACGGCGGCGTGCGCCGCGAGATCGCCGACCTGAAGATCGACAGCTATCAAACGCTGGCGCGCTACAACAACGTCGCCGTCGAGGGCGGCAAGCTGCGCTTCAACCAGACCCTGTTCAACGCCGGCGCCGTCTACAAACCCTGGCGCAGCACGACCTTCTTCGCGAACTACTCCGAGGGCTTCGGCCTGCCCGACATCGGGCGCGTGCTGCGCGCCATCAACACGCCCGGGCAGAGCGTGGCCGACATGCGCATGCTCGAACCCATCCTCACCAAGAACGTGGAGGTGGGCACGCGCTGGCAGCAGGGCGACTGGAACGCCGAGCTGAGCGTGTTTCGCTCCAGTTCCGACTACGGCACGCGCGTGATCCCGGTCGACGGCGCCTTCATGATGGCGCGCGAGAAGACCCGGATCGAAGGCGCGGAGGCCTCGCTGGGCTGGCGCATCACCCGCCAGCACCGTGCCAAGCTGGCCTACGCCTACACCAAGGGCCGCTACGACAGCGACGGCAACGGCTCGCTCGACGCCAGGCTGGACGGCCTCAACGTCGCGCCCGACCGCGTCATCGCGAGCTGGTCGGCCGACTGGAGCGACAAGCTCTCGTCCTTCGTGCAGGCGCAGCACGCCTTCAAGCAGTCCTTCGACACCGCCGACAAGGACTTCTCGGGCTACACGCTGGTGGACGTCGCGCTGAGCTACAAGCTGCCCAAGGGCCGCGCACGCGTGGCCGTGGCCAACCTGTTCGACCGCAGCTACATCACCTACTACTCGCAAAGCGCGCTGGTCGAGGCCAACCGCTACTTCGCCGGCCGCGGCCGCACCGTCAGCGTGGGCTATGCGCTGGACTTCTGAACCCTGGCCGCTGCCACCCGCCGACCAAACACGCCGCCGCACGCTGGCGGCCTGCGCGGCAGGCCTGGCGCTGGCCGCGCTGCCGCCCGCCGCGCGGGCCCAGGCCGGGTCGCGCCAGATCCGCCACGCCATGGGCACCACCACCCTCACGGGCAGCCCCAGCCGGCCGGCCTGCCTGTTCCAGGGCGCCAGCGACACCGCCGCCGCCCTGGGCCTGCGTCCCGCGGGCATCGTCGAGTCCTGGACCGACAAACCCGTCTACTCCTACTTGCGGCCCGCGCTGTCGGGAGTGCCGCTGCTGGGCCTGGAAACCCAGCCCAGCCTGGAGACGCTGGTGCACCTGCGGCCCGATCTCATCGTCGGCTCGCGCTTCAGGCACGAACGTATCCATGGGCTGCTCAGCCGCATCGCGCCCACCGTCATGCTCGACGACATCTTCGACTTCCGGCAGACCCTCTTGCTCATGGGCCAGGCGATGGACCTCGCGCCACGCGCGGGCGGCCTGCTCGCACGCTGGGATGCCCGCACCCAGGCGCTGCGCGGCGCCCTGCAGCACCGGACGGCACCGCACGGCGGCTGGACGGTCAGCGTGGTCGAGGCGCGCGAGGACCACATCCGGCTCTACCTGCCCACCAGCTTTCCAGGCCGCGTGCTGCAGGAACTGGGCTTTGCGCGCACGCCGCTGCAGGCCGACACCGGCCGCCCGCTCTACAAACTCGCCAGCCGCGAGTCGATCCCGCTGCTGGAGGCCGACCTGATGTTCGTGCTCATGCGCTCGCAGCGGCCCGAGGTTCGCCGCAGCCTGGCGCGCTGGTCGCAACACCGGCTGTGGGCCGGGCTGACGGCCGTGCGGAACGGCCGTGTGTTCGAAGTCGATGGGACCGCCTGGAATCTTGGCGGCGGCATCCTGGCGGCCGGCCAGGTTCTGGCCGATGTGGCCCGCGCGATGGGCCTGGCCCTGCCCGCGCAGGAGGCTTGAAGATGCCAAGCCCGACCGCATCGGCACCCCGCGCGCAGGCGCGCGCCTGGCGCAGGGTCCACGTGGCGATGGCCTGGCTGCTGCTCGGCGCAGCGCTGGTGCTGCTGATGGCCGCCAGCCTCACGGCCGGCCCGATTCCGGTGTCGCTGGCCGATGCCTACGGCGCGCTGGCTGCGCCCGACGCCGACCGGCTCGCCGACCTGCTGGTGTGGTCCGACCGGCTGCCGCGCACCGTCGTGGCCATGGCCGCCGGCGCCAGCCTGGCCGTGGCCGGTGCGCTGATGCAGGCTTTCACACGCAATCCCATGGCCTCGCCCGGCCTGTTCGGCATCAACGCGGGCGCGCTGTTCGCGCTGGCGCTGTGCTCGCTGGCCGGGCCGGATCTGTCCGCCTTGCTGCCCTTCGCGCCCGTTCAGGCGCAGCAGGCGGCCATCGCCTGCATCGGGGCGGCCGCGGCCGGTGCGCTGGTGCTGGCCCTGGGGCACGCGGGCGCCTCCCGCGGCGCGGGAACACCGTTCGACGTGACACGCATGGTGCTGGCGGGTGCCGCCGTCACGGCGCTTTTCGGGGCCTTGACGCAGGCCATGCTGGTCACGCGCGAAGAAACGCTCGACAACATCCTAGCGTGGATGGCCGGCTCGGTCGCCGGGCGCCCGCTGCAGCCGCTGGCGCCGCTGTTCGCGTTGATGGCGCTGGCCAGCTGCGGCGCGTGGCTGATGGCGCGCCACATCGACGTGCTGATGACGGGCGACGGCACCGCCACCGGGCTGGGTCTGCGCACCCGGTGGCTGCGCGCGGCCATGGCGCTGGCCGTGGTGGCGCTGGCCGGCGCGGCCGTGGCCATGGTCGGCAATGTGGGCTTCATCGGCCTGGTCGTGCCGCACGTGGCGCGCGGGCTGGTCGGCGCGCGCCACGCCCGGCTGCTGCCGGCCTGCGCGGTGCTGGGCGCGCTGCTCCTGCTGGCGGCCGACGTGCTCGTTCGCCAGCTCGCGCAGCCAGAGGAAATGCCGGTCGGCGCCGTCACCGCCGCCATCGGCACGCCGGTCTTCTTCTACCTGCTGGCACGGGGGTGGCGCCGTGGCTGAGCGCGACGCCCGCTTGACGAGCCGGCGCGGCCTGGCCACGGCCGGCGCGCTGGCCGCGGCGGCGCTGGCGCTGGGCCAGGCCTCGGCGGTCCCGCCTCTGCAGGCCTGGGCCGCGCTGCTGGGCTTCGGGCCGCCGGATCTGGTGTTCATCGTGCGCGAACTGCGACTGCCGCGCGTGCTGATGGCGCTGCTGGCCGGCGGTGCGCTGGCGCTCTCGGGCCTGTTGCTGCAGACGCTCACACGCAATCCGCTGGCCGCGCCGGACACGCTGGGCGTGAGCGCTGGCGCCAGCCTGGCGGCCGTGTTCTATTTCACCCACGTGGCGCCGGGTGCGGGCATGGCCGGCCTGCCACTGGCGGCCTTCGGCGGCGGCGCTGGCCTGCGCCTACGCGCTGGCTCGGCGCACGGGCGGTCCCGTGCCGCCGCAGCGCCTGGTGCTGGCGGGCGTCGGCCTGTCGGCGGCGGCTGGCGCGCTGGTGGTGATGCTGCTGGCGCGCAGCCCGCTGCACATCGCCACCACGGCCTATGCGTGGCTCGCCGGCAGCGTGTTCGGCGCCACGCTGCCCAGCGTGGCCAGTCTGGCGGCCTGTCTGGCCCTGCTGTTGCCGCTGCTGGCGGGCCTGGCGCGCGGCCTGCCGCTGCTGGCCCTGGGCGAGGACGGCGCGCGCAGCCTGGGGCTGCCGCTGGCGCGCCAGCGGCTGTTGACCGCGCTCGCGGCCGTGGGCCTGGCGGCCGCGGCGATCGCGCACGTGGGGGCCATGGCCTTCGTCGACCTGATCGCCAGCCATCTGGCACGGCGGCTGGGCTGTCGCGGCGCAATGGTGCTGGCAGCCGGCGCGTTCTGGATCGGTGCCCTGCTGGTGGTCGCCGCAGACCTGGCGGCCCGCACGCTGTTCCAGCCGCTCGACGTGCCGGCCGGCATCCTGGTCGCCGCCCTGGGCGCCTGCTTTTTTGTCTACCTCCTGGCCCGGCCCGCAGCCCGCGGCTCTTCGTCATGAATGCATCCACCCCGCCCCCGCTTGAAGGCCGTGCCCTGACCGTGCGCTACGACGGGCGCACCGTGCTCGACGGGCTGGACCTGCACCTGCCCGCTGGCGCCGTCACCATCCTGGTCGGCCGCAATGGCTGCGGCAAGAGCACGCTGCTCAAGAGCTTCGCGCGCCTGCTGCGCCCCCACGGCGGCCACGTGCTGCTGCACGGGGCGGACCTGCACCGCAAGCACACCACGCAGATCGCGCGCGAGCTGGCCATCCTGCCGCAAGGCCCGGCCGCGCCCGACGACCTCTCGGTCGAGCAGTTGGTGCGGCTGGGCCGCTACTCGCATCAGGGCTGGCTGCAAACATGGTCGCGCGAGGACCAGCACGTCGTCGAACGCGTGCTGGCGGAAACCGGCCTGCAAGGCCTGCGCGCACGTGCGGTGGAAACGCTCTCGGGCGGCCAGCGCCAGCGCGCCTGGATCGCCATGGCGCTGGCGCAGGACACGCCGGTGCTGCTGCTCGACGAGCCCACCACCTACCTGGACCTGGCGCACCAGGTCGACGTGCTCGACCTGCTGGCCCAGCTCAACGCACGCCACGGCACCACCATCGCCATGGTGCTGCACGACCTCAACCTGGCCTGCCGCTACGCCCACCACCTCGTCGCGCTGCGCGACGGCCGCGTCTTTGCGCAAGGTGCGCCGTCGGCCATCGTGAACGAAGCGATGGTCCAGAGCGTGTTCGGACTGGACTGCCATGTCATGGCCGATCCCGTCCACCACACGCCGCTGTGCATTCCGCGCAGCCGCCACACCCCGGACGCCGCGTGGGCGCGGCAGGCGTGAACCATCGCGCCGCCACCGATGACGCGGCCACCTTGCGGCGCGAACTGGCCGCACGTTACGGCCTGGCGGTGGCCGAACGCCTGCCCGCGGGCCAGCCCTTGCTCCTGCCCGTGCACGACCTTCTGGATCCCCTGCGCTGCCAGGCGCTGCTCGACCGCCTGGGCCCGCTGCTGGGCTCGCGCTCGCGCGCCATCACCGCATCGCTGCTGAGCAAACGGCTGGCCTTTCTGGCCACCGGCTGCAGCCTGCACGCCCTGTCGGTGTTCGACCAGGCGCTGGACATCGGGCTGGACAACTGCTGGATCGACTGCCGTCACGACGGCCAGCGCTGGCGCTCGCGCCTGCTGCTCCAGCACTGGCGCCTGCAGCCCGCGCCGGCGGCCGGCGCCGCCTCACGCCAGGCCTGGCGCGAGGCGACGGTCACGGCGCTCTTTCGCGGCCACCTGCAGCCCCTGTGGCAGGCCTTGTCGCTCAGTTCGGGACTGGCGGCGCGCATCTTCTGGGAAAACACCGCCGTGCGCGTGTTCTCGCTCTACGAAAACCGCCTGAACGCCGTGGCAGAACCGCAGGCCGCCGCGCGCATCGCGCACGACTGGCACTACCTGCGCGAACAGGCGCCCGCCGCTGTCTTCGGCGTCGACCACAACCCCGTGCGCCTGTTCGACCGCCACCGCCAGGGTGCCGGGGGGCGGCGCAAGACCTGCTGCCTGTACTACCTGACCACGCAACCCGCCGTCTATTGCAAGACGTGTCCGCTGCCCGGCGCCTGCCCTGGCTGAAAACATCGGCCGGTGCGGGGTTTTTTTTATCGCCGGGCCGCCCCAAGATAAAAACATCCTCCTGGGGGATCGGGTCATCGCGCAGCGATGGGCCGAGGGGTCATTTTTTTAAGAATGGGCTAAGCCCTGCGCGGCACAGTGGCGCCATCGACACCGCTTTTCACGCGGGTCGCCTTTCCTTCGAGGAGCGCATCATGTCCGAGCAGCAGAACAGCAACGCCAACCGTGCGGCCAAAGTCAAGGCCGCGCCCAACATCGCCTCGCGCCTGGTCCTGGCCCTGGCCGCCGCCGGCATCATCGGCGTGGCGGGCGTGGCCACCGTGCGCAGCGAGCATGTGTGGGCCGGCGAGTCCACCGCCGCCCCCGCCGCCGTGGCGCCGGCCACGCCGGTGATCGGCACCGTGCAGTCGCCCGATTTCTCCCGCATCACCGAGCTGTACGGCCCGGCCGTGGTCAACATCAGCGTGACCGGCACCACCAAGGTCAGCGCGAACGACGATGACGACAGCGACGCGCCCACGCAGTTCTCCAGCCCCTTCACCGGCCCCGACGGCAAGGACCCCTTCGCCGAGTTCTTCAAGCACTTCCAGCAAGGCCAGGGCCAGGGCGGCCGCGCGCAGGAAGTGCCGATGCGCGCCCAGGGCTCGGGTTTCATCATCAATGGCGACGGCATCGTCCTGACCAACGCCCACGTGGTCGCGGGCGCCAAGGAAGTCACGGTCAAGCTCACCGACCGGCGCGAATTCCAGGCCAAGGTGCTGGGCAGCGACCCGCGCACCGACGTGGCCGTGCTCAAGATCAACGCCAACCACCTGCCCACCGTCAAGATCGGCGACGTCAAGAGCCTGAAGGTCGGCGAGTGGGTGCTGGCCATCGGCTCGCCCTACGGCCTGGAAAACACGGTGACCGCCGGCGTGGTCAGCGCCAAGGGCCGCAGCCTGCCGGACGACAGCACGGTGCCCTTCATCCAGACCGACGTCGCGGTCAACCCCGGCAACTCGGGCGGCCCGCTGTTCAACTCGCGTGGCGAGGTGGTGGGCATCAACTCGCAGATCTACAGCCGCACTGGCGGTTTCCAGGGCCTGTCGTTTGCCATTCCGATCGACCTGGCCATGCGCATCGAAGAACAGCTCGCGGCCCACGGCAAGGTCGAGCACGCCAAGCTGGGCGTGGCGATCCAGGACGTCAACCAGAGCCTGGCCGACTCCTTCGGCCTGGATCAACCTTCGGGCGCGCTCATCAGCTCGGTCGAAAAAGACAGCGCCGCCAGCAAGGCCGGCCTCAAGCCCGGTGACGTGATCCTCAGGGCCAACGGCCAGGCGATCAACACCTCGGGCGACCTGCCGGCGCTGGTGGGCCTGGCCAAGCCGGGCGACAGCGTCACGCTCGACATCTGGCGCCAGGGCAAGCCGCAGTCCGTGATCGCCAAGCTGGCCAACATCGACGACAAAACCGCCGTGGCCGACAGCAAGAAGGGCGGCGCCGAGCAGCAAGGCCGCCTGGGCCTGGCGCTGCGCCCGCTGCAGCCGGCCGAGCAGCGCGCTTCGGGCATCGAGCACGGCCTGCTGATCCAGGACACCACCGGCGCGGCCGAACGCGCGGGCGTGGAAGCCGGCGACGTGCTGCTGGCCGTCAACGGCACGCCGGTCGACAGCGTGGCCGAAGTCCAGGCCCTGGTGGCCAAAGCCGGCAAGTCTATCGCGCTGCTGATCCAGCGCGGCGACGCGCAGATCTTTGTGCCCGTGCGCCTGGGCTGAGCCCGGCCCGCACCACCTTTCCCGCCAGGAAGCCGGCCATCGCCCTCGCGGCCATGGCCGGCTTCGCCATTCGGCATCGATCCCGTCGTGCACCGAAGCGGCGAGCGATGGCCAGGGCCGCTAGCATTCGGGGTTTCCCCAATCCAACACCCCTCGATGTTCTCGTTCCCCGCCGACAGTCTCTGGATTCCGGTCGTGCTGCTCGCCGCAGCCGCGCAGACGGTGCGCAACACGGCGCAGCGCTCGCTCAGCGGCGGCCTGGGCGCCTGGCCCGCCACGCTGGTGCGTTTTCTCTACGGCCTGCCGTTTTCCCTGGCCTGCCTGGCCCTGCTCTACCTGCTGCCCGAGCACACACCGGTGCTGCCGGCCTTCGGCTGGACCTATGCCGGCTGGATCGTGTTTGGCGCCTTCTTCCAGGTCGCCGCCACGGCGGCGCTGCTGCTGGCGATGCAGACCGGCAATTTCGCCGTGTCGGTGACCTTCTCCAAGACCGAGATCCTGCAGCTGCTGCTGTTCGGCGCGGTCTTCCTTGGCGAAGTGCCGCTGCCGCTGCAGTTGGTGGCAGCATTCGTGGCCACGGCCGGTGTGGTGCTGCTGGCCTGGCGCGGCAAGGGTGCCGGCGCCTCCAACAGTCAGGGCGCGCTGGGCAAGGCCACGGGCTATGGCCTGCTGTGCGGGGCCTGTTTTGCGCTGGCGACGCTGGGTTTTCGCGGTGCGGCGATCAACCTGCCCGACGTGGGACCGTGGCTGTCGGCGGCCTGGGGCGTGGTGATCGCCCAGACGCTGCAGACGCTGGGCCTGGGCGCCTGGCTGGCCTGGCGCGACCGCGACGCGCTGCGCGCCTGCGTGCGCAACTGGCGGGTGTCGCTGCTGGCCGGCACGATGGGCGCGACAGCCTCGCTGCTGTGGTTCGCCGCGTACGCCATGCAGACTGTGGCGGCCGTGCGCACGCTGGGCATGGTGGAGGTCGTGTTCGGCTACCTGGTCTCGCGCCGCCTGCTGCGCGAGCAGCTGCGCGCCGCCGAGCAATGGGGCATCGCGCTGGTGGTGGTGGCGGTGCTGCTGATGGGACTGAGCGGCTGACAGGGCTGCCCAATTTTCAGGCAGCCCAACAAAACCCCAGCGAAATCATCGCCTTGCCATCCCCTTACAGGGATACGCCTGGCTTATCCACAGGATTGTCCAGCGCCAGCGGGGACAACCCGCCGACCCGCGGGGCAGTCATCAATCAGCCAGCCGCCCCTGCACCAGCCGCAGCGTGTGGTCGCAGCGCGCGGCCAGCGCCTCGTCGTGCGTGACCAGCACGAAGGCGGTGTGGCGCTCGCGCGCCAGGTCGAGCATCAGCGCGAAGACCTGGTCGGCCGTGCTGCGATCGAGATTGCCGGTGGGCTCATCGGCCAGCACGCAGGCCGGCTGCGCCACCAGCGCGCGCGCGATCGCCACACGCTGGCGCTCGCCGCCCGACAGTTCCGAGGGCCGGTGCTCCAGCCGTTCGGCCAGGCCCACGGCGGTCAGCATGCGCGCGGCCTGCTCGCGTGCGGCGGCCTTGGGCATGCGGCGCACCCACAGCGGCATGGCGACGTTGTCGACGGCGCTGAATTCGGGCAGCAGGTGGTGGAACTGGTAGATGAAGCCCAGGTGCTGGTTGCGCCAGGCACCCTGCGCGGCCGCGCCCAGGCGCGCGAAGTCGCGGCCCTGCAGTTCGACCGTGCCTTCGGTGGGCGCGTCCAGCCCGCCCAGCAGGTGCAGCAGCGTGCTCTTGCCCGAGCCCGAGGCGCCGACGATGGCCAGCGTCTTGCCGGCCTGCACGTCCAGGCTCACGCCGTGCAGCACCTGCACCGACAGGCGGCCGTCGCTGTAGCGTTTGCTCAAGGCCCGCGCACTCAGCACCACGTCGCCGTGCTGTGCGGCAATGGGGTCGTCGTACTCACTCATAACGCAGGGCCTCGGCGGGGTTGACGCGGCTGGCGCGCCAGCTCGGATACAGGGTGGCCAGGAAGGCCAGGACGAGCGAGATCACGGCGATCGGCCAGATGTCGGAGGACTGCGGGTCGCTGGGCATGCGGCTGATGAGGTACACGTCGCGCGGCAGGAAGGTGGTGTGCAGCAACCGCTCGATGGCCGGCACGATGACGTCGATGTTGAAGGCGATCAGCAGGCCCAGGGCCAGCCCCGCGAGCGTGCCGATCACGCCCACCATGGCGCCCTGCACCACGAACACGCCCATGATGCTGCGCGGCGTGGCGCCCAGCGTGCGCAGGATGGCGATGTCGCTGCGCTTGTCGGTCACGGTCATCACCAGGGTCGAGACCAGGTTGAAGGCCGCCACCGCCACGATCAGCGTGAGGATGATGAACATCATGCGTTTTTCAAGCTGCACGGCGGCAAACCAGGTCTTGTTCTGCTGCGTCCAGTCGAGCAGGTAAAGATCGCCGCTGAGCGTGCGCGCCAGCTGCTGCGTCACCTCGGGCGCGTCGTGCAGGTCGCGCAGCTTCAGGCGCACGCCGGTCGGCCCTTCCAGACGGAAGATGCGCTGGGCGTCCTCGATGTTGATCATGGCCAGCGTCGAGTCGTACTCATAGTGGCCCGAGCTGAACAGGCCCACCACCGTCATCTGCTTGAGGCGCGGCACCACGCCGGCTGGCGTGACCTGCCCGCTGGGCGAGACCAGCGTGACCACGTCGCCCTCGACCACGCCCAGTTGCGCGGCCAGGTCGGCCCCCAGCACGATGCCGAACTGCCCGGCCACCAGCTTGTCGAGCACGTGCTGCGCGGCGGCCGGCCCCAGGTCGATCACCTCGTTCTCGCGCGACGGGTCGATGCCGCGGATGAGCGCGCCCTTCATGTCCTCGCCGCGCGCCACCAGCGCCTGGCTGGAGACGAACGGCGCGGCGCCGATCACCTCGGGGTTGGTGCGCGCCTCGCGGATGGTGCGGTCGATGTCGGGAATGGCCGAGCCCGGCGGCGCGAATATCTCGATGTGCGAGACCACGCTGAGCATGCGGTCGCGCACTTCCTTCTGGAAGCCGTTCATGACCGACAGCACGATGATGAGCGCCGCGACCCCCAACGCAATGCCCAGCATGGACACGCCCGAGATGAAGGAGATGAAGCCGTTGCGGCTGCTGGCGCGGCCGGCGCGTGTGTAGCGCCAGCCCAGACGGAGTTCGTAAGGTATTTCCACGCGGGCGATTGTGGCATGGCGACCGGTCGGTCCGCCGGCCAGGCCAGCGGCGACAATAGCCGCCATGCCCGCCGCCCAGCACCTCCTGATTCCCGATGCCGCTCTGCCCCTGGGCGCAGACGGCGAGCCCGCTCCGCTGGCCCCCGGCCCCAACCTGTCGCGGCTGCTGCGCCTGCTGCAGCCCACCGAGCGCATCGCGCTCGACGCCTTCAGCCCGGCCCTGCCGTACGAAGTCGCCGTCGCCCGCGCCAACGGCCTGCCCGACACCCCCGGCCACACGCCCTGGGCCGCCTTCGAAACCCGCACCCTCGGCCAGCCCTGCGCCTGGATCCAGGCCTGCCACTGGCAGATCGGCATGGACCACCTGCTCATGGGCGACCCGACCGACCTGGCGCTGAGCGCCGACGAATCGCAAAGCCTGCTGAATGCCATGGCGCCGCTGTGGGCCGAGGACGGCATCACGCTGCAAGCCAGTGCCTTGCCCGGAACCTGGCTGGCCAGGGGCGAGCCCTTGCGCGGGCTGCCCAGCGTTTCCTTGCAGCGCCTGATCGGCCGCGACGTGTCGTACTGGGTCTCGGGCCCTGGCCCGTCGGCCCAGGCGGCCCGGCTGCGCCGCCTTCTCAGCGAGATGCAGATGCTGTTCTACACCCTGCCCGCCAACGAGGCGCGCGAACAGCGCGGGCAACTGCCCGTCAACGCGTTCTGGATCACGGGGGCCGGCGAGCTGGACGCGCTGCCCGCGCCCGGCACGCACCAGCCCGTGGTCGAAAACCGCCTGACCCTGGCCGCCCAGCGCCGCGACGCTGCTGCACATGCCAGCGCCTGGCAGGCGGTGGACAGCACGTCCTGCGCAGCCCTGCTCACGCAGGCGCAGTCCGGCAGCCCCGTGCGCCTGACGCTGTGCGGCGAACGCGCCGCCCAGACCTGGGAGTTGGCCACGCCCAGCTTCTGGCAAAGACTCCAACGATTCGGCCGCAAGACGCCGGACCTGCTCGCCACCCTATGAAAATCATCCAACGCGACGCCCCGCCGCGCATCGTCTGGGCGCTGCAGCAAGCCGGTGTGCACCCGCTGCTGGCCCAGCTCTACGCCGCGCGCGGCGTGCGTGCGCCCGACGAACTCGACGACGGCATGGCCCGCCTGCTGCCGCCCGACACGCTGCGCGGCGCGCGTGAGGCCGCCGCCCTGCTGGCCGACGCCATCGCGCGCGACGCGCGTATCACCGTGGTGGCCGACTACGACTGCGACGGCGCCACCGCCTGCGCCGTGGCGCTGCGCGGCCTGAACCTGCTGGGCGCGCGCCAGGTTCGATTCCTCGTGCCCGACCGCGTGACCGACGGCTACGGCCTCACCCCCCCGATTTCCGAACGCGTGCACGCGCTGGGCACCGACCTGCTGCTGACGGTGGACAACGGCATCGCCAGCCTGGAAGGCGTGGCGCGCGCCAAGGCGCTGGGCCTGCAAGTGCTGGTCACCGACCACCACTTGCCGGCCCAGGCGGACGGCCAGGTCGTGCTCCCGGAGGCCGACGTGCTGGTCAACCCCAACCAGCCCGGCTGCGAATTCGCCAGCAAAAACATTGCGGGTGTGGGCGTGATCTTCTACGTGCTGCTGGCCCTGCGCGCCGAGCTGCGCGCGCGCGGCGTGTTCGACAGCCGCAGCCAGCCCAAGCTCGACGCGCTGCTGCCGCTGGTGGCGCTGGGCACCGTGGCCGACGTGGTCAAGCTCGACGCCAACAACCGCCGCCTGGTCGCGCAGGGCCTCAAGCGCATCCGCGCCGGCGCCATGCCGCCCGGCGTGCAGCAGCTCTTCAACATCGCCAGCCGCAAGAGCGAAGTAGCCACCACTTTCGACTTCGGTTTTGCGTTGGGTCCGCGCGTCAACGCGGCCGGCCGCCTGGCCGACATGACGGTGGGCATCGAATGCCTGCTGACCGACGACGCCGGCCGCGCCGAGCATCTGGCGCGCCAGCTCGACACCATCAACCGCGAACGCCGCGACATCGAAGGCGGCATGCGCGAGCAGGCCCTGCTGGCCGCCGAAACCCTGTTCGACGAAAACGAAACACCGCCCGCCGCCGTCGCCCTGTTCGACCCCGACTTTCACGAAGGCGTGGTCGGCATCGTGGCCTCGCGCATCAAGGACAAGGTGCACCGCCCCACCTTCGTGTTCGCCGCCAGCCAGGCGCCGGGCCAGGAACACGTGCTCAAGGGCTCGGGCCGCTCGATCCCGGGCTTTCACCTGCGCGACGCGCTCGACCTGGTCAGCAAACGCCACCCGGGCCTGCTGCTGCGTTTCGGCGGCCATGCCATGGCGGCCGGCTGCACGCTGCGCGCGGACGACTTCACCACCTTCGAGCAGGCCTTCGCCCAGGCCGCGCATGAACTGATCGACGCGGCCAGCCTGCAGCGCCGGCTCGAAACCGACGGCCCCCTGGCGCCCGAGTACTGCCGCACCGACATCGTCGATGCGCTGCACCGCGAGGTCTGGGGCCAGGGTTTTGCCCCGCCCACCTTCAGCGACGAGGTCGAGGTGCTGTCGCAGCGGCTGCTGGGTGAAAAACACCTGGCGCTCAAGCTGCGCCACCACGGCCAGCCCATCGACGGCATCTGGTTCGGCCGCACCGAAAGCCTGCCCGCGCGCGTGCGCCTGGCCTTTCGTATGGAGGCCGACGAATGGCGCGGCGTGCGCAAGGTGCGCTTTCTGGTCGAAGGCGCGGAGTTGTAACTTCCGCATAAGAAGCTGAGTCTTTCGCATTTGGATCGGTGCATCGGCGGATGAAGAATCGTCCGTCCTCCGGTCCCCCGCACAAAGGCTTGCCATGACGTTCATTCATTCAATCCGGCGCCGGGCATTCGCCAGCGCACTGGCGGGCGCGCTGCTGCTGACCGCGCCGCTGGCCAGTCTTGCGCAACAGGCCAAGACCCTGCGCATCGGTTACCAGAAATCCTCCACCCTCATCACCATCCTCAAAGCCCAGGGCACGCTGGAAAAGCTGCTCGCGCCCCAGGGTATCCAGGTGTCGTGGCATGAATTCACCAGCGGCCAGCCGCTGCTGGAGGCGCTCAACCTCGGCAGCTTGGACCTGAGCGCCGACGTCGCCGACACCGTGCCGCTGTTTGCCCAATCCGCGGGCGCAGCGTTGACCTATTACGCCCGCGAAACCCCGGCACCGTCGGCGCAGGCCATCGTCGTGCGCGAGGACTCGCCCATCCGGACGTTGGCCGACCTCAAGGGCAAGAAGATCGGTTTTGCCAAGGCCGCAGGCGCCCACTGCCTGGTCCTCGCGGCACTCGATCGGGCAGGCCTCACGCTCGCCGATATCCAGCCGGCCTACCTGACGCCGGCCGACGGTCGTGCCGCCTTCGACCGCGGCGCCATCGACGCCTGGGCCATCTGGGATCCGTTCTATGCCGCCGTGCAACAGCAGGACAAGGTCCGCGTGCTCGCCGACGGCAGCGGCGGGCTGGCGAGCTACGCGCGCTACTACCTGGCCGCCAGCCGTTACGCCGACGCCAACCCCGCCGTCGTCGGGACGGTCTTTCGGGCGCTGCGCGAAGCAGGCCTATGGGCCAAGCGCCAGCCGGCCGATGCCGCCACCCTGCTCGCGCCGGTCTGGGGCATCGACAAGGGCATCATCGAGACCGCCAACGCGCGCCGCAGCTACGACATCCAGGCCGTGCGCGCCGACAACCTGGGCGAGCAGCAGACGATCGCCGACGCCTTTTTTGCCGAAAAGCTGCTGCCGCGCAAGATCGTGGCCGCCGACGCGCGCATCTGGGCACCGGCCGCGCCCTGAAAAGCTGTTCACGAATCCAGGGACTCGATGGTCTTGGGCGAAAGCGCGCCGAGGTTCGGCGACGAGCGCCAGCGCCGCAGGCCCTTCTGGAAGAACATGCTGTTGGGAATCTGCAGATAGGCGCCGCGTGTTTCCTCGCCGCCCATGTCCAGCAGCGTGGTGTAGAGCAGGTGAACCGCCACCACACGCCCCTTGAGGCCGGGCTTGTCACCCGTCTCCATGATCTCCAGCACGTCGCCCACACGAAACGGCGTGCTGGTGAAGATCAGGAAGGCGCAGAACAGGTTGGACAACACGCTCCAGGCCGCAAAGAAAGCCACCGCCGCCACCGCCGTGAACCCGGTCACCGCCGTCCACAGCACCGTCATCGACACGCCCACACGTTCGAGCACCATCAAGCTGGCCGCCAGGATGATGATCCAGCCGCCAAAGGTGCTCAGCGGCATCAGAAAATCCATCGGCATCTGATGCTTGGTGCCCAGGCGCTTCACCACGCCCCGCAGCAGACGCTTGGCGCCCCACGCCACCAGCACGATCAACAGGATCTGGATAGCCACCCCGATGGCCTGCAGCCACGGCAAGGCCCACACCGGCAGAAAATCACGGATCACATCGACCACATCAACACTCGCATTTCCGGCCACTGGGCCCATGGCATTGCACAACGGCCGGCATGAAGCCAACCCCGCCCGACTCTAACAAGATCTCGACGCGGGCGATTTCGATCACTGTATGTTTGTATAGTTCGGCATGGCCAAAGACAAGACGACCTATGTGTGCAACGAATGTGGCGGCACCAGCCCACGCTGGCTGGGCAAGTGCCCGCATTGCGGCGCCTGGAACAGCCTGATCGAGAGTGCCCCCGCCGCGCCGCGCGCCGAGGGCAAGAACCGCTTTTCCTCGCTGGCGGGTGCGCAGCCCGTGACGGCGCTGGCCGAGATCGAGGCGCGCGACGTTGACCGCACCCCCACCGGCATCGACGAGCTCGACCGCGTGCTGGGCGGCGGCGTGGTGGCTGGCGGCGTGATCCTGATCGGGGGCGATCCGGGCATCGGCAAGTCGACGCTGCTGCTGCAGGCGCTCGATGCGCTGCAGCGCGCGGACGTGCCCACGCTCTACGTGACGGGCGAGGAAAGCGGCGCGCAGGTCGCGCTGCGCTCGCGCCGGCTGGGCATCGAGGGCTCGCAGGTCAAGGTGCAGGCCGAGATCCAGCTTGAAAACATCCTGGCCACCATCGAGGCCGAAAAGCCCGCCGTGGCGGTGATCGACTCGATCCAGACGGTCTACTCCGACCAGCTCACCTCGGCGCCGGGCTCGGTGGCCCAGGTGCGTGAATGCGCGGCCCAGCTCACACGCACGGCCAAGTCGGGCGGCACCGCCATCGTGCTGGTCGGGCATGTGACCAAGGAAGGCACGCTGGCCGGCCCGCGTGTGCTTGAACACATCGTCGATACGGTGCTGTACTTCGAGGGCGACACCCACAGCGCCTTCCGCCTGGTGCGCGCCTTCAAGAATCGCTTTGGCGCGGTCAACGAGATCGGCGTGTTCGCGATGACCGAAAAAGGGCTCAAGGGCGTCTCCAACCCCAGCGCGATCTTTCTGTCGACCCACAGCGAGCCGGTGCCGGGCGCTTGCGTGCTGGTCACGCTCGAAGGCACGCGCCCGCTGCTGGTGGAGATCCAGGCGCTGGTCGACAGCGGCGGCCCCAGCCCGCGCCGGCTGTCAGTGGGCCTGGACCGCGACCGGCTGGCCATGCTGCTGGCCGTGCTGCACCGGCACGCGGGCGTCAACTGTTTCGACCAGGACGTGTTCGTCAACGCGGTGGGCGGCGTGCGCATCGGCGAGCCGGCGGCCGACCTGGCCGTGCTGCTGGCCATCCAGAGCAGCCTGCGCGGCAAGCCGCTGCCCAAGGGTTTCATCGCTTTCGGCGAAGTGGGCCTGGCCGGCGAGGTGCGGCCGGCCCCGCGCGGCCAGGAGCGGCTGCGCGAGGCCGCCAAGCTGGGCTTTTCGGTGGCCATCGTGCCCAAGGCCAACGCGCCCAAGAAAGACATCGAGGGCCTGACCATCCACGCGGTCGAGCGGGTGGACGAAGCGATGTCGCTGGTGCGCGGCCTGGACTGAACGCCGGTTCGGGGCAAGCCCCAACGGCCGGGCCTGCGCATCCTGCGACAATTGCCGGATGTTTCAACTGCCGCCCTCCATTCAACGTTTCGCCTTCCCCGTCATCGCCCTGGGGCTGCTGGTCGGCGCCTGGCACGCCTACGGCCTGCCGGGCATTGCCCTGGCCGCCTCGGTGCTGCTCATGGTCGTGCTGCTGCACTTCACGCGCCTGATGCACATCCTGCGCAAGGCGGCCGACCGCCCGATCGGCCACGTGCCCAGCGCCGTCATGCTCAACGCCAAGCTCAAGCCCAACGTCAACCTCATGCACGTGATGGCCATGACGCGCAGCCTGGGCGAGCTGCGCACGCCGCGCGACAGCCAACCTGAAATCTTCCGCTGGACGGACAACACCCAGTCCTGGGTGGACTGCGAGTTCCGCCACGGCAAGCTGGTGCGCTGGGAGCTGACGCGCCCAGCAGCGCCCACCGACTCGCCCGCCGACACCGCGCCCGCCGAACTGCCGGCCGCAACGCCCGCCGCCGAAGCGCCCCCGGCCGAGCCGCCGCGCCAGGGCTGACCGGCGCCCTGCGCACCCTGGGGTGGCGCCGCGGGCCCAGTGCGATCGCCCGGCGCAACCGTAGAATGAAAAACTTTCAGCCCTGGACCGTCCCGACGGCCCAGGGCCGCGTTCCGTTTTCCAACCGACCTCAAAGGATTCGACATGGCACCCGTGATTCCCGCGCTGGATGACCGCGACGGCAAGATCTGGTTCGACGGCCAACTGGTGGACTGGCGCGACGCCAAGGTCCATGTGCTGACCCACACCCTGCACTACGGCGCGGGCGTCTTCGAGGGCGTGCGCGCCTATGACGGCGCGGGCGGCACCGCTGTCTTTCGCCTGCAGGAACACACCGAGCGCCTGCTCAACAGCGCCAAGATCCTGCGCCTGAACGTGCCCTACACCAAGGAGCAGATCAACCAGGCCCACCTGGACGTGCTGCGCGCCAACCAGCTGCAAAGCGCCTACATCCGCCCGCTGATCTGGATCGGCTCGGAAAAGCTCGGCGTCTCGCCCAAGGGCAACACCGTGCATGCCATCGTCGCGGCCTGGAACTGGGGCGCCTACCTGGGCGAGGACGGCCTGGCCAAGGGCATCCGCGTCAAGACGTCCAGCTACAGCCGCCACCACGTCAACATCACCATGACGCAGGCCAAGGCGGTCAGCAACTACACCAACTCCATCCTGGCCAACATGGAAGCCACGGACGACGGCTACGACGAGGCGCTGCTGCTGGACTCCTCCGGCTTCGTCTCCGAAGGCTCGGGCGAGAACATCTTCATCGTCAAGAACGGCGTGATCTACACGCCCGATCTGTCGGCCGGCGCGCTCAACGGCATCACGCGCAACACCATCCTGCACATCGCCAAGGACCTGGGCCTGGAGGTGGTGCAAAAGCGCATCACGCGCGACGAGGTCTACATCGCCGACGAGGCTTTCTTCACCGGCACCGCCGCCGAAGTCACACCCATCCGCGAGCTCGATCGCCTGACCATCGGCAGCGGCGCGCGCGGCCCGATCACCGAAAAGATCCAGACCGCGTTCTTCGACATCGTCAACGGCCGCAACAGCGCCTACGCGCACTGGCTCACCAAGGTCTGACGACACACGGCCCGGGTGCACGCATCTGCCGTGCGCCCGGCGCCTCCCGACCGCCCCATTCACGACACGAAGCCGCACCCGACCATGACCGCACCCACGACGACAGCCCCCGCGACCGCCGCCAGCAGCACGCCCGCGCGCCCGCCCGCCCCGGTGATCGAACTCACCGCCAAGGAAATCCACCAGTACGGCGGCGTCTTCTGCCCCAACCCCAAGGCGGGCATGAAGATCTGGAACAACCACCCGCGCGTGTTCATCGAAGTCGCCCATGCGGGCGAAGGCAAATGCCCCTACTGCGGCACGGTCTACCGCCTGCAGGCGGGCGAAGTGCTCAAGGGCCATTGAGCCCGGCCCGGCGGGCTCGAAACCCACGGTCTGCCCCACATCAGCGAAATCCAACAACGGAGTCCATCGGGGCTCCGTTTTTGCTGGACCCTGCCACTCTTTCTCCTGATCGATCACAGCCCTCGCCGCCATGACCGCCAACGCCCCCGCTGCCGCGCCCCAGCCCCAGGGCCATGACTCGGCCAGCCCCTGTCAGAGCTGCGGCGCCTGCTGCGCCAGCTACCGGGTCGACTTCAGCATCTACGAACTCGACGACATGGGCGGCCGCGTGCCGGCGGGGCTGGCGGTGGAAGTCAGCGGCTCGACCTGCCGCATGCGCGGCACCGACCACGTGCCCGTGCGCTGCGCGGCGCTGACCGGCAGGATCGGCGAGCGTGTGGGCTGCGGCATCTACGAATGGCGGCCCAACCCTTGCCGCGAACTGGAGCCCGGCAGCTACGGCTGCGAAAAAGCGCGTGTGCGCCACGGCCTGCCGCCGCTGGCCGGCGCCTTCTGGTCGTAGGGCGCAGGGCGCGGCGCGCCCCAGGAGGCGTCAGTGGCCCGCGTGGCCGCCATGGCCCGCATGCCCGCCCTGGGCCGCGCCCAACGCGCGCACGGGCACCTGCAGCGCAATGTCCTGCGCCTGGCCCTGGGCATCGACCACATGCAGCGTCAGCGGAATCTGGTCACCGGCCTTGAGTTGCTGCTTGAGGTCCATCAGCATCACGTGGTAGCCGCCCGGCTTGAGCGCCACGGTCTTGCCAGCCGGCAGGGCCAGGTTGTCGACGGCGCGCATGCGCATGACATCGCCCTCCATCTTCATCTCGTGCACCTCGGCCACGCCGGCCACGGGGGTGGACACGCTCTTGAGCTGGCTGTCGCGGGCCGCGGTCAGTTGCAAAAACACGCCGCTGCTTTTTTGCGTGGGCACGGTCGCGCGCGCCCACGGCTCGCTCACGGCCACCTGGGCCCACGCCTGGCTGGCGGCCAACGCCAGCCACGACGCCACGGCCAGACTTCCAACGGTACGGCGCAAGGCTTTCATCTCGGATTCCTTCGATTCAAATGATCTGGAGAGCGCAACAGCGCTGAACGGTGTCGGGACACCCCGACCCGCCGGCGATTATCCGCGCAAGGCCATGACGCCACGGCATCAACAAACGCCCAGGAAATGGACTTGCAAAGCGCCCAGGCCCCGGCGCGGCCGGCGGTGGCCTCACGCCTGGAAGCCGTAGAGCCAGGGCATGTCGAGCAGTTTCTCGCCCCGCACGGCCATCGCCAAGTCCCGGCCCCAGCGCAGCAGGCCACCAGCCTGCATCACCGTGCCGTTGAACTGCGCGCGCCACTGCACCCGCGCATTGCGCCGCCAGCGCAGGTCCGCATAGTGGGTCAGCGCCTGCGGCACGGCCTGGGCCGGCATGTCCTGCAGCACGCGGCCCAGCACCTGAGCGTCCTCCAGGCTCATGGCCGCGCCCTGCGCCAGGTGCGGGCGCATGGGGTGGGCGGCGTCGCCCGCCAGCGCGACACGGCCACGCGCATAACCGCGTGGGTCCAGCAGCGCGGGGCGGTCGTGCAGCAGCCAGCGGCGCCACTGGGGCGCCGCCTCGACCAGCGCGCGCAGCACCGGATGCGCCCCGGCCACCGCCGATTGCAGTGTCTGGCGCTGGGCGTCGAGGTCCCAGGCCTGCGCATCCTCATGCACGGTGACCGCCTGCGGCAGATCGGCCGTGTGCGTGAAGATGACCACGTTGAAGACCTCGCCCCGCTGCACCGGGTAGGCCACCGCGTGCAGACGCGGCGCCACCCACACGCTGGTCTGGTCCGGCCGCACGCCCGCCGGCAGCGCCGCCACGGGCAGCAGCGCACGCCAGGCGACATGCCCCGTCGGGCGCGGCACGCCATCGTCGCGCAGGTGCGCGCGCACACGGCTCCACAGGCCGTCGCAGCCCACCAGGCCATCGGCGCGCAGCATACGCCCATCGGCCAGATGCGCGGCCACCTGCTCGCCCGTGCCCGGGTCCACATGGCTGAGCGCCTGGCCCAGTTCGATGGCCACGCCCGGCTGCGCGCGCACGGCGGCCAGCAGCACGTTCTGCAGGTCGGCACGGCGCAGCGTCAGGTTGGGCCAGCCATAACGCTGGCGCATGGCCGCGCCCAGCGCCAGCCGGCCCAGTTCGCGCCCGTTGCCGGCGTCCAGGATGCGCAGCCGCTCGGGCTCGGCGGCCACGGCCTCCAGCGCGGGCAGCAGGCCCCAGCCGTCCAGCACACGCACCGCGTTCGGCCCCAGCTGCAGGCCGGCCCCCACCTCGCTGATCGCCGCCGCCTGTTCCAGCACGGTCACGCGCACACCGCTGCGCGCCAGCGACAGCGCCGTCCCCAGGCCGGCAATACCGCCTCCTGCCACGATCAGGTGTGTCGTCGTCGATTGCATGCGCAAGATCCCGTCCGCAGCCGAACCTGCCGTTCGGCGCAAAAAAACGCCCATTTTGCAATGCGGGCTGCGCCAGCCCCAGGACGGCGCCGCAACATCCGCCCACCAGGGACTTGCCCAACGCCTAAAATACGGGCACGCCAACGGGATGCTGGCGCCTGGCGCCTTGGTGGCCCAGGCCGGCCCCGTCCAGCTTTTTGCGCTTTTGTTTAATTTATTCAGGCGGCGCCCTGCCCCACGGCTCATCCGGTGGGCTCGGCGCCATTGATCGCATCCGTTTGCGGCGGATGCGCGAACCCGAGACTTTCATCGCATGGACTTCATCAAGTGGGGCATCATCGCCTTGTTCATCGCGTCGGCGGCCTACATCCACCTGCGCGGCAAGGTGCGTACCAGCTTCTGGCGGCAGTTGATCAACCACAGCACCGTGCTGGCGCCGATCAACGCCTTCATGTACCTGTTCTCGCGCGTGCCGGCCCAGCCCTACCTGGACCACCGCGACTTCCCCGGACTGAAGCTGCTCGACGACAACTGGGAAATCATCAAGGCCGAGGCCCTGGCGCTCGAAGAGGCCAAGAAGATCCGCGCCGCCGAGCAGAACAACGACGCCGGCTTCAACTCCTTCTTCAAGGAAGGCTGGACGCGCTTTTACCTCAAGTGGTACGAGGCCCATCACCCCTCGGCCGACGTGCTGTGCCCGCAGACCGTGGCCCTGCTCAAGCGCATCCCCGAAGTCAAGGCGGCCATGTTCGCCTCGCTGCCGGCCGGCGGCAAACTCAACCCGCACCGCGACCCGTACGCGGGCTCGATCCGCTACCACTTGGGCCTGGTCACGCCCAATGACGAGCGCTGCTACATCGAGGTCGACGGCCAGCGCTACGCCTGGAAAGACGGCGAAAGCGTGCTGTTCGACGAGACCTTCATCCACCGCGTCGAAAACACCACGGACCAGGGCCGCATCATCCTGTTCTGCGACGTCGAGCGCCCGCTGCGCTACCGCTGGGCCTCAGCCTTCAACCACTGGTTCGCCCGCAACGTCATGACCGCGGCCAGCTCGCCCAACGAGAACACCGACCAGACCGGCCTGGTCAATCGCCTGTTCTACGTTTCGTGGGTCATGGGCCAGTACCGGCGCCGCTTCAAGGCCTGGAACCCGACGGTCTACAAGCTCACCAAGATCGCGCTGATTGTGGCGGTGGTGGGGTTGGTGATCTGGCTTTGAAGCCTCAACGGCTCATGTGGCCAAACAGGCCCGATCAGCGGGCAAGCCAACGCTGCAACCCTAAATCCTGAGCAAGACGGCTATATTCGTCGAGGCTCGTGTCGACGAATTTTTCGAGCTCGGCGCCCGTGAGGGAAAACTCGAACAAGCCGTATCGGTCGCGGATTGCGGGATACGCGGGGTGCGCGAGCATCTCGGCCAAGGCCGCTCGCCATCGGGCAACGGCCTCGCTTGAGATCCTCCCGCCGCTATAAAGGCCACGAACCGTACGCCAGACCAGATCGACACCTTGCTCCACAGCGGTCGGCGTCCGAGACCACCGGCCCGGCAGCCGACGCTCGGCAAGCACAGCCAACGGCCGCAAGCTGGCCCCGTCGTTCAGCGCCAGCATGGCCTCGGCAGCATCGCCCGTGAAGACCTTGATGTGCCCGCCAGAGAGCGCAGCCAAGGCATCGCCACCACCTTCGAACGAGACAAAGCGCATGGCTTTGTGATCGAGACCTGCCGCGCGCACGATCAATGCCGCCTTGACCCAATCCTGGCTGCCCACCGTTCCTCCTGCCCCAAAAACGACTTGCCGCAGGTCATCCCGGATCGCGGCCAGAAGATCGGCCATGCTGCGCAAGGGCGAGTCTCGATGGACGGCGATCAAGCCATAGTCAGCCCCCAGCGCCGCAAGCCACTGAACAGGCTCTCCAGGTGGGCCAAATCGCCCCTGCGCAAGATTGAGCAGCGAGCCACTGGAGAACGCCACCACCGTCGAATCCCCGCCGATGGCGTTCGACACGATGCGTTGATAAGCCATGGCACCAATGCCCCCCGGCAAATAGGTCGGCTGAAGCGGCGCCTCATGCTTACGAACCAGCTGCAGACCGTCGCGGGCAATGAAGCAAGTCAGCTCGAAACCGCCGCCTGCCTTCGATGGAATGATGCACTCCGCGGCATTTCCAGCGCCCTCCTGATCCACTCTGCTGGATGTCCCTTTCGAAGCCGCATGCGCATGCGGCCAACTCGCCACGCCCAACAACGCGGCCATCCCAAGAAGCATTTGCCGGCGGTCGCGAAGCGAACCCGATCGGCGCAAAAAACGATCAATCATGGTTTCGATCCCGTGTGTTGTCCGGCCACCAGATCGTGGCGCGCAGTCCGGAGCCATCCGGCCGTCGATGCAGTCCAAGTTCACCGCCATGCCGACCGGCAATCGAGCGTGCGATCGCCAAACCCAGGCCAGATCCGCCACTGCTCGCGTGCTCACCTTGTCGATAGCGCTTTCCCAGCGACTGCATCCCGTCTTCCGACAGGCCAGGACCGTTGTCCTCTACCGCCAGAAGCCATCCCCCGCCACGCGTCGTCACGCATGTGGCGGAAGCGGTCACAACGCTGCCCATGGGCGTATGGTCGATCGCATTGGACATCAGGTTCGTCAAGGCTTCCTGCAGCAGACCTGCGTCCCCGATCGCCCAGCAAGGCAATGGCGTGGCCTCGATACCCAGATCAATGTTTTTGGCCTTCCCTCGCGCCAGCAAGGACACCGCAACGGTGCGCAGCAAGACCGCCAGATCCAGCCGATCCTTCCTGATCTCCACACTGTCGCTTCGCCCCAGCGTCAAAAGCTGCCGCGTGGTGCGTGTCGCCCGTCGGACCTCGATCTCCAGCGCGGACAGGGCATCGATCACGCCTTTGCCCCCGCCCAACCGCTGGGCAACGGCAATCTGCATTTGCAAGGTCGTGAGATGGGTTCGCAGTTGATGAGACGCATCGTCCAAGAAGGTCCGGCGTTGATCGAGCAGCAGTTCGACACGGGCCATCTGATGGTTGACGGCCGTGACAAGCGGGCGCACGTCCGCAGGCAAATCACGATCGGGCAGCGACGTGACATCGTCCGGGCGCCGCGCCTTGACCTGGCGGGCCAGCATGGCCAGCGGCCGCAGCGCAGTCGCCAAGGCCAGCATCGTGCCCAGCAGCATCAAGATCAGGACGGCCGAATCGCGATAGGCGGCTCTCTGCACAAAACGGACGATGAACTCCTGTCGGGACAGTGTGCTTTCAGCGACCTGCACCAAGACCGTCCGGGCCTGGCTTCCGACGGGCGCGCGGTCCAGCGCTCGGCGATAGGCAACCAGGCGGACTGCCTCACCGTAATAGATGTCGTCGTAAAAAACGGGCCTCTCGCTGAGCACGGGAGAGGACGGCATGGGCATGTCGGCGCTCCCCAGCTCGACGAGGCCGTCCGAGGTCGCGATGCGGAAATAGACCTGACCATTCGCCGTCAATTCGAAGAACTCGAACAGGCGGTAGGGCAGCTCGACCGACAACCCGCCCGAAGCCGTGGAGATACTGGCATCGATGGCCTTGAGCGCCCCCAGCAGCGAGCGGTCATAAGCCGAATTGGCCGCCTCGACCGCATCCTTTCGGGTCATCCACAGCTCGACGCCTGTGACGGCGACGAGAAAAGGCAGCAACAACACCGCCAGTCGCTGGCGCAGGCTCGCGCGCCTGGCTTTGGCCAGCACCCTGTCGCTAAGCCAGCTCAAGGACATAACCCAACCCACGCAAGGTATTGATGCGCACGGGCGTCGTGCTCAGGCGTTTTCGCAGCCGATGAACAATGACCTCGATCGCCTCAAGATGAACCTCGTCGTCGTCCGAAAAAACCCGGTCGATGATCTGTTGTTTCGACAAAGGCTCCCCGCTGCGTTGAAGCAGCGCGCGCAGCACCGCATGCTCGCGCGGCGGCATGGGCAGCCATTCGCCGTGCAACGTGAACTGCCGGCGAGCGGTTTCGTAAACCAGAGGGCCGCAGCTCAACCGCGGGTGCTCGATGCCACGCGATCGCCGCACCAGAGCCTGGAGTCGAGCCTCCAGCTCTGGCAGGGCAAAAGGCTTGGCCAGGTAGTCGTCTGCACCCGCATTCAGCGCGTCGACACGGTCATTGACCGAATCCCGTGCCGTCAGGATCAGCGCCGGCAGACGCTGGTCGCGCTCGCGCAAGCGCCGGAGCACTTCGTGGCCGTCGAGGCCGGGCAAACCCAGGTCCAGGACAAGCGCGTCGTGGTCGCGCAGTTGCAGCGCGCTGTCGGCCGAGCGGCCGTTGTCGACCCACTCGACCTGAATGCCGAGGTGCTCCAGTGCCTTGCACAGCCAGGTCCCGAGCGTGTGCTCGTCTTCCGCGAGAAGGATACGCATCGATCAGCATCCAAGGGAGCGCCAACACCGCTCCTGGTTCAGTCCGGTTTGATCTGGGCTCGGGCAATCACTTTTTTCCACCGCTCCTGCTCCGAAGCAATGAATTTCGCAAACTGATCCGGCGTGTCACCGATGGGTTCGGCAGCGTCGGCATGCAGTCGGGCCAGGGCGTCCGGCGCCTTGACGGCCTGGTCTCTGACGACAGCTTGGCCAAGTGATCGGGGGCCAGATTCGCGGGGGCGATTAACCCATACCACTGGGTCATCTCAAACCCAGGAAAACCCTGCTCCGCGACTGTGGGCACGTCGGGCAACTGAGGCAGTCGTTGCGCAGAACCGGTGGCGATGCAGCGAACCTTGCCCGCCTTGATGAAAGGAATGATGGCGGCAGCCCCCACGGCCGAAGCCTCGAGGCGGCCCGCCATCAAGTCCGTGAGCATCGGGCCCGTTCCCCGGTAAGGCACGTGCAGCATGAAGATATCGGCCGACATCTTCAGAAACTCGAAGGCCAGGTGACCAGCGCTGCCGTTGCCCGCAGAGCCATAGCTCAGTTTGCCCGGCCGGCTCTTGGCATAGGCGATGAACTCGCGCAGATTGCGAGCCGGCACATCGGGGTGGACGACATAGAGACTGGGCACTTTCGCCAACAGACTGACAGGCTTGAAGTCGCTCAGTTTCCAGGGCATTTTCTCGAAGATGTAGGGGTTCACCGCCAAGGTGCCGATATGCCCCAGGATCACGGTGTGCTGATCCTCTGCCCGTGCCACTTCCGACATGGCGATATTGCCCGCGGCTCCGGGCTTGTTGTCCACAAAGACACTCTGACCGAGCGTCTTGCTCAGCTCGGCCGCCGTGGATCGGGCCACGATCTCCGAGCTGCCTCCCGGCGCAAAAGGCACCACAAACCGGATCGGCTTGGTGGGCCATGAGGCCTGGGCTCGTGCAAGAGGGGGCAAAAGACCGGCAGCCACCAGCGTGCTGGCACCGGACAGGACGCGCCTGCGCGTCAAGCGTGCCGTGCCATCGATCAAAGAATGTTCCATGTTGTTTCCGTTTTTTTGAAGGAAGAGCGAGGTCATCGACGCCCGCGGCTGCAACTCATACAGGCGTTGCACAGGCGAGCATCGGGGTGGGGACGATGCATCGGCAACTCAGCTCCTCGTCGATGCATCGCCGGCGCCGGGATCAGTCGCCGGCGCATTCGAGTTGGCCGGCCCGCGGATTGGGCCCCTGCTTGCCCGGGCCCGGGCCCGTGGCCGGCAGCCCGTAGACAGCCTTGACTTCTGCGTTGTCGACGCTCGTGAACCCGTGGGCCGTCAGGCTCCAGGCGTCGAAATAGTTGTCCGGATTGAAGGCCGTGGTGCCGACCGACTTGAGATAGGCCGTCAGCAACGGAACTTCGGACTCGAGATACGGGAAGTGCAGACCGTATTCCAGGCTGAAGCCCACGCTTTGCCCATCCACCAGCGTATTGCGCGTGCCCAGGTGATGCGGGGCAAAATACTTGACGCCGAAGGTCGGCACGATGATGCGCGCTTGATTGACCACCCGCGACTCCGGTCCGCCCTGCCACAGGTCGATGTTGGGAATTTCGGCGGCCTTGAAGGCCGTCATCAGGTTATCGAACGGCGAGGGGTAGTTCTCCTCGTTGGCCGTGCCTTGGTTCACCACGCGCGGGATGAACAACTCCTGACCGCCCGCACCGCTGTCGGATGCATAGATGGACACGACTTTTTCAGGCGTCCTGACCGTGATCAGGAACCCGAAAGTCTCCACGCCCGCCGCCCCATTGCCGCTGACGCCACAACTCAAGCTGTGAAGCCAGCGGACCACCCTGACGGTCACATAAGGCGAGAGCTCGAACGTTTCCCCGCCCTTCAACGACGTGCACTGCGAGGCGGGGTTGCCATAGGCCACCACGGCTTCGCAGACCGCGCGAGGCGCGTAGATGGGTTTGCCGGTCTGCTTGGCGTACTCGGGAATCTGAAGGGCATGGTCACTGTGCTCATGGCCCACCAGGAAAGCGTCGACACTGCCCTTTTTCGAGAGCGCACCCAGCACCTTGGTCACCGCCGCCGGTGTCGGTGCCCTGCCGCTGTTGACAACCTCTCCATCAAGAATGAAGCCGAAATCACCGGCTTGATAATGAAAGTTGCTGATACCGAACCAGGTGGTGCGCACTTCGCGCGGCTGGTCTGCTGGCACCACGACGGGTGGATCGACCGGCTGGGTTCCATCGTCATCCGAATCTCCACCACCGCAGGCTGCAACAATCGCAGCCACACTACAGATGGCGCCGAGCGCAAGCAGTCTGTGCTGTCTCATAAGGTCTCCGTTCTTTTTTCAAGTGATCGGGCTGGCTGTCACTGACCCGCGATCACGATAAAAAACGGAACCTTTCAAAATACTGTCAAAACAACGCAGGCCGGGTAAACACGGACCGAAGCAATCCCCAGGCGGGAAAACTCACCTCGGACACGTGGATGGGCTGACAGATAGCGACGTCGGATTGAATCGCCCCGAACAGCCATGACGAAGAAGACGGCCCTGCCGCCTGAGAACGTGTTTACGCTTCTTCGCTTGTTAACTCCTGCAGCTTGGCCAGCGCCGCCATCAGGTTCGAAGCGATGGCGCCGATGGCGCTCTGCACGGCCTGGAGCTTGGCGGTTTTCTGCGCCTCGCTCAGGTTGCGGTCGGCCTGGATCCGGGCTTGCTCGTCCTGCTTTTCGCGCAGTTGTTTTTCGAGTTCACGGATCTGTTCACGGAGTTCCTGGAGGTCTTCGTCCGTTTCGTCGGTGCCGCTGGTGCCACGGCTTTGCTGCGCCGAGCCGCTCTGGGCGGATGCCGCCGCAAGCTTGCGGCCTTCGGCGGAGATGCTCACATCCGCGCGCGGGGTGGGCTGAACGGCTTCGGGCGAGTCGGATTCAGCGGTCGTGCCGGTGGTGGCCGACTGGACGGCGACGGTCGATTTTTCCTGCTCTTGCAGGGTGTTGGACGCCGTGGCCTGCGGGATGGAGGCCGTTCCGACGGATGAAATGGTGGTCATGATGGGCTTGCCGCTTTGCGGATCGTTTGCGATACCGGCTTAACGACAGCCCGCGCCTCGAATTTAGGGGTCGGGCAGACCGTTGGTCTGTGAATCAGCGGTGCGCACGCTCTCTGTCAGTCTGCGCGCCACTCGCGCACGTAGGCGCTGCGTTCGGCGCGCGGCACGGGCACCAGCGGGTTGACGCGTGTGCCCAGGTTCAGCAGGCCGAGCATGCGGTCGGCCGGGCCCAGTTCCAGCACCTGGTGCAACAGGCGGCCCAGTGCGCCGGGCGTGCTGCTCCAGAAGGCGCCGTAGCCCAGCGCGAAGGCGGCGTTGAGCATGTTGGTGACGGCGCCGCCGGCGGCCAGCAGTTGTTCGAACTCGGGGGCCTTGGGGTGTTCGACGATGTGGGCATGCAGCACCAGCACGACGGGCGCGGTGGTGAGCTTGGCGGTGTACTTGCCGCGCAGGGCCTGGACTTCGTCGGTCTGGGCGTCGGGGTGGGCCAGCACACGGGCGAGCAATGCCTGGCGCGCATCGCCGCGCAGCAGCGTCATGCGCCAGGGCACCAGGCCGGCATGGTCGGGCGCGCGCGCGGCAGCGTCCAGGATGGTGCCGAGTTCGCCGTCGCGCGGCGCGGGCGTGGTCAGGGGCCAGCAGGAACGGCGGGCCAGAAGGGTGTCGAGCGTCGGGTTGTCGGTCAGGGTCTGCGTCATGGCGGGCACGATGGAAAATGCGGCGGGCCGGCGGCAGAGGCCGCCGACGCCAAACTCACATCATCGCAGCTTGCAGCCAGCCCTCCCGACGTCACGGGAAATGGACCCGAGCGCCGTCGCACGGTGCTGCCCCCAGGCAGGCGCGCGACGGTGGGACGGCCATGACAGGATTCAAGCCTGCGCCAGCAACTGCCGCAGCACGAAGGGCAGGATGCCGCCGTGCTCGTAGTACTCGACCTCGATGGGCGTGTCGATACGCAGGATGAGCGGCACACGTTCGACACGACCGTCATCACGGTGGATGACCAGCTTGGCCTCGGCCTGCGGCCGGATGGCGTCGCCCAGTTCGATGTCGATGGTCTCGTGCCCCTTGAGCCCCAGGCTCTCCCACGAATCGCCCGGCTGGAACTGCAGCGGCAGCACGCCCATGCCGACCAGGTTGGAGCGGTGGATGCGCTCGAAGCTCTTGGCGATGACCGCCTTGATGCCCAGCAGCAGCGTGCCCTTGGCGGCCCAGTCGCGGCTGGAGCCGGTGCCGTATTCCTCGCCGCCAAAGATCACCGTGGGCACGCCGGCGTCGATGTACTTCATGGCCGCGTCGTAGATCGCCATCTTCTGGCCCTGCTCGCTGCCCGGCAGCTGGAACAGGGTGTAGCCGCCCTCCTCGCGCCCGCCATCGGCCTTGGGCGGCAGCATGAGGTTCTTGATGCGCACGTTGGCGAAGGTGCCGCGCATCATCACCTCGTGGTTGCCGCGGCGCGAGCCGTAGGAGTTGAAGTCGGCCTTTTGCACACCCTTCGCCAGCAGGTACTGGCCGGCCGGCGTGGTGTCCTTGAAGGAGCCGGCCGGCGAAATGTGGTCGGTGGTGATCGAATCGCCAAACAGACCCATGATGCGCGCCCGGTGCACGCCCAGCACCGCGTTGGCGGCTGGCTTGGGCGGCTCGAGCGTGAAGTCCGCGAAGAACGGCGGCTCGGCGATGTAGGTGCTCTTGGGCCAGTTGTAGACCTCGCCCTTGACACCCTTGATCTTCTCCCAGAGCTTGCCCGGCTCGGTCTTGACCTTGTCGTAGTTGTCGCGGAACTTCTTGCCGTTCATCGCGTACTTGAGCAGCTGGTAGATCTCGTCGCTGCTCGGCCAGATGTCGCCCAGGTAGACATCGCGGCCGCTCTTGCCCTGGCCGACCGGCTCGGTCATCAGGTCGACCTTGACGTTGCCGGCAATGGCGTAGGCCACCACCAGCGGCGGGCTGGCCAGGAAGTTGGCCTTGATGTTGGGGTGGATACGCGCCTCGAAATTGCGGTTGCCCGACAGCACGGCCGCGCAGACCAGGTCGTTCTTGGTGATGGTCTCGTTGATCTCGGCCGTCAGGTCGCCCGCGTTGCCGATGCAGGTGGTGCAGCCGTAGGCCGCCACCGAGAAGCCCAGCTTTTCCAGGTAGGGCAAGAGGCCGGTCTTTTCCAGGTACTCGGTGACGATGCGCGAGCCAGGCGCGAGCGAGGTCTTGATGTGTTTGGGCACCTTCAGCCCCGCCTCCACGGCCTTCTTGGCCAGCAGGCCCGCGGCCAGCAGCACGCTGGGGTTGGAGGTGTTGGTACACGAGGTGATGGCGGCGATCAGCACGTCGCCATTGCCGATGGCGACACCGGCGGGCACGGTCTTCTCGGCCGGCTTGGCCACCGCCTCGGCGGCTGCCAGCGTCGGCTTGTTCTGCTCCATCTCGGCGACCTCGCGCGATGCGCCGGCGGGCGCATCGGGCGTGGCGGGCGCCTCGTCCTTGCCGGTCGCCCGCGTGGGGTAGCGCCGCTCGAGCTTGTCGGCAGGCTGGTTGAAGCCATTGGCCGATACCGGCTTGGAGAACAGGTCGATGAAGGTGTCCTTGACCTTGCCCAGCTCGATGCGGTCCTGCGGCCGCTTGGGACCGGCCAGGCTGGGGGCGACCGCACCCAGGTCCAGCGTGATGACCTTGGTGTAGTCGACCTCGCCACGCCGGGGCATGCCGAACAGGTTCTGCGCCTTGAAGTACGCTTCGAAGGCCTCGATCTCGGCCTGCGTGCGGCCGGTGCCCTTGAAGTACTCGATGGTCTTGTCGTCGACCGGAAAGAAGCCCATGGTCGCGCCGTATTCGGGGGCCATGTTGCCGATGGTGGCACGGTCGGGCAGCGCCAGGCTGGCCGCGCCCTCGCCGAAGAATTCGACGAACTTGCCAACCACCTTTTCCTGCCGCAGGCGCTCGGTGACGGTCAGCACCAGGTCGGTGGCCGTGACGCCCTCACGCAAGCGGCCGGTGAACTCGAAGCCCGCCACGTCGGGCGTGAGGAAGTAGACCGGCTGGCCCAGCATCGCGGCCTCGGCCTCGATGCCGCCCACGCCCCAGCCGACCACGCCGATGCCGTTGATCATGGTGGTGTGGCTGTCGGTGCCCACCAGGGTGTCGGGGTAGTAGAGCTTGGCGGCCGTCTTGTGCACGCCGCGCGCCAGGTATTCGAGGTTGACCTGGTGCACGATGCCAAAGCCCGGCGGCACCACGCCGAAGGTGTCGAAGGCCTGCATGCCCCATTTCATGAACTGGTAGCGCTCTTCGTTGCGCTTGAACTCCAGCTTCATGTTGAGGTCCAGCGCCTTCGGGCCGCCAAAGTAGTCGATCATGATCGAGTGGTCGACCACCAGGTCGACCGGCACCAGCGGCTCGATGGTCTTGGGCTTCTTGCCCATGCGCGCGGCCACGTTGCGCATGGCCGCCAGGTCCGCCAGCAGGGGCACGCCAGTGAAGTCCTGCAGCACCACGCGCGCGACCACGAAGGGAATCTCGTCGACGCGCTCGGCCGTCGGGCCCCAGTTGGCCAGCTGCTCGATGTGCGCGGGGGTGATCTTCTGGCCGTCGCAGTTGCGCAGCACGCTTTCCAGCACCAGCCGGATCGACACCGGCAGGCGGTTCACGCTCGGGTACTGGCGCGCCAGCGCGGGCAGCGAAAAGAAATCGCCGGTCTTGCCGGACGCGGTCTGGAAAGACTTGCGGGTGGCGGCAAACGGGTGCGGGGCTGCCGTCGCCGTCTTGGTCTTGCCGGTTGCCTTGCCGGTGGCGCCATGCGCGCGCGGCTTGCGGGTTGCTACTGCGGTCATCTCGGGCTCCTTCATCGTGGGGGCATGTCCCGCCGATCGGTCCCGAATCGCAGCCATGGGATCCCTGCCGGCGAGCGCTTATCGGGTCCGGCGCTCAACCTGGCAGGCTGGGAGCCGGACTCTTTTTCCATTCTGGCAAAAATCCGTGACGTGTGCTGTAGGCGCACAGCGGATCACCCGGACGGGCCCCGGGCGCCGGCGCCACTCCCGGCGTGCAAGGCCCATTTATTTCAGCGCGGTGACGATGTCCAAGGAGCGCAGCCGCAGCGCCGGGTCGTAGACGTCGCTGGTGAACATGAATTCGTCGGCCTGGGTTTCCTCCAGGATGTATTCGAGCCGGGCGCGCACCGTCTGCGGACCGCCCACCACCGCCAGGCCGAGGAAGCTGTCGACGGCGTGCTGCTCCTGCAGCGTCCAGGAGGCATCCAGCTGTTGCGGATCGATCGGCGGCTGCATGCGGATGCGCCGGCCGCGCACGATGGACAGCACACGCTGCTGCAAGGTCGTGGCCAGGAAGGCCGCCTCGTCGTCCGTGGGCGCCGCCACGACCGGCACGCCGACCATCACATAAGGCTTGGCCAGGGTGGCCGACGGCTGGAACAGGTCGCGGTACATCTTGACGGCCTGCAGCAGGAAACGCGGCGCGAAGTGCGATGCAAAGGCATAGGGCAAACCCCGCTGGGCCGCAAGCTGGGCCGAAAACAGGCTCGACCCCAGCAGCCAGATCGGCACCTGCGTGCCCACGCCCGGCACGGCCATCAGCCGCTGGCCGGGCTGCGCGGGGCCGAGCAGCCGCTGCAGTTCCTCGACCTCCTGCGGAAAATCATCGCCGTCGCCCAGGCGGTCGCGCCGCAGCGCACGCATGGTGGACGGATCGGTGCCGGGCGCACGGCCCAGGCCCAGGTCGATGCGGCCCGGGTACAGCTCGGCCAGCGTGCCGAAGTTCTCGGCCACCACCAACGGCGGGTGGTTGGGCAGCATCACCCCGCCCGAGCCCACGCGGATGCGCTGCGTGCCGCCCGCGATGTGCCCCACCAGCACCGCCGTGGCGGAGCTGGCGATGCCGTCCATGTTGTGGTGCTCGGCCAGCCAGAAACGCCGAAAGCCCAGCGCCTCCACGTGCCGGGCCAGCGCCAGGGACTGCTGCAGCGCCTCGGCCACCGTGCCCTGGTCGCGCACGGGCACCAGGTCGAGCATGGAGAACGCGACCCGCGACAGCGGACGGGCGGCGGCGGAAACATCGGGGGCGGTATCGGTCGTGGTCATCGTTGGACGGATCGTTCGTTGAATGCGCTGACCATACACTTGGGGCCATCGCCCCGCTTGCCCCTTTTCCGATGACCTTTTTGCCTGTCAGCCCTCCCCGCACCAATCCCGCCGATGGGCCGATTTGTGCCAGGGTCACGGGCGTGGTCCTGGCCGGCGGGGCGGGCCGGCGCATGGGCGGCGTGGACAAGGGCCTGTGCCTGCTCGACGGCCAGCCTCTGGCCTTGCGCACGCTGCAGCGGCTGCAGCGGCAGGTGGGCGCCATCGCCATCAGCGCCAACCGCCACCACGACATCTACGCCCAATGGTGCGCCCGCGTCTGGCCCGACGACGATCGCGCCACGCCGGCCGGCCCCTCGGCCAACCCCGTCTTTGACGGCCCGCTGGCCGGTGTCCGCATCGCGCTGGCGCGCAGCCAAACGCCGCTGGTCCAACTGGCGGCCTGCGACACGCCCTTCTTCCCGAACGATCTGGTCGCCACCCTGCACGCGGCGATGGACGACACGCTGGACGCGGTCATCCCCGCCACCATCGACGAACAAGGCCGGCGCTGGACGCACCCCACCTTCGCGCTGCTGCGGCGTTCGCTGCTGCCGTCGCTGGAGGCCTTTCTGGCCAGCGGCGAGCGCAAGTTCATGCTGTGGCTGCAGGCGCAGCGCCACACCGTCTGCGATCTGCCGGACCACGCGGCCTTCCACAACTTCAACACGCCGCAGGACCTGGCCGATTTCGAGCGCGACGTCACTCCCGCAGCAAGGCCGCCAGCTCCGGCATGAACACCTGCCCGCCCGCCCGCGCCACGCCACGGGCCACGTCGTCGAGCGCGGCCTGCGCCATGGCCGAAACGGCACCCGCGTCACTGGCCATCTGCACGTAATAGCCCAAATCCTTGGCCGCGTTGGCGAGATAAAACGGCAGCGACGAAGCATCGCCGTCGAGCAGGAACGGCTTCATGCGCTCCAGCGCCACGCCGGCACCGCCGCCCTTGCCCAGCACGTCCACCAGCACCCGCGCGTCCACGCCCGAGCGTGCGGCGCAGGCAGCCGCCTCAGCCAGCAGCACGGCCGAGCCGAGCGAGACGAAGTTGTGCAGCAGCTTCATCTCGTGCCCCGCGCCAACCGAGCCGGCGTGCGCGATGTTCTCGGCAAAACAGCGCAGCACCGGCTCGACCTCGGCCAGCACGGCGGCATCGCCGCCCACCAGCAGGTTGAGCCGGCCTTCACGCGCGTGCTGCACGGTGCGCGTCATGGGCGCGTCGATGAAGCGCCCGCCCGCAGCGTGCACCTCGGCGGCGATCACCCGCGTGTCGGCGGGAATCGAGGTCGAGCAGTCGATCACGACCGTGCCCGGCCGCAGCCCCGCCAGCAGACCCTGCGGCCCCTGCATGACGCTGCGCACCTGCGGGCTGCCCGTCACGCACAAGATCACCACGCCGCACGCGGCAGCCACCTCGCGCGGCTGCGCAGCCGTTTGCGCGCCGGCGGCCACTAGTTCGTCCAGCGGCTGGTTGCCCGCGTGTTCAAGCAGCGTCAGCGCGCGCCCGTGGCGCTGCAGGCTCAGGGCGATGCCCTGGCCCATCAGGCCCACGCCGATCAGGCCGATGCGTTGCGACAAATCGTTCATTTCTTGGGTCCGTGTGAGGTGTGTGATGAGAGGGTTCGTTTCAGTCGAGCGGCAGCGCGCCGGTGCATTTGAGCTCGTGCAGGCAGATGCTGGACTTCACGCCGCTCACGCCCGGCAGTTGCGCCAATGTGCCCATGAGGAAGTCCGACAAGCCCTTGAGGTCACGCGCGACGACTTTGCAGACGTAGTCGAAATCGCCCGAGACCGCATAACACTCCAACACCTGTGGCATGTGGGCCACCGCGTCCTGGAAGGCCTGCACGCCCCGCAGCTGGCCGCCGCGCTCCATGGCCACGTGCACGAAGGCGGTCACGCTCAGGCCCAAGCGCTCGGCGTTCAGGCGCGCTTCGTAGCCCTTGATGTAGCCGCCCTCTTCCAGCCGCCGGTGGCGCCGGTTGCTTTGCGCGGGCGACAGGTGCACCCGGCGCGCCAGATCCTGGTTGCTGATGCGCCCTTCGGCCTGCAAGGTCTGCAGGATGCCGTGGTCCACGCGATCCAGCCCAGGCGTGTACAAGGAATCGTCGTGTTCACCCTGTTGCATGCAATGAATCCTCAGAATCGGCGCTTTTCAGCCGTGATGATGCAAGCCCATTGTGGAGAATGCGTTGCAAACTTGTCATCCACAAAAACCATGAACGCGGTCCCGCGCCCGCCGTGCCGCCAGGAGACAAACGCCATGCCCGTCACCGTTCCGTCCGCCCCGACACCGCCCCTGCACGGCCTGGCCGGCACCGCCGCTCCCACCCAGGCCGACTGGACCATCCCCCAGCAATGGACGGCCTACACCGCCGCGGAGCACGCCACCTGGCGCCTGCTGTTCGAGCGCCAGACGCGGCTGCTGCCCGGTCGCGCTTGCGACGCCTTCCTCGACGGCATGCAACAACTGCCGCTCGCGCCCGACCAGATCCCCGACTTCGAGCAGCTCTCGGACGTGCTGTCCGCGCGCACCGGCTGGCAGGTGGTTGCCGTGCCGGGCCTGATCCCGGACGACGTGTTCTTCGACCACCTGGCGCACCGGCGCTTTCCGGCCGGCAACTTCATCCGTTTGCCGCACCAGCTCGACTACCTGGAAGAGCCCGACGTCTTTCACGACATCTTCGGCCACGTGCCCATGCTGATGAACCCGGTCATGGCCGACTTCATCCAGGCCTATGGCGAGGCGGGCGCGCGTGCCCAACAGCGCGGCTGCCTGCCGCAGCTCGCACGGGTGTACTGGTACACGGTCGAATTTGGACTGGTTGAGCAGGCCGACGGCCTGCGGCTGTACGGTGCGGGCATTGCCTCGTCGCACACCGAATCGCGCTTCTGTCTGGAAAGCCCCTCGCCGCACCACGTGCGTTTCGACCTGGCGCGCGTGATGCGCACGCGCTACCGCATCGACGACTTCCAGGAAATCTACTTCGTGCTGCGCGACCTCGACGAACTGCTGAACCTGGCCGCCGTCGACTTCAGCCCCTTCTACGACCGCGCCACCCGCGCACCAGAACTCGACCCGGGCGAACTGCTGCCCGACGATGCCGTGCGCCAGCGCGGCGACAGCAGCTACCACCGGAACCGCGTGGGCAAGGCCGCCGTCTAATCGCAAGTAGCACCGTTCACAGCTCGCCGTAGCTGTGCAGACCGCTCAGAAACAGGTTCACGCCCAGGAAGGCGAAGGTCGTGGCCGCCAGCCCCACCAGCGCCCAGGTGGCGGCAAACGAGCCGTGCAGCCCCTTGATCAGCCGCATGTGCAGCCAGGCCGCGTAGTTCAGCCACACGATCAGCGCCCAGGTTTCCTTCGGGTCCCAGCTCCAGTAGCCGCCCCAGGCCTCGGCCGCCCACAGCGCACCCAGAATCGTGGCGACCGTGAAGAAGGCAAAGCCCAGGGAAATGGCCTTGTACATCACGTCGTCGAGTACCGCCGCATCGGGCAGCGCACGCGCGATGCGGCTGGCGGGCCAGCGTTGCTGCAGCAGGTAGGCCAGCGCCGCCATGGCCGCCAGCGCAAAGGAGCCATAGCCGATGAAGTTGGCCGGCACGTGCAGCTTCATCCACCAGCTGTCCAGGGCCGGCACCAGCGGCTGGATCCCGTAGGCCTGGCGCGCCACCGCGTACCACAGCAGAAACCCGACCGCGGCGCTCACGACCAGCATGGCGAAGGCGCCCAGCCCGCGCGCCGCCTCGGGGCGGGCGGCGTGGCGTGAGGCGTAGTAAAGCTGCAGCAGCGTGGTCAACCAGCAAAACAGCACAAAGACTTCATACAGATTGCTGACGGGGATGTAGCCGACGTCCGGCCCGAGCAAGTGGCTCTCGTGCCAGCGCACCATCGTGCCCACCAGGGCCATGGCCACACCCATCCACGCCAGCGCCCCGGCCAGCGTCTGCGCCAGGTGCTGCACCGCGCCACGCCCTAGCAGCGCCAGCCAGTAACAGAGCGTGCTCAGCAGCAGCAGCAACGCCATCCACAAAATGGCCGACTGGCTCGACAGCAGGTAGCGCAAAGCGGCGTTCTGCTCGGCCCGCGCGAGGTCGCCCTGGTACAGCGCCAGCGCCGCCACGGCCAGCGCGGCCACACTGGCCAGCAGCGGCTGAATGGGCCGCCAGAACACGCCCAAGGCGATCAACACGGGCACCACGGCCGCGAGGATGGCGCGCTCGTAACCATTCATGGCCGCGCCGTTGAGCACAAAGGCCAAGACCGCGCCGACCAGCACGCCCAGGACATAAAACCCATCGCGCCAGGGCCGCACACCACGCCACGCAAGGCCCAGGAAAGATGGTAGGGCTTGGGCAATCGGATTCATGACAGGGGCGGCGGCACGGCCGGGGACGATAGGGGTGAAGAAGAAGACGAAGGCGCATCGCCGGTCGCCAGCAGGGCCGCGCGCAACTGCGCGAATTCACGGTCGGCCTCCAGGCCGTGCCGTGGGCTGGCATAGGCCAGCTGCAGCATCGCCGTCGGGCTGGCACCGGCAGCCGGCGCGACCCAGGCCCACAGACGGCGGTCGCGCCCGTAGAGCATGGCAAACACGCCCACCACCAGCAACAGGCAACCCAGATAGACCACCGGCTGCCCGGGCCGGCGCGCCACCTGGAACACGCTGGCCTGGACCTGGTCGAAGCCCGACAGCGTCAGCAGCACGGGCGCGGGATAGAGCATCGCGTCGTTGAGCGCGAGCACCGTCTGGCGCAGATAGGCATCGAGGCGGGCCGCCGTCGGGGCCGGCGCCGCAGACGGCAAACCCAACGTTTCGCGGACCTGTTGCAGCAATTGATAGACCACGCCCTGCAACACCTCGACCAGCACACGTGTGGCCTGTTCGCGCTGCGCAGGCGGCACCTGCTGTTCCAGAAAACGCGAGACGGCCTGCAGGCCGCGCTCGCCCGAAGACGGTGCCTGCGTGGCGGGCGGGCCGGCGAACAGGTCGAGCACCCGCTCGGCCGAGGCACGCAAGGCCTGCGCCGCCTCGGCACGGCCGCTGACACTGGCCTGGGCGGCATAGCGGTCCAGCGCCTGGCGGCGCAGATCGGCGTCATTCAGCGCGGCCTTGAGCCGCCAGAAATCCGCCGCGTCGCCCCCGTCGTCCAGCACGTCGACCGGCACACGCAGATAGGCCAGCGCGGCCGCTGGCTGCAGGCGCACGCCATACAGATAGACCGGCTCGCCCTCGCCCACATCCACCGGCTGCATGTAGTTCACAAATTCGACGGCCTGCCCGGCGGCATCACGCAGGCGGTAAGCCACGCTCGGCCCGACGTTACGAAAACGCTGCTCGGCATTCAGGTCGGCAGCCGCGCCCAGCCCCCAGCCGCCAAGCCACCGGGGATCGACCGCACGCACATCGGCCGCAGGCCGATCGCCCACCGGTTCGCGGCGAACCGGCTCGACGTTCATCACACGCAGCGAGGTCGGCTCCAGCGTCCAGTTCTCCTGCACCCCAGGCAAGGGCAGCGGCTGATTCACGCCCACCGTGGCCCGCACATCAAAGGTTTGCCCGGGATCGGCCAGCGGCACCCCGCGCAACTGCAGCGCCGAGCCCCCATCCTCAAAACCCGACTGGTAGATCCGCACGCCCTGAAAGTTCACCGGATGGTTGACCGCCACCACCGCGTCCTCACGCGCCCCGCTCCGGCGGTCGTGCAACACCACCTCGCTGGCAAACCGTTTGGGCATGCCGCTCGGGTAGTAATCCACGATGAACCGTTTGAGTTCGACCGAGAACGGCAGCGGCTGCAGCACCACGCCATCGCCCTCACTGAGCAGCGCGACACGCGACTGCGTGCCCTCGGCCACCGCCAGGCTGCCGCGAAACGAGGGCGTGCCCTCGCTCAGCCGGTGCCCCGCAGGCACATCGGCCACCGACCCGCCGCCGGCATAGGGCGTCACGCCCTGGACCCACATCGCCGCACGCATACCCAGGTCGCTGTCGATCAGCCCGCCCACGCAGATCAGCACGATGGCGCCGTGCGTGGCCGCATAGCCCAGCTTGCGTAGACCGCCTTTTTGCGCAGCCACCATCCAGCCGGCGACACGACCTGTCGCATCAGCGCGAGGCACCGACTTGACCCGCCAGCCTCCGCCCACCAGCGCGTGCGCGACCTGCGCCGCAACAGCCGGTCCATCGCCCTGGCGCTCGCCCACGGCACGGTGCTCAAAGGCTTTCAGGCTCTGCAGTTGCAGATCCTCCCGGTAAGCACGCCAGTCCGCTAGCAACCGTGGCGCGGTGCGCCAGATGCAAACGCTGGTGCTGGCAATCAACACGCCCAGCAGCAGCACGAACCAGCCCGCACCGTAAACACGGTACAGCCCGGCCGCCTCGAACACCTGCGCCCAGAACGGGCCGAACTGGTCCACATAAGTAATGGGCGGCTGCCCTTGCGGCAGCACGGTGCCGATGACCGAGGCCAGGGCCACGACCGCCAGCATCGTCACCGCAAAACGCATGGACGACAGCAATTCCAGCAACGGCCGCTCCACGGGCGGCGCGCCAGCCGGCTGCCGGAAACGCTCAGGCGCCATGGGTTTCAACACGAACGATCACGTGCAAGGCCATTCATCATTCATCCGGGGAAAACGTGCGGCGGGATCGGCATGGCACGCAGTGATCTTGCCCCTGATTTACGGACACCTATCTAAGCGACATTGGCCAGCTCGTACTGCTCTGGGCTGAGGTAGCCCAGGGTCGAGTGCAGCCGGATCCGATTGTAGTCAACCTCAATGTAGTCAAACACATGAGCCTTGGCCTGCTCCCGTGTGGCGAGGTGTTCACCATGGATGGCCTCGACCTTCAGACTGTGGTTCCAACTCTCCATTGCTGCGTTGTCGTAGCAGTTGCCTCTGGCACTCATGCTGGCGATCAAAGCGTATTGCTCCAACAGGGCGCGGTGCTCGCGC
>WNDQ01000049.1 GCA_009912175.1 Paracidovorax wautersii | reverse complement strand
TGACCGTGGTAGCCAATACTGCTCGCGCGAGCACCGCGCCCTGTTGGAGCAATACGCTTTGATCGCCAGCATGAGTGCCAGAGGCAACTGCTACGACAACGCAGCAATGGAGAGTTGGAACCACAGTCTGAAGGTCGAGGCCATCCATGGTGAACACCTCGCCACACGGGAGCAGGCCAAGGCTCATGTGTTTGACTACATTGAGGTTGACTACAATCGGATCCGGCTGCACTCGACCCTGGGCTACCTCAGCCCAGAGCAGTACGAGCTGGCCAATGTCGCTTAGATAGGTGTCCGTAAATCAGGGGCAAGATCAGCCCTGGCCATTGCCCTGTGCGACCGCCTGATGGCGAGCAGCCACCCCGCGGACAAGGGCGGATCGTCCGCGCATTGATGGACGCGTGGCGCCTGGCCATTTTTTCGATCGGACCTGTTTCATGAGCTTCGACAAGCGCTTCGGCGTCGAGATCCCCTTCGTCGGCCTGCTGGGCTTCACCCTCGAAAAATTCGAGGGCGGCGAGTCCGAGCTGCACTACACGCCAGCGCCCGAGCACCTCAACTCCTTCCAGGTCGCCCATGGCGGCGCCTGCATGACGCTGCTGGACGTGACCATGGCCACGTCCGCCCGCAGCGTGGACAAGGAGATGGGCGTGGTCACCATCGAGATGAAGACCAGCTTCATGCGTCCGTCCAAGGGCCCGCTGGTCGCGCGCGGGCGGCTGCTGCACCGCACGGCCACGCTGGCCTTCACCGAGGGCAGCATCTACGACGCCAGCGGCGCGCTGTGCGCCCACGCCACGGGCACGTTCAAGTACGTCAAACGCCTGCCGGTCGGCACCAAGGCGACCACCGCGCTGCGGCCGGTTTCCACGGACTGAGTTCCACGGACCGGGGACGAACGCCAGCACGCCTGCGTACGCAAGGCTGAGCGTTTTCCCCGGATGAAGGCGGACCGGCGGCGGGGCCCGGCCAACTCGGCTAAGCTTGCGCGCCATGCCCGATCCCGCCCAGAACACACACAACACACCGGCCCCGGCTAGCTCCTCAGGTTTTCGTGCCTTGCTGGCGCAGCGCGCCTACATGCGCTTCTGGGGCACGCGGCTGTTCGGCACCGCCGGCACGCAGATGCTGATGGTGGCCATCGGCTGGCAGATGTACGAGCTGACCGGCAGCGCCTGGGACCTGGGGCTGGTCGGCCTGTACCAGTTCGAGCCCGCGCTGCTGCTGACCTTGGTCGCCGGCCACGTCGCCGACCGTTTCCACCGCGCCCGCATCGTGGCCTGCTGCCTGGCCGTCGCTGCCACGGTCGCGCTGATGCTGGTCACCGCCACGCAGGAAGGCTGGGTCAACCGCGAACTGCTGCTGGGCGTGTCGGTGCTGCTGGGCATGGTGCGGGCGTTTCAGATGCCGGCGCAGCAGGCGCTCACGCCCATGCTGGTGCCGCCCGCGCTGCTGCCGCGCGCCATGGCCTTTGCCTCGGCCGGGCTGCAGGGCGCCATCATCGGCGGGCCAGCCCTGGGGGGCGTGATCTTCGTGGCAGGCGCCTCGGCCGTGTATGCCGCCTCGGCCCTGAGCTTCATCATTGGCTGCTCGCTGATGGTGGGCCTGCGCTACCACTACGTCCCGCAAGGCAAGCAGCCGATGTCGATGGAGACGCTGCTGGCCGGCGTGCGTTTCATCTGGCACCGCAAGCCGGTGCTGGGGGCCATTTCGCTCGACCTGTTCGCCGTGCTGCTGGGCGGAGCCGTGGCGCTGCTGCCCATGTTCGCCAAGGACATCCTGCACACGGGCCCCTGGGGGCTGGGCTTGCTGCGTGCGTCGCCCGCGGCCGGGGCGCTGCTGATGTCGATCGCGCTCACACGCTGGCCGCTGGAGCGCAAGGTTGGCCAGCGCCTGCTGGGCGCGGTGGCGATGTTCGGCGTGGCCACGCTGGTGTTTGCGATCTCGCGCAACCTGGTGCTGTCGATGCTGGCGCTGGCGGTGACCGGCGCCATGGACATGGTCAGCGTGGTGGTGCGCCAGACGCTGGTGCAACTGGAAACGCCCGACCACATGCGCGGACGGGTGAGCGCGGTCAACTCGGTCTTCATCGGCGCGAGCAACCAGCTCGGCGAGTTCGAATCGGGCGCGACCGCCGCGCTGCTGGGGCCCGTCGGCTCCGTCATCCTGGGCGGGGTCGGCACCATCGCGGTGGCGCTGGCCTGGCGCCGGCTGTTCCCGTCCCTGGCCCTGCGCGACCGCCTGCACGAGCCGGCGCCCGAGCCCGAGCCGTCTGTGCCTCTTTCTTCTTCTTCCGGCATGCGCTGAGCGGCCCGCGTGAGGGGGCATCGTCCGCCCGACGATGCCCGCCTGGCGATCAGGACGGATCGTTTTTTCCTGGCGCGATTTTCGAGGTTGACCCTGCACGCAGGCCCGCTACAATGCGTGCCGTTGGTGCTCGCGGCGTCAGGTTCAATGGCCCGCAGTTCAACGGGAAGCAGGAGATGCCAGGCCGCACGGCCCATGGCGGTCGAGCCTGCGCTGCCCCCGCAACGGTCAAGCGGCGGGACGGGCCTGGCAATCGGGCTTGTCCAGCGGACGTCACATCAGCCACTGGCGGCGCGGAACACGCGGCCGGGAAGGCGACGCCAGCCCAGCCGCCAGCCCGGATACCGGCCAACGAGGCGGGTGCGCCGCCCATCGCGACGATGGTGTGCGGCGTGCCCACGTTACCCAAGGACTGTCGGGGAGGGCGGTTCAGGGGCATCGTTTTTTCTTCTCGCACATGGCTATCCAGAACCCCACCGCGCGCCTGTCCGCGCTGGTCGCCGCTGCCTTGCTCGCAGCCGGTCACGCCCAGGCCCAGAACAACAACACCAGCGCCAATGCCAACACCACGCTGGCGGAAACCGTGGTCACGGCCACGCGCACCGAAACCCGCGCCGACGAGCTCATCAGCGACGTCACCGTCATCACACGCGAGCAGATCGAACAGTCGGCCGGGCGTACGCTGCCGGAGCTGCTGCAGCAGTATGCGGGGGCGCAGATCAACGCCAGCGGAGGCCGGGGCAAGACTTCCGGCGTGAGCCTGCGTGGAACGGATTCGCGCCATACCCTGCTGTTGATCGACGGTGTGCGTTATGGCTCCGTCTCAGCCGGAACACCGGTTTGGGCCAACATTCCGCTGGCCAGCATTGAGCGCATCGAGGTTCTTCAAGGGCCTGCTTCGTCGCTGTACGGCAGTGATGCGCTCGGTGGCGTGGTTCAGATCTTCACGCGTGGGGTGACCCAGGATGGCGTGCATCCTTATGCCGAGCTGACGCTGGGCAGCCATGCCTACCGGCAAACGGCGGCTGGTGTGTCGGGCGCGGCAGGCTCCGTGCGCTATGGGCTGGGTGTCAATGCCCTCAATGACCACGGCTTCTCGGCGACCAATTCGCGCGCGCCGAATGGCGTCTACAACCCTGACAGCGATGGCTTTCGCCAGCGCTCGGTCAATGGCTACGTGGACTGGAGTTTCGTGCCCGATTGGACGCTGTCGGCGAGCTTCCTGCACTCCCAAGGAACGAACTATTTCGATGATGGCATCTTTAGTGCACCCGGCCCGGGTTTGGGAGACCACGCCCGGGACAAGCTGTCCACCGACGTGGCCAGCCTGGGCGTGAGCGGCAAGATCCTGCCCCATTGGCGAACGCGCGTGACGTATAGCCAAAGCCGCGACAAGGACGACATCGTGGCTGCGGCCAACAGCTGGACGCTGGGGCGTTTTGTGACGCGGCAGGATCAATGGACGTGGCAGAACGATGTGGATACCCCTCTGGGCGTCATCGTGGCGGGTGTCGAGCACCTTGAGCAGCGCCTGGACAGTTCCACTGAATACAGCGGCACCAAGCGCTCGGTTAACTCGGTCTTCACGGGGCTGAACGGCCAAGCCGGGCGCCATAGTTGGCAACTCAGCTTGCGTCGTGACCGCAACTCCCAGTACGGCGGCCAAACCACCGGCTCCGCGGGTTATGGCTTCAAGCTGACCGAGGCTTTGCGCGTGAACGCGAGCGTGGGGACTGCGTTTGTCGCACCTTCGTTCAACTACCTTTATTACCCTTACCTGAGCAATCCCGATCTCAAGCCTGAACGTAGCCGCAGTGGCGAGCTTGGCGTGACATGGACCGTGGCTGCGGGGCACGAAGCCACGCTTCGCTACTACCAGACCCGTGTCCGGGATTACATCGCCAACGACGAGAACTATGTTCCGCAGAACATTCAAAAGGCCAAGATCACCGGGTGGTCGCTGGGTTACCAGGCTTTGCTCGGTGGCTGGACAGTACAGACAAAGGCAGACTTCCTAGACCCGCGTAATGAAACACTGGACAAGCAGTTGCAGCGCCGGGCGCGTCGTCAACTCACGCTGGATGCCAACCACCGTGTGGGCTCCTGGACCCTGGGCGCGTCGCTGCTGACCGCCGCACACCGCTTCGACAACGCAGCCAACACCCAGCGCCTGGGCGGCTACACCACCGCCGACCTCTACGCCAGCTACGCCCTGGCCCGCGACTGGACGCTGCAGACCCGCCTGAACAACCTCGCCAACAAGGACTACGAGACGGCCTATGGCTACAACCAGCCCGGTCGCGAGGTCTACGTCACGCTGCGCTGGCAGCCGAAGTGAAACGAGCCGGCACGGTGACAATCGGCGCATGCCTGTGACGTCCTTCGCCACGCCCTTGCGGCGCCTGTTCCGCTGGAACTGGTGCGTGCGTGCCGGTTTCGGCCAGGGGCTGGTCATGGGGATGGCGATGTTGATGCTGGGACTGGCCGCCGTGCCCGCCGCCGCGGCCATCGCCATCCAGGACGACCGGCAACGGCAGGTGGTGCTGGACGCGCCGCCGCAGCGGGTGGTGAGCCAGCTGCCGTCGCTCACCGAATCGGTCTGCGCGCTGGGGGCGTGCGAACGGCTGGTGGGCGTGGACGATTTTTCCAACTGGCCGTCGGCCGCCGTGCAGCCACTGCCGCGCCTGGGTGGCCTGGAGGACACGCAGATCGAGCGTGTGCTGGCGCTCAAACCCGATCTGGTGCTGATGTCGGTGGCTTCTCGTGCGGCCGGGCGACTGGAGTCACTGGGTGTGCGTGTAGTGGCGCTGGAGCCGCGCTCGCTGGACGATGTGGGCCGCGTGCTGCGTCAGACTGGTGTGGAGCTGGGCTTGCCGCCGCAGCGGGCCGAGGCTGTGTGGGCCCAAGTCAATGCCGAGGTCGATCAGGCGGCGGCCACCACGGCCGGGGCGAAAGCCACGCGTGTCTACATCGAAATCGGCAGCGGTCCCTATGCCGCCGGCCCCACGTCGTTCATCGGCGGGCTGCTGCAGCGCCTGGGCGCCACGAACATCGTGCCGGCCGACATGGGCGCTTACCCGCGCCTCAATCCTGAATTCGTGGTGCGCGCGCAGCCGCAGCGCATCGTGGTCTCGGCCCGCAACGCGCGTGAACTGGCCCGGCGGCCCGGCTGGGCAGCGCTGCCGGCCTTGCGCGACGGACAGGTCTGTGTGCTGGACGACGCGCAGATGGATGTGCTGGTGCGGCCTGGGCCGCGACTGGGCGACGCGGCACGCCTGCTGGCCGACTGCCTGATGGGCCGCTTCGATGGCCGGGCACCGGTTCTTCTGCAAGGCACGGCGCCATGACGCCACCGCGCCATCGTCTTCCTCCCGCCGTGTTGGCGCTGGGTTTGGCGCTGCTGACGCTGCTGCTGGCAGGGCTGGGCCTGCTGGCTGGCAGCCTGGGGCTGGAGCCGCTGTCGGCGGGCTGGGCCTTGCTGCGCGGCCAGGCCGACCCGGTTGCCGCGACGGTGGTCTGGGACATCCGTCTGCCGCGAACGCTCGCGGCCTGGCTGGCCGGTGCGCTGCTGGGCATGAGCGGGGCGATTGCGCAGGGCGTTTTTCGCAATCCTTTGGCCGATCCTTATCTGCTGGGCAGTGGCGCGGGCGCCAACCTGGGCGTGGCGCTGCTGCTGGTTGCGCTGGGGCTGACGCCGGAGACGGCCGGCCTGGGCCTGCGGCTGGGGCTGACCGGCGCGGCCTTCGTGGGGTCGGCGGCCGCCGTGCTGCTGACCGTGGCGCTGGCGCGCGGCCAGCAGCAGACGCTGCGCCTGCTGCTGGCCGGTGTGGTGGTGAGCATGGTGGTGGGGGCGCTGGCGTCGCTGGTGGCTATGCGCCATCCGCAGATCCTGCAGGCCATGCAGGCTTTCATGCTGGGCACGACCAGCTACGCCGCGTGGCCGGCGGTGTCGGTGCTGGCCGCGGCGGGTGTCGTGGTCGCGGTGGCTGCGGCCGCGCTGGCGCGTGTGCTCGATGCGCTGGCGCTGGGCGAGCGCACGGCGCGCAGCCTGGGCCTACCGCTGGCGGGCGCGGGGCTGGCGCTGGTGGCGCTGCTGGCGCTGGGCACGGCGGCGGCCGTCGCGCAGATCGGTCTGGTGGCCTTCGTCGGGCTGGTCGCGCCCCACCTGGTGCGCATGGCCGTGCGGCCCGGGCACGCCGCGCTGGTGCTGCTGTCGGGCGGCATGGGCGGCGTGCTGCTGCTGGCCGCCGATGTGCTGGCGCGCACGCTGGTGGCGCCGCAGGAACTGCCGGTGGGCGTGTTGACCGCCTTGCTGGGCGGCGGCTATCTGCTGTGGATGATGCGGCGGCGCATGGCATGAACAAGGCCATCCCTTTGAATGTGGATGCGTCCACGCCCGTGCTCACGGCCCGTGGGCTGGGCGTCAAGCGCGCAGGCCATGTGGTGCTGGCCGATGCGTCGGCCCGCTTCCAGGCTGGCCGCTGGACGGCCGTGGTTGGCCCCAATGGTGCGGGCAAGTCAACCTTGCTGCAGGCGCTGGCCGGCCTGGTGCCGGCCACGGGCGAGGTCTGGCTCGACGGCAAGCCGTGGGACATCTGGCCGGCACGCGAGCGCGCACGCCGCCTGGCGTGGATGGGGCAGGACGAATCCGCGCATGCGGAATTGCGGGTGCGTGATGTAGTGATGCTCGGGCGCTTGCCGCATCGGCCGTGGTTCGCCGCGCCGTCGCCGCTGGACGAAGCCGCGGTCGACGCGGCCATGGCGCGGGCCGGTTGCCTGGACTGGCAGGCGCGGGCACTGGGGCAGTTGTCGGGCGGCGAGCGCCAGCGTGTGCTGCTGGCGCGGCTGCTCGCAGGCCAGGCGGGGGTGCTGCTGATGGACGAACCGCTGGCCAGCCTTGACCCGCCACACCAGGCCGACTGGGTCGCGCTGGCGCGTGAATTGGCCGCCAGCGGCGCCGTTGTGGTCAGCGTGCTGCACGAGCTGGACGCGGCCTTGCAGGCCGACGATTTATTGGTCGTGCGCGCGGGCCGCGTCCAGCACCACGGACCGGTCGCGGACCCGGTCACCCGCGCTGCACTGGTCGCGGCATTCGACGGCCGGATTTCCCTGATCTCATGGGAAAATCGATGGCTTGCGCTATCTTGAATGGAGTTTTTCGATGGAGATTCGCCAGCCGCCCACGGCCACCCCTTACGAGCAACCTTCGGGTCCGCGGCGCGGCTTGGTGATCGTCAACACGGGCAATGGCAAGGGCAAGAGCACGGCGGCATTCGGTCTGGCGATGCGGGCCCACGGCCGCGGCAAGGCCGTCAAGATCTACCAGTTCATGAAGGTGCCGAGCGCGCGTTTCGGCGAACACCGCAGCCTGGAAGTGCTGGGCCTGCCCATCGAAGGCCTGGGCGATGGCTTCAGCTGGAAAAGCAAGGATCTGGAACACTCCGCGCAGCTCGCACGCGACGGCTGGCAGCGTGCCCGGGCCGACATCCTGGGCGGCCAGTTCTTCATGGTCGTGCTCGACGAAATCACCTATCCGCTGATCTACGGCTGGCTGCCGCTGCAAGAGGTGCTGGCGACGCTGCAAGCGCGGCCACCCCATGTGCACGTGGTGCTCACGGGTCGTGACTGCCCGGCGGAAATCGTCGCGGTGGCCGACACCGTCACCGAGATGCGCGCGGTCAAACATGCGTTCGACGCGGGCATTCCGGCCCAGCGCGGCATTGAGGATTGATGGCCCGCCGTCCGCTGCAAAGTCGGGATTTCGAACACGATGTGGAGCCAGCCGCGGTGGTCGAGCGCCTGTCTCTTTGCCCGGCCCCGGGGGCGTCCTGAGCCTGCCCGACTGGGATCGGCTCTAGACTTGCGCATCTCAGCCAGCGTTCTGCGCCCACCATGCCGCCCAGCGATACCTACCAAGCCCGCTCCGCCGAGTCCCGCGCGCGTCGTGATCTCTGGGTCGATACCCGGCTGCTCGACGTGTTCATGCACAACTCGTATTCAGGCACGCCGTTGCGGGTGGCGATCGTGCTGACGACCGCCATCCTGATGTGGCAGGAGATCTCGCACCGCGACGTCCTGGTGTGGCTGGCGTTGGCGCTGACCTTCATCGTCTTTCGCCACGGCGTCTACCTGCGCTACCTGCGCGTGCACACCTTGCTGGCCGAAGGCGACGGGCTGGAGCGTTTCAAGCGCCGCGTCGGCTGGCTGTGGGCCGGCAGCGGGCTGGTCTGGGTGCTGGCGTTCTGGATGTGCTACGGCAAGGTGTCGATCTCGCTGCAGGCCGCCTTCCTGCTCATCATGGTGACCTTCATCGCGATGGCGGTCGACCGCTTCTCGGCCTGGCCGGCGGTGCTTTACTGGTACACGAGCTTTGCCTTCGGCGGCGTGATCGTCGTCATGCTGGTGCATGCGCTGACGGTGGGCTGGACCGACATGCCGGTCATCGAGAGTTTCCTGATGATCATCGTGGGGCTGTGCTGGCTCATCCTGCTGATGGGCGGCGACCGCTTCCACCAGGTGCTGCAAAGCACCTTCCGGCTGCAGTACCGCAACCAGCAGTTCACCCGTTCGCTCACGCGCAAGACCGAGGCCGCGCTGCGTGCGGTGGCGCTCAAGAACCGGCTGCTGGCCGCCGCCAGCCACGACATCCGCCAGCCCATCCACGCGCTGTCGCTGTATGCGCAGTACCTGGAGGACGACCCGTCGCTGGGCTCCGAGCTGGCACCGCGCATCCTGCAGGCCAGCCGCGCCATCAACAGCCTGTTTGATTCGCTGCTGAGCTATGCGCAGATGGAATCGGGCGGCATGACGCTGCGGATCGCCCCCGTGCGGGTGGACGACATGCTGCGCGATCTGCGTGTGGTCTACGAGCCCGTGGCCAGCGAAAAGGGCCTGGACCTGCGCCTGCGGCTGCCTGACGAGCCGGTGACGCTGCTGTCCGACAGCGTGCAGTTGCGCCGCATCCTGGGCAATCTGCTGGACAACGCCATCAAGTACACCCACCACGGCGGCGTGCTGGTGACCTTGCAGGTCCGCCAGACCCGGCGAGGCCACGCCCGCGCCTGCGTGAGCGTGGTCGACACCGGCCAGGGCATTCCCGAGCAATACCAGAGCGACATCTTTGGCGAATTCGTGACCGTGCCGTCGTTCGCCAGAAGCCCCGCCACCGGCGGCGTCGGCCTGGGCCTGGCCATCGTCTCGCGCCTGGCCCACGCCCTGGGCCACGAGTTGCGCATGCGTTCACGCCCCGGCAGCGGCTCGACCTTCCGCATCACGCTCGATGACGGCACGACCAGCCAGGTCGAACAGAAACTGAAAGAAGGCGGCGAAGCAGCCGGGATCTGAGGTTGGGGGGGAAGCGCCGAAAGGCGCTTCGGGGGGCGTCTCAATCAGTCACTCAGGTACCCGTGGCGACGTGCATAGTGCACCGCCTGGCTGCGGTTCTTGACCTGCAGCCGGCGGAACAGCCGCCACAGGTGGACCTTGACGGTGTGTTCGCTGATCGAGAGCTTGTCGGCGATGTCGCGGTTGCTCAGGCCTTCGTCGAGCATGACGATGAGCTGCTTTTGCCGCTTGGACAGCGTCTGGTTGCCGGCGGCGGCCGATTCGGCCAGGTCCTCGTCGATCGACAGCAGGCTGGCCAGTGCGGACTGGATCTGCTGCGCGGGTGCGGATTTCTCGATGTAGACGTCGGCGCCAGCACCCAGGCATGGGCCTTCCATGTCGTCCGCGGGCGAAGCGGAGATGACGGCCAGCGGCAGTTCCGGGAACATGCTGCGCACCTGCATGACACCCGAGACGCCGGTCGTGTCGGGCAGCTTGAGGTCCAGGCAGATCGGGCGTGGCTCGCCATGCGCACGCACGGCCGAGGGCAGCGCCGACAGGCGGGCCAGCTTTACCACGGGGGTATCGGGGAACAGGCGGCGAAGCATGAGGCCCATGGCATCGCTCATCAGGGGGTGGTCATCTATGACGTAAAGGCACATGGGTCTTGGGAATGGAAATTGAAAGTCGCCCGCAGGCCAGAAGAGGCGCGCTCATGACGGCGCTTGGGAGGGCGGCTCGCTCACTTCTTGAAACGCCTGCAATACATTTTGTATCGCTTTTGTGCCTGATTCGTCAACCGGCGCGAAATGAGCGGCGCTGTCGCGATAGGCGGCGAAGCCTTCGGCCTTGAGCCGAGCGATCATGGCGGCCGCTTCGCGGGGGTTGGCGTAGCCGTGGCTTTGCAGCACGGTGGCCTGTTCGCCGTCGACGAGCTTGAAGTAGAAGAGGCCGTCTTTCTCGCGGTACTGCTTGAAGGCCGGGGCGGCGCGGCCGGCCGTCGGCTTGGACGGCTCGGTCGCCACCGCGGCCTGCAGCGGCCGCAGGCCCGCGGCCTGCCGGATGGTGGCCAGATAAGGCGTGGCCAGGTGGCGGGCCTTGGCGGCGCCGGCCTTCAGGATTTCCTCAAGGCGGGCTGGATTGGCGAGGTAGGTTTCATAGGTCTGGCGCATGGGCGCCACGGCGGCGTCGACCTTCTCGAACAGCAGCGCCTTGGCGTCGCCCCAGGCAATGCCATCGGCATAGGCCTGGCGCAGCGCGGCGGTTTCGGCCGGGGTGGCGAAGGCCTGGTAGATCTGGAACAGGGCCGAGCCCTCGACGTCCTTGGGTTCGCCGGGCGCGCGTGAATCGGTCAGCAGGCTGCCCACCAGCCGGCGCAGCTGCTCGCGCGGCACGAACAGCGGGATGGTGTTGTTGTAGCTCTTGCTCATCTTGCGGCCGTCCAGGCCGGGCAGCGTCGCCACGTCCTCGTCGACCTGGGCTTCGGGCAGCACCAGGTGTTCGCCATAGAGGTGGTTGAAGCTGGCGGCCATGTCGCGCGCCATCTCGATGTGCTGGACCTGGTCGCGTCCCACGGGCACCTTGTGGGCCTGGAACATCATGATGTCGGCGGCCATGAGCACGGGGTACATGAACAGGCCGGCCGTCACGTCGGCATCGGGCTCGGCGCCGGCGGCGGTGTTCTTGTCGACCGAGGCCTTGTAGGCGTGGGCGCGGTTGAGCAGGCCCTTGCCGGTCACGCAGGTCAGCAGCCACATCAGCTCGGGGATCTCGGGAATGTCGGACTGGCGGTAGAAGGTCACCTGCTCAGGGTCGAGTCCGGCCGCCAGCCAGGTCGCGGCGATCTCCAGTGTCGAGCGCTGGATGCGGGCCGGGTCGTCGCACTTGATGAGCGCGTGGTAGTCGGCCAGGAAATAAAAGCTCTGCGTGCCGGGCTCGCGGCTGGCCGCGATGGCCGGGCGGATGGCGCCGACATAGTTGCCCAGGTGCGGTGTGCCGGTCGTGGTGATGCCGGTGAGAACGCGTCGAGTGGTCGTCATGATTGCAGTGTCGATCGGGGCCGCCCGTCAGGTGGGCGGCGCGGATGAAAGAAGCTGGCGTGCAGGGCGGGAAGCACCCGCCTCAGCCCAGCAGCCATTGGAAGGGCGTCAGCAGGAGGTTGACGAGCCAGGCGCCGATCTGGATGGCCGGCTGCAGCCAGTAGGTACTCATGATGCCGCTGACCACCAGCCCCAGCACGATGAAGAAACCGAAGGGCTCGACCCGGCTGAGCCACTGCGCCTGCTGCCAGGGCAGCAGCGCGACCAGCACGCGGCCGCCGTCCAGCGGGGGCAGCGGGAACAGGTTGAGCGCCCACATGACCAGATTGACCACCAGCCCGGCCTGCGCCATGCGCAGGAAAAAGGGTTCCTGCACGCCCAGGGTGTGCAGCAGCAGCCAGGCCAGCGTCCAGATCAGGGCCTGCGCGAAGTTGGACATGGGGCCGGCCAGCGCGACCCAGATCATGTCGCGGCGCGGATTGCGCAGGTGGCCGAAGTTGACCGGCACCGGCTTGGCGTAGCCGAACAGGAAGGCACCCGAGGTCGCGAAGTACAGCACGATGGGCATCAGCACGGTGCCGATGGGGTCGATGTGTTTGAGCGGGTTGAGCGTCAGCCGCCCGAGCATGGCCGCCGTGTTGTCACCGAAGTGACGTGCCGCATAGCCGTGCGCGGCCTCGTGCACGGTGATGGCGAACAGCACGGGCAGTGCGTAGATGAGGATGGTCTGGAGGATGTCGGCGTTCACAGTCAGCGATTGTCGCAGAGCGGCTATGTCCTTCCGGTCAAACGGGATCAGTCCTGCCCGACGACGCTGTAGGCACCGCCCCGTTCGAGCGCGCGGCGGTAGGCGTCGCGCGCGTGGATGGTTTTGAGAAAACGGCTCAGCGCCGGGTAGCGGTCGTCGAGCCCGGCGCGCGCCGCCGCGGCCTCCAGCGGAAAGCTCATCTGGATGTCGGCCGCCGTGAAGTCGGCACCCGTGAACCACGTGTGGGCCTGCAGCGTCTGTTCCATGAAGTCGAGCTGCTCGGCCAGTTGCGGCACGACGAAGCGGTTGCGCACGGTCTTGACGATGCTGCGCGCCACGGGCTTGACGAAGAAGGGCATGGGCGCGCGCTCGATGCGGTCGAACACGAGCTTGAGCAGCAGCGGCGGCATGGCCGACCCTTCGGCGAAATGCAGCCAGTAGCGGTACTGCAGCCGCTCGGGTGTGCCGGCGGCCGGTTGCAGGCGGCCGTTGCCGTAGCGCTCGAGCAGGTACTCGATGATGGCGCCCGATTCGGCCACCACGGTCTCGCCGTCGGTCACCACCGGCGACTTGCCCAGCGGATGCACGGCCCGCAGCGCGGCCGGTGCGCGCAGGGTCTGCGGATTGCGCTGGTAGCGCTGGATTTCGTAAGGCAGGCCGAGTTCTTCGAGCAGCCACAGGATGCGCTGCGACCGCGAGTTGTTGAGGTGGTGGACGGTCAGCATGGTGCGGTGGACGGCAGGCGGTGACCGCTTCAGCGGTGCTTGAAGCTGGGCTTGCGCTTGTCGAGAAAAGCCTGCATGCCTTCCTTCTGGTCCTCGGTGCCGAACAGGCCGTGGAACAGCCGGCGCTCGAAGGTGACGCCGTCGGACAGCCCGCTTTCAAAGGCCCGGTTGACCGACTCCTTGGCTGCCATCACGGCCAGTTGCCCGTAGTCGGCGATCTGCAGGGCGATGCCCAGGGCCTCGTCCTGCAGCCGTTCGGTGGGCACCACGCGGCTGGCCAGGCCGGCGCGCTCGGCCTCGGCCGCGTCCATCATGCGGCCGGTCAGCACCAGGTCCATGGCCTTGGCCTTGCCGACGGCGCGCGGCAGGCGCTGTGTGCCGCCCGAGCCGGGGATGACGCCCAGCTTGATCTCGGGCTGGCCGAAGCGGGCGTTCTCGGCGGCGATCAGGATGTCGCACATCATCGCCAGCTCGCAGCCGCCGCCCAGCGCGTAGCCGGACACCGCCGCGATCACGGGTTTGCGCACCTGGCGGATCGTCTCCCAGTTGCGCGAGATGTAGTTGCCGCCATAGGCATCGGCGAAGCTGTAGCCGGCCATGCGGCTGATGTCCGCACCCGCGGCAAAAGCCTTCTCGCTGCCGGTGACGATGATGGCGCCGATGGCGCTGTCGGCGTCGAAGGCGAGCAGGGCCTGGCCGAGCTCGTCCATGAGTTCGTCATTGAGCGCGTTGAGCTGCTGGGGCCGGTGGAGTGTGATCACGCCGACCTTGCCGGCTTCGGTGCGGACCTGGATGTTCTGATAGGCGGTCATGTGCTTGTCGTCTCCTGCTGTGCGTGGAAGCGAAAAGCATCATACCTGTCCTATACCGTGTGCCAGGTGGTCCCCAGAACGGGGTCGGCCACGGCAATCTCGGGTTGGACTGACGCGTGCGCGACAGCCTGTTCGAGGTGTTGGCGGGCCAGCTCGGGCCGGTTGTTTTCCTGGCTCAGATGCGCGGCCACCAGCAGGCCGAGCGGGTCGTGCGCGTCTGGCTGCATGAGGGCCGTGACGATCTCGGCCGCGTGCGCGTTGGCCAGGTGGCCGTGGTTGCCGGCAATGCGGCGTTGCAGGAAGTAGGGGTAGCGCGAGGCCGCCAGCAGGTCGGGGTCGTGGTTGCACTCGATGATCAGGGCCTGGCACTGCTGCAGGTGCTGCATGACGTGCGGGGTGGCCACGCCCAGGTCGGTCAGGATGCCGAGCTTGCGGCGGCCGTCGGTGCAGGTCAGTTGCAGCGGCTCGCGCGCGTCGTGCGGCACGGTGAAGGGCGTGAGGGCGAGATCGCCGACGGTGATGGCGCCGCCATCGCGCGCCTCGCACCAGGTCTGGCCGAAGTCCATGCGTTCGAGCGCGGCACGCGTGCCCCGGCTCATCCAGACCGGAACGCCCAGCCGCTGCGCGAGCTTTTCCGCGCAGCCGATGTGATCGCTGTGCTCGTGGGTGATGAAGATGGCGTCGATGTCCTGCAGCAGCAGCTCGGCCGTGGCCAGCCGGGTCTGCAGCTGGCGGATGCCCAGGCCGCAGTCGACCAGCAGGCGCGTGGGCCGCAGGCGGCCGCTCGCCTCGTCGAGCGCTTCGACGACGGTGGCGTTGCCGGTGCTGCCGCTCGCCAGGTTTCGAAAACGGAGCATGCGTTGCGGGCGGAGAGAAAGGGGTGGGGGAAAGCCGGGAAGAAGCGAGGACCAAAGCAGCAGGGCAGCCGAAGCTGCCCTGGATCGAGGCCGGCCACGGCGGGCCGGCCTTGGGTGCGCCAGCGGCGGCGCTTACTTCAGGTCGTCGGCCAGGATGGCCACGATGCGCTGGGCGTCGGCCGAGGTGTCGGGCGCGCCGTTCTTGTCGAGCACGGAAACCACGCTGCTGCTGCCCTGGCTGCGAACCAGGATGCGGTACTGCTGCGGGGCCGGGCCGGTCGCCGTGGCGCCGAACATGCGGCTGAAGAAGCCAGGCTGCTTCTGCGGGCCGTCGGTCGGGGTCACGTAGCGCACGTAGTAGGTGCCCTGGCCGCGGTCGCGGTCTTCCACCGTGAAGCTGGTGCGGTCGAGCGACAGGCCGACACGGCGCCAGGCGCGGTCGAAGTCGTCGCTCAGCTCGATGGCGGGCTGGCCGTTGACCGTGCTGACCTTGGCTGGCGCTGCTGCCACGGGCGCGGCGGCGGCTGCCACCGCGTTGGCGCGGGCTTCGTCGGCACCCAGGCGGATCATCAGGCGGCGCAGGAATTCGGTTTCGAGCTCGGGGTCTTCCGCGCGCGGCGCCCAGATGGTCGAGCCGATGTTGCTCATGCTGGTCTTGGTGTCGGGGGCGACTTCCTGCATGCCACGGTGCACGATGTAGATGTCGCTGCCGTTGGCGGTGCGCTCGATGCGGGTGCGGAACTTGTCGCGCTCGCCGGTCGAGTACAGGCCGTCGAAGACCTTGCCCAGCGTGTTGCGGATGAAATCCTGCGGGATCTTGGCGCGGTTCTCGGCCCAGTCGGTTTCCATGATGCCCAGCTTCTGGTCATCCATGGCCAGCAGGAAGCCGTTTTCCTGCCAGAAGTCGCGGATCTGGGGCCAGAGTTTTTCGGGCGGGATGCCGACGACCAGCCAGCGCTGGTTGCCTTCGCGCTCGATGCGCACGTCGCCCAGTTGGTTGGCCGCGACCGGGTCGGTCTTGGCCGCGCCGGGCGTTGCCACCGTGGACATGCTGCTGGCGGTCACCGCGTCGCCCGGCAGGGCGTAGCGCGTCTGCTGGGAGAGTTGGCTGAGGTCCGGCGGCACTTCCAGCGTGGGCGCACGCTGGGCGCTCTTGTAGTTGACTTTTTCGGACAGGCCGGTGGTGCTGCAAGCAGCCAGGGAGAGGGCCAGCGCGACAGCCGACAGGCGAGCAAGAGGATGAGCGAGCATGTTTTCCGAAGATGGGTTGGAAGGGTCAGCCAAGCAGACCGCTGGCGTGCAGCGCGGCCTCGACAGTCGGTTGATACTCCGCCGACAAGGGCGTGAGTGGCAGGCGCAGCGCCGGTCCGGCCAGGCCGAGCCGGTGCATCGCCCACTTGACGGGGATCGGGTTGGGCTCGACGAACAGCGCGCGGTGCAGCGGCAGCAGCTGGCGCTGAATGGCCATGGCCTGCGCGGCGTTGCCGGCGATGGCCGCGGCACACAGCTCGTGCATGAGGCGCGGCGCGATGTTGGCCGTGACGCTGACGTTGCCATGGCCGCCGCACAGCATCAGGGCCACGGCGGTCGGGTCGTCGCCCGAGTAGATGCCAAAGCCCTCGGGCGCTTCCTTGATCAGCCACTGCGCGCGTTCGAGGTTGCCGGTGGCTTCCTTGATGCCGACGATGCCGGGAATCTGCGCCAGGCGCAGCACGGTGGCGTGCTGCAGGTCGGCGACGGTGCGGCCGGGCACGTTGTAGAGCACGATGGGCAGATCGCCCACGGCCTCGGCGATGGCCTTGAAGTGCTGGTACTGGCCTTCCTGGGTCGGCTTGTTGTAGTAGGGCACGACCTGGAGCTGGCTGTCGGCGCCCACGGCGCGCGCGAACTTGGCCAGCTCGATGGCCTCGGCGGTGGAGTTGGCGCCGCAGCCGGCCATGATGGGCACGCGTTTGGCGGCCTGCTCGACCGCCACGCGGATGACCTCGCGGTGCTCTTCGACGCTGACCGTCGGCGACTCGCCCGTGGTGCCCACGACACCGATGCAATCGGTGCCTTCGGCAATGTGCCAGTCGATGAGTTTGCGCAGGGTGGGGTAGTCCACGCTGCCGTCGTCGTGCATGGGCGTTGTGAGCGCCACGATGCTGCCAGTGATCAGGGTCATTTTCAGAGGGTCGTCTTGAGAAACACCAAGCGCGCATTCTACTCAGAGCCATCCCTCGTCCCGGGGTGGCGCCGGCCTGCTGGCCTGGTGACCATCCTGCTCTAGAGCAAAGGGTGGCGCGGAGGTTCCCCAATACCGCTGCCAGACATGTCGCCATACCGGGCATTGACCGCCGCGATACGCTGGATGAAGCGCCCGCGGCCCAGCTGCGGCGAGGCATCGGGCAGGTAGCCATCTTCATAGGCGACCACGTGCAGCCCGGCGCTGGCCGCCACGTCCAGCAACTCGCCGGGGCGCAGCAGGAAGTCGGGATTCGAGGGCTTGCCGATGCCCGCTTGGGCCAGGGTAAAAGTCTCGTAAATGAGAGCGCCACCGGGCGCCAGGGCGGCCGTGAGCGTCGGTAAAAGGGGGCGCCAGAGGTAATGGGTGACCACGATCAGACCCAAGGCGTGGCCGGCGAAAGGCCACGGCTGCTGTTCGATGTCGTGGCACCGGATGCGGGCTTCGGCGCCGGGCGCACGTGCCGCCAGCCAGGCCTGCAGGGACGCCACCGCACCGGCATCGCGGTCGACCGCATGCACCCGGTAGCCGGCCTCGTGCAGCCAGCGTGTGTGGCGACCACTGCCGCAGGCCACGTCCAGCGCGTCGCAGCCGGCGGGTGCCAGCCGGGCCCAGCGCTGGACCCAGGGCGAGGCGGACTGTGCCGCCGGAGCAGCGGGAAGGGCGACCGTCATGGCAGGCGGGTCAATGCCCGAAACAGGCCCAGATCTGCTGGCTCAGCGTCACCATCATGTCGGGGCGGCCATACAGCAGGAAGACCGCGCCCAGCGCGGCCGCGGCGGCCAGCCAGGCGGCTGCATGCCAGAGGCGAGGGTGGCGGCTGCGTGTCATGCGCTTACCTTCATGCCACCTGGACCTGCGGCGTGGCAGGGCGGGCGATGGGTGCTTCGTGCACCCGCAGGTTGACGACGGCGGCCATCACGCCCAGCGCGATGGCGATCAGCCAGACGATGTCGTAGCTGCCCGTGGCGTCATAAAGCACGCCGCCCAGCCAGACGCCCAGGAAGCTGCCGACCTGGTGGCTGAAGAAGACGAAGCCGCTGAGCATGGGGAGATGCCGCACGCCAAAGATCTGCGCCACCAACGCATTGGTGGGCGGCACCGTCGACAGCCACAGAAAGCCCATGACGGCGGAGAACACGTAGACCGAGAGGGGGCTGAGCGGCACCAGCAGGAACACGGCAATGGCGACGGCACGCGCGGCGTAGATGAAGGCCAGGATGCGTGTCTTGGCCAACCGCTGGCCCAGCGAGCCGGCCAGGTAGCTGCCCAGGACGTTGAACAGGCCGATGAGCGCCAGCGAATAGCTGGCGACCTGCGGCGACAGGCCGTGGTCCTTGAGGTAGCTGGGCATGTGCACGCCGATGAAGACCACCTGGAAGCCGCAGACGAAATAGCCGGCCATCAGCAGCTGGAAGCTGCCGTAGCCGGCCGCCTCGCGCAGCGCCTGCCGGATGGTCTGGCCAGCCGCCGCCACGGACGACGTGGCCTGGGTGATGCGGCCGGAGAATCCGGGCTCGCGCAGACCAAAGGCCAGGGGCACGATGATCAGCGCCACGGCGGCCAGCGCCAGCAGCGCCTGCTGCCAGCCCAGGCTGTCGATCAGCATGCCTTCGACCGGGACCATGAAGAACTGGCCGAAAGAGCCGGCTGCCGCGGTCAGGCCCATGGCCCAGGAGCGCCGTTCGGGCGGGACTTGCCGGCCGATGATGCCTTAGATGACGGCATAGGTGGTGCCGGCCTGCGCCAGGCCGATCAGCACGCCCGTCGTCAGGGCGAACGTGACGGAGGTGGTCGACCAGGCCATGCCAACCAGGCCCAGGGCGTAGAAGACGGCGCCCACGATCAGCACGCGGAAGGCGCCGAATCGGTCGGCGGCCATGCCGGCGGCCACGCCGAACACGCCCCACGACAGGTTCTGGATCGCCAGCGCCAGCGCGAAGGTCTCACGCGACCAGCCCTGCGCCTGGGTGATGGGCATGAGCCACAGCCCGAAGCCGTGGCGGATGCCCATGGCCAAGGTGACGACCATGGCGCCGCACAGCAGCAACTGGGTCAGGCTGAGCTTGGGAGTCGGTGTGGGAACTGCATTCATGATGGGCGGTGTTGTCTTTGTATTTGTATTTTGATGGGCCGGTCAGCCGTGGTGGATGGCCACCGTCTTGAGCGTGGTGAAGCCGTAGAGCGCCTCGAAACCCTTCTCGCGGCCGTGGCCGCTCGATTTGACGCCGCCGAAAGGCAGCTCCACGCCGCCGGCCGCGCCGTAGTTGTTGATGAAGACCTGGCCGGACTGCAACTGCCGCGCCATGCGCAGCTGGCGGCCGCCGTCGCGTGTCCAGACGCCGGCCACCAGGCCGAAGTCGGTGCCATTGGCCAGCGCCACGGCGTGCGCCTCGTCGTCGAAGGCCATGGCCGCCAGCACGGGGCCGAAGACTTCCTCGCGCGCCAGGCGGTGTTCGGGCGGCACGTCGCGCAGCAGGGTGGGCGCCTGGTAGAAGCCGGTTTCGGGCGCTTCGTCGACGATCTGTCCCTGCGCGACCATGGGAATGCCGGCGACCTGGGCGGCCGACAGAAAGTCCCACACACGCTGCTGCTGGCTGGCGCGGATCAGCGGGCCGACGTCCAGGTCCAGCCGGGCCGGTCCCACACGCAGGGCCGCGAAGGCCGCGCCCAGGCGGTCGAGCAGCGGCTCGTAGATGGCGCGCTCGACCAGCAGGCGCGAGCCGGCCGAGCAGGTCTGGCCGCTGTTTTGCACGATGGCGTTGACGATGGCGAGAATGGCCGCGTCCAGGTCGGCGTCGGCAAAGACGATCTGCGGGCTCTTGCCGCCCAGCTCCAGCGTGACGGGGCAGTGGCGCTCGGCTGCGGCCTGCTGGATCAGCGTGCCCACGTTCGGGCTGCCGGTGAAGCTGATGTGGTCGATGCCGGGGTGGCGCGCCAGGGCGGCGGCCACGCTGCGGCCGAAGATCTGCATCGGGTAGTTCCAGGGCACGACATGGCCGGTCACCCCGTGCGGCTCGCGCCAGGTGAGCACGCTGTAGCCGCTCTGGTAGGGAATGGTCTCGCCGTGCAGCTTGTCGGCCGCGCCGGCGTAGAACTCGAAATAAAGCGCCAGCGCGTGGGCGTCGGCCCGGGCCTGCCGCGTGGGCTTGCCGCAGTCGCGCTGCTCGATGGCGGCCAGCTCTTCCGCGTGCTCGGTCACTTTCTGCGCCAGGCGCTGCAGCAGCCGGCCGCGCTCGGCCGCGCCCAGTTTCTGCCAGGTGGCGAACTGGCACTGCTGGGCGGCGGCCACGGCTTCGTCCAGGTCGGCCGCGTTGCTGCGCTGGATTTCGTCGTAGGCCTGGCCGTCGGACGGGTCGATGACCGGCAGGGTGCGGCCGCTGGCCGAGGGAATCTTGGCGTTGGCGATGAAATTGAACTGCATTACTGTTTTGGGCTCCATCAAGACCTGCCGAGTTTGCACCGGTTAGGCGAACGGCGCTGAATCCGGTAAGGTTGGCAATGAAGTTGTCGGTGCAGTTTTCCACCAAATGGGCCTTTGCCCACCGTGTTTCTTTCTTTTGTAGCTATGAAAAAAACTAATGCGATGCCTGCGCATCTCCCATTCGACCGCTTCGGTGTGTCCGCTGTGCGACGGCTGTTTGCGTCCTGGGCGGCGACCGGAGCCCCGGGCCGATGAGCACGCGGCGCGCAGGGCGCGCCGTTTCTTTACTTTCAGTTCCTCATTGGCTGCCGGCGTCCATGCTGGTGGCTTTCCTGGCGGCGGCCGGCAACGCCCAGGCCCAAGCCCAGGATCAGGCCCCGACCGCCGAGGCCGGCGCGCCCCAGCCCAGCGTCGTCGAGCGGGCCGGCAGCGGCCACTCGCTGGTCGCGCGCATGGGGAACGACCACCGCAAGACCTTCGATCCTGGCACCAACCCGGTGTTTCGCCGCAGCGGCGGCGCAGCCAGTGCCTTCGACCCGGATCCGGTCCCGGTTCCTGCCGCCGACAGCGCCCCGGCCGCGGTCGCTGCCAAGCCGGCCAGCCGCACCGCCGAACTCGTGCGTGAGGCCAGCGCCCGCATCGCCGAGCAGGCGAACGCGCGCGGCGCACGCGACAGTCGCCAGGCCAGCCTGTCGGCGTCACTGGCCAGCGGCCAGGTCGGCGTGCGCCAGCGGGGCGTGGCCAGCTGGTACTCCAACAACCTGCATGGCGAACTGACCGCCAACGGCGAGCGCTACAACCGCTTCGAGATGACGGCCGCCCACCAGACGCTGCCGCTGGGCTCGTGGGTCAAGGTCACCCGCGTGGGCTCGCAGCGCAGCGTGCTGGTGCGCGTGAACGACCGTGGGCCTTTTGCCAAGAGCCGCATCATCGACCTGAGCTACCAGGCCGCGCAGGCGCTGGGCATGATCAATACGGGCACGGCCCAGGTCGTCATGGAAGTCGTTTCCGCGCCGCAAGACAGCGGCACCGTGGCATCGGTGCGCTGACACTGCCGCGCTGACGGCCACAGGCCAGGGGTGGCGGGCTCGATGTGTGAGAGACTGGCCGGCATCGACAACGAAAGCCGAGGACAGCCCCACCATGAGCCTTGAACTGCTGAGCGCGCACGCCTGTTTCGGTGGCGAGCAGCGTTTCTACCGCCACAACTCGACCGAGATCGGCCTGCCGATGCGGTTTGCGGTCTACCTGCCGCCAGGCGCACAGCTGCCGGGCGCCAACCGCGTGCCCACGCTGATCTACCTGGCCGGCCTGACCTGCACCGAAGAGACCGCGACCATCAAGGCCGGCGCGCAGCGGCTGGCCGCCGAGCACGGCCTGGCGCTGGTCATGCCCGACACCAGCCCGCGCGACGCTGACATTCAGGGCGAAGCCGACACCTGGGACTTCGGCGTCGGCGCCGGTTTCTACCTCGACGCGACCGAGCAGCCCTGGGCCAGGCACTGGCGCATGGAAAGCTACATCGTGCGTGAACTGCGCGCGCTGCTGGCCGCCCACTTTCCGATCGACCTGGAACGGCTGGGCATCTTCGGCCATTCGATGGGCGGACACGGTGCGCTCACGCTCGCGCTGCGCCATCCCGGCCTCTTCAAGACGCTGTCGGCCTTCGCGCCCATCGCCGCGCCCAGCCGCTGTCCTTGGGGCGAACACGTTTTCACGGGCTACCTGGGCCGCGACCACAGCCAGTGGGCCGCGCACGACGCGAGCGAACTGATGGGTGCGCAGGCACAGCCGCCGTATCCCCAAGGCATCCTGATCGACCAGGGCCTGGCCGACGGCTTTCTTGAAAAACAACTCCACCCCGAACTGTTCGAGGCCGCCTGCGCCAAGGTGGGCCAGCCGCTGACGCTGCGCCGGCACGCGGGCTACGACCACGGCTACTACTTCATCAGCACCTTCATGGCCGACCACCTCGCGCACCACGCGCGCGGCCTGGGACTCTGAACACACCGTTTGCCGCCGGCACGATCCTCGCAAGGCGCTACCATGCGCCTTGTTTTTTGTCGCCGGACCGCCCCAAGACAAAAAACATCCCCCGCGGGGGATCGGGTCGTCGCGCAGCGATGGACCGAGGGGCCTTTTTTTTGATCACCCGAGGGATTCCATGCGCTTCGCACTCCGCCACGCCGCCGTCGCCTGCCTGGCGGCCCTGGGCACCTGGGCACCTGGGCCGCCCAGGCCCAGATCAAGGTCGGCATCGACCTGTCGACCACCGGCCCGGCCGCCTCCATCGGCATCCCCAGCAAGAACACGGTGCTGATGTGGCCGCCCACCCTGGGCGGGCAGAAGGCCGAGTACGTCATCCTGGACGACGCCTCGGACCCGTCGGGCGCGGTGCGCAACTTCAAGAAGCTCACGAGCGAGGACAAGGTCGACGTCATCGTCGGCCCCAACCTGACGGCCTCGGCGCTGGCCGCGCTGGCCGCTTCGGCCGTGATCGTCGAGCCGGTCGAAGGCAAACGCAAGTGGGCCTTCAAGATGCCGCAGAACGACTCGCACATGGCCACCGTGCTGACCCAGCACATGAGCAACAACGGCATCAAGACGGTGGGCTTCATCGGCTTTGCCGACAGCTACGGCGACAGCTGGTGGAAGGAGTTTTCCAACCTGGCGGGCGCCCGCAAGATCCAGATCGTGGCCAACGAACGTTTTGCGCGCACCGACACCAGCGTGACCGGCCAGGTGCTCAAGCTGATGGCCGCGCGGCCCGACGCCATCCTGATCGCCGGCTCGGGCACGCCCGCGGTGCTGCCGCAAAAGACGCTCGCGCAGCGTGGCTACAAGGGCAAGGTCTACCAGACCCACGGCATCGCCACCGACGAGTTCCTGCGCATCGGCGGCAAGGACGTCGAAGGCACGCTGTTCCCGACCGGCCCCTCGGTGGTCGCCAAGGAACTGCCGGCCAGCCACCCCTCCAAGAAGGTCGCGCTCGACTTCGTCACGGCCTACGAGGCCCGCTACAAGACGGACAGCGTCACGCAGTTCGCGGGCGACGCCTGTGGCGCCTACCTGCTGCTCGACGATGCGGCGCGACGCGCGCTCAAGAGCGGTGCCCAGCCCGGCACGCCGGCATTCCGCCAGACGCTGCGCGACGCGATCGAGTCCACGCGCGGGTTGGTGATTCCCAATGGCGTGATGAACATGAACGCCCAGGACCACGTCGGCTTCGACCAGCGCTCGCGCGTGATGGGCACCATCCGCAACGGCAAGTTCAGCTACGCGGGCGACCAGTAAGGTGCGCCGCACTGGGCGGCGGCTCGGCGCCCAGGTGCACGAGCAGGCTCTGGACGGGGGCCGACAGGGCGACCCAATCCCCGAAACACAGGCACAGCCGCCGGCGTGCCCAAGGCTCGGCCAGCACCACGGTGCGATAGGCATAGCGCCGCCGCAGCCGCTGGGCCACGCCATGCGGAACGACGCCCACGCCGACGCCGTGCGCGACCATTTCGCACAGCCCCTCGAATGTTTTCATGCGGATGCGCAGCGCCAGATCGCGGCCCGCAGCGCGCGCGTGGTCGTCAAGGTGTGCCTGCAGCGCGTTGCCGGGCGCCAGTCCAACGAAGGGTTCGGCCAGCACGTCGGCAAAACGAATCGCGCTGCCGGTTTCGGCCAACCGATGGCTTGCGGGCACGATCAGCACCAGATGGTCCTGCGTCACGGGCTGTAACTGCAGACCGTCGGACAGGCCGCTGGCCTGGACCGCATCGGAGACGATGCCGGCCTCGGCCAGGCCGGCGCCGATGCTGCGGACGATCTCTGCGCTGGTGCGTTCCTTGAGTTCCACCCGCAGGCGTGGGCGGGCCGCCAGCCACGGCGCCAGCCGGCCTGGCAGGAATTGCGTCAGCGCGGCGGTGTTGGCATACAGATGCAGCGTGCCGCGTGTGCCGGTGGCGAAGTCGCTCAGCTCGCCCTTGAGCAGCGCCTGCTGGCGCAGGATGAGCCGCGCATGGTGAGCAAGCGCCTCGCCGGCTTCGGTCGTCGTCACGCCGCGATGACGGCGTTCGAGCAGCGCCACGCCCGCATCGGCCTCGATGTTGCGCAGGCGTTCGCTGGCCGAGGCCAGCGCCAGATTGGCTCGAACAGCGCCTTGCGTGATGCTGCCGGCGTCCACCACGCACAGGAAGAGCCGGAGGTCCGCAAGATCGAGCCGCATGAAATCGCCTTCTGGAAGTGGTTCTACATTGCCATGCCTTCGGATCAACCGAAGGCTGGCGCGCCAGAACCGCATTGTGCCCAGGCCTTGCTCAGGCTCCAATGGCGGCATGAATGACCTTTCGTTGATGCTGCTCCTGCAACTGGCCCTGATCTTTGTGGCTGGCGGCGTGGTCAAGGGCGTGACCGGCATGGGCCTGCCCACTGTTGCCATGGGCCTGCTGAGCGCCATGCTGTCGCCAGCGGCCGCGGCGGCGCTGTTGGTCGCGCCTTCGTTCGTGACCAATGTCTGGCAGTGGCTGGCCGGGGCCGCGACGGCAGGGCTGCTGCGGCGCCTGTGGCCGATGATGCTGGCGATTGCCGTGGGAACGGTCGGCGGCTCGGCGCTGCTGGCGCGGGTCGATCCGTTGTGGTCAGGCCTGGCGCTGGGCATGGCGCTGATGGCGTATGCCGCCTACGCCTTGGCCGCACCGCCGTTGGCCGTGCCGCCTCGCCTGGAGCCCTGGCTGTCGCCGCTGGTTGGTCTCGTCACCGGCGTGGTCACGGGCGCCACGGGCGTGTTCGTGATCCCGGCCGTGCCCTACCTCCAGTCCTTGCGGCTGGACAAGGACGCGCTGGTGCAGGCGCTGGGCCTGTCGTTCACGGTCTCGACCCTGGCGCTGGCCACGGGCCTGGCGGCGCACGGCGCGCTGCGGCTGGAGCAACTGGGCCTGTCGTCGCTGGCCATCGTGCCGGCCCTGGCGGGCATGTGGCTGGGTCAGGCGGTGCGCGCGCGCATCAGTCCCAAGGGTTTTCGGCTGTGCTTCCTGCTGTTTTTGCTGCTGCTGGGGCTGGAGCTGGCGTCGCGGCCGCTGCGTTGATGCTGCGGGCGAGTGCTCCGGCAGGGTATTCGAGCTGCAGTGCGACGAAGGCGGCGGTGCCTTGCCCGTAGCGTTGCCCGATGTCTACCAGCGCCTGGTCCAGCGCCGCGACGGCGGGTGCGGTGGGCCGTGGCAGCGCGGATGTGTTCGAGGGCGTCGAAGGTGGGCGGACCGTGTCGGGCAGAAAGACCAGGCCGCTGGCCATGCGCACCGTGGCCGGGCCGGACGATACCGAATCGACAGTGGTGCGATAGCTGCGCGCATAGGCGTCGGCCACCAGCGCGAGCGCGACGTCGTCGCCACCCGGCGTCAAGGCCGCCTGCAGCCGCTCATGGCCCCAGAACGCCAGCCAGTTGCCGGCAGCGGTGGCCAGGTGCCGGGCCGTGAGGCGGAATTCGGCCGACGGGTGGGCGGTGTCCCAGCCCGCCGCACCCAGTTCGCGCGCCAGCGCCTGGGCCCGCTGCGGGCCCGCGAGTGTCTGCACCAGCGCAAGCGACGCCGGAATCGAGGCGCTCACACCCGTGGTCGTGACGATGCGCTGGTCGACCACGTAGCGTTGACCCGAAACCCATTGCGTCCCCGGAAACTGGCGTGCCAACGCATCGCGCGAGTACCAGTGCGAGGTCGCCCGGCGGCCGTCGAGCAGCCCGGCGCGCGCCAGCACCCACACGCCGTCGCAAACGCCGATCACGGTCGCGCCCTTGCGCCATTGCGACTGCACCCAGGCCAGCAGGCGGGGATCGCTGTCCTCATGAACGGCCGGGACGATGACGTAGTCGGCGCCGTCCGGGTGGCGCGCATCGAACGCGTCGATGCCGGCATCGGGCTCGACGCGGAAGGCGGGAAAGAGCTGGATGGGCGAGGGCTCGACGCCCAGGGCCCAGACCTCGGCGGCGCCCGAGCGCTGGAGGATGCCGTAGGGCACGACGAAATCCGTCAGCTCGGTGTTGCTGTTGTGCGCGACGATGGCCACGCGCGGCAGCCGTCCCTGCGCCTGCGGCCGGGGCGGCGGCAGCACGGTTTCCTGCAGGGCGGCAGGCGGTGTCGCGGGACCGCCAAGGGCGTTGCCGCTGGCCAGAAAGGCCGCGCCGGCGGCCAGCAGCAAAAGGGCCAAGGTGGCGGCCCAGTGTCGGAATGTCATGCGGTGTGCTCCAGATTCGGCCCGCCCATGCAAAACGGATGGGAGCCGGTTCAAAGGCAGGGGTCGGGATCGGCAGTCTAGGGATGGATCGGTTTGGCAGCAATGACGATAATTTGTCGATTCCTGCCACGTTCAGCCATGTCGTCCGCCCACACATCCGCTCATACATCCGCCCGCACGATTGCCATCGTCGTCTACCCCGAATTCCAGTTGCTCGACGCGACCGGACCAGCGGAAGTGTTCGCCATGGCGCACGCGCTGAGCGCCGCGCCGGCCTATGGCGTGCGGGTCGTTTCCGGCCCGGGTGGGCGCGTGGCCTCGTCGAGCGGCCTGGCGCTGCACACGGAGCCGGTCGGTGCGCTGGCGCCCGAGGCGGTCGACACCCTGCTGGTGGCGGGCGGCGAGCGGGCCGCCCAGGATGCGCGGCTGCGGCGCTGGGCCGACCAGAGCCAGGCGCACGCGCGGCGTGTGGCCTCGGTCTGCACCGGGGCTTTTCTGCTGGCCCACTGGGGCTGGCTCGACGGCCGGCGCGCGACCACGCACTGGGCGTCGGCCCATCTGCTGGCGCAGTCCTTCGGCGGCGTCGACGTCGAGCCGGACCGCCTGTTCATCGAGGATGGCGGCACCTGGACGTCCGGTGGCGTCACCGCCGGCATCGACATGGCGCTGGCGATGGTCGAGCAGGATGCGGGCCGCTGGCTGGCATCGCGCGTGGCCCGGCAGCTCAACCTCGCGGTGCGGCGGCCGGGCAACCAGTCGCAGTACTCGATGGTGCTGCGCGGGCAGGCGGGCCGCTACGCCGACCTGGTGGACTGGCTGCGCGAGCACCTGGCCGAGCCGATGACGGTGGAGCGCATGGCGCAGGCGGCCAGCCAGTCGCCCCGCACGTTCCACCGCCGTTTTGTCGAAGAGACGGGCCTCACGCCCAAGGCCTTCCTGGAGACGCTGCGCCTGGAGGCCGTGCGTGCCGCGCTGGAAGACGGCGCGTCCGTCAAGGCTGCCGCGCATGCGGCCGGCTTCGGCTCGGGCTCCCACCTGGACAAGGCATTCCGCCGGCGTTTCGGCCTGACGCCTTCGCAACTGCGGGCCGGGGACGGCTGGCGCGAGGCGCCGGTTGAAAGTGCATAACGCGCTCTAAGAACCTGTTCACGATCTTTTCATGGGGTGCGCATGGCTTCAAAACGTGTCCGATCAAGGCGCAGGCCGCAGGCGATGCCGGTGGCCTCGTCAAGGCGTGCAACGCGGAGCGGACAGAGGTGGCGCCGCTTGTTCGGACAGGGGCCCGAGATTTTTAAGTGGGACCGCCGGAGCAGTCATGCTGACGATTTGATCGCAGGCAGCGTCGCGAAGTATGCCTCATCCGGCGTCTGGTCTTCCAGACTCGAATGAGGTCGCCTTTGGTTGTATAG
>WNDQ01000048.1 GCA_009912175.1 Paracidovorax wautersii | reverse complement strand
GGGGGGGGATGGGGTGTTCATGGTCATCTGCTTTCAGGAAAGGAGCGTCAAGCGAGGCGCGGCGCGCGGTTGCGCTGTGCGGCGTCAGCTTGCCGGCGCAAGATGATGCGAGTCTGAAGCCCGCTCGCGGCAACGATGGCCGGGCGCGCGGCGCGGGCCGGGGTGGCTGTTGTCGTGGGTGTCCGAGGCCAGTCTGGCGCCCACGCGCGCCATGCCATGCAGGAGAGCGCCCCAAGCGTCTGCAAGGGCCCCTCTAAAATCACGCCCTTGCCGCCCGCCATGCCGGGCGGCGGCGAATTCACGAAGCTCCACGACTGCACACCATGGCCGACCCCACCTCTCCCGCCACTGCCGCCCAGCCGCCCGACCTGCGCCTGTCCGGGCTGGAGCCGGTCGGCATCGGGCCGGGCACGCTGTTCGTCAACATCGGCGAGCGCACCAATGTGACGGGCTCCAAGGCCTTTGCCCGCATGATCCTGGGCGGCCAGTACGAGGACGCGCTGGCAGTGGCGCGCCAGCAGGTGGAAAACGGCGCCCAGGTGATCGACGTCAACATGGACGAGGCCATGCTGGACTCCAAGGCCGCCATGGTCAAGTTCCTCAACCTGATCGCCAGCGAGCCCGACATCGCCAAGGTGCCGGTGATGATCGACTCGTCCAAGTGGGAGGTGATCGAGGCCGGCCTGCAGTGCGTGCAGGGCAAGGGCATCGTCAACTCGATCTCGATGAAGGAAGGCGTCGAGAAGTTCAAGCACGAGGCCAAGCTGATCCGGCGCTACGGCGCCGCCGCCGTGGTGATGGCCTTCGATGAAGCGGGCCAGGCCGACACCTATGCGCGCAAGATCGAGATCTGTGAGCGCGCCTACCGCATCCTGGTCGACGAGGTGGGCTTTCCGCCCGAGGACATCATCTTTGATCCCAACATCTTCGCGGTCGCCACCGGCATCGAGGAGCACAACAACTACGCCGTCGACTTCATCGAGGCAGTGCGCTGGATCAAGCAGAACCTGCCGGGCGCCAAGATCTCGGGGGGCGTGTCCAACGTCTCGTTTTCCTTCCGGGGCAACGACCCGGTGCGCGAGGCCATCCACACCGTGTTCCTGTACCACGCGATCAAGGCGGGCATGGACATGGGCATCGTCAACGCGGGCATGGTGGGCGTTTACGACGACCTCGAACCCACGCTGCGCGAGCGGGTGGAAGACGTGGTGCTCAACCGCCGCCCCGACGCGGGCGAGCGCCTGGTCGAGATCGCCGAGACCGCCAAGAGCGGCGCCAAGGACGACAGCAAGAAGCTCGAATGGCGCGGCACGCCCGAGCACCCGGTGCCGGTGGGCGAGCGCCTGTCGCACGCCATGGTGCATGGCATCACCGACTTCATCGTGGCCGACACCGAAGAGGCCTACCAGGCCATCGTGGCCAAGGGCGGGCGCCCGCTGCACGTGATCGAAGGCCCGCTCATGGCCGGCATGAACGTGGTGGGCGACCTGTTCGGCGCCGGCAAGATGTTTTTGCCGCAGGTGGTCAAGTCCGCGCGCGTGATGAAGCAGGCCGTGGCCCACCTCATCCCCTACATCGAGGAAGAAAAGCTGCGGCACGAGGCGGCGGGCCTGGACGTGCGCTCCAAGGGCAAGATCGTGATCGCCACCGTCAAGGGCGACGTGCACGACATCGGCAAGAACATCGTGACCGTCGTGCTCCAGTGCAACAACTTCGAGGTCGTGAACATGGGCGTGATGGTGCCCTGCCACGAGATCCTGGCCAAGGCCAAGGAAGAGGGCGCGGACATCATCGGCCTGTCGGGCCTGATCACGCCCAGCCTGGAAGAAATGCAGTACGTGGCCGGCGAGATGCAGAAGGACGACTTTTTCCGCCTGCGCAACATGCCGCTGCTCATTGGCGGGGCGACCACCAGCCGCGTGCACACCGCCGTCAAGATCGCGCCCCATTACGACGGCCCCGTGGTCTACGTGCCCGACGCCTCGCGCAGCGTGGGCGTGGCGCAGAGCCTGCTGTCGGACCAGGCCGCCAGGTTCATCGAGGACATCCAGGCCGATTACGAGAAGGTTCGCCAGCAGCACGCCAACAAGAAGCAGGTGCCGCTGTGGCGCATTGCCCGCGCGCGCGAGAACAGGACGCCGCTGGACTGGTCGCGCTACCAGCCGCCCGTGCCCAAGTTTCTGGGCCGGCGCCTGTTCCGCAATTTCGACCTGGCCGAGCTGGCCAGCTACATCGACTGGGGGCCGTTCTTCCAGACCTGGGACCTGGCCGGCCCTTACCCGGCAATCCTGACCGACGAGATCGTGGGCGAGGAAGCGACCCGCGTGTTGGCTGACGGCCGCGCGCTGCTCAAGCGCCTGATCGAGGGCCGCTGGCTCACGGCGCATGGCGTGGCGGCTTTCTATCCGGCCAACACGGTGCGCGACGACGACATCGAGATCTACACCGACGAAAGTCGCAGCCAGGTGGCCATGACCTGGTACGGCCTGCGCCAGCAGACCGAAAAGCAGGCGGTGGGCGGCGTGATGCGCCCCAGCCGCTGCCTGGCCGATTTCATCGCGCCCAAGGGTGCGGCCAACGACTACATCGGCCTGTTCGCGGTGACGGCGGGCATTGGCGCGGAAAAGCGCGAGCGGCAGTTCGAGCGCGAACTGGACGACTACGGCTCCATCATGTTCAAGGCGCTGGCCGACCGCCTGGCCGAGGCCTTCGCCGAGTGCCTGCACCGCCGCGTGCGCACCGACCTGTGGGGCTATGCGCCGGGCGAGTCGCTGAGCAACGAGGAACTGATCAAGGAGCAGTACCTGGGCATCCGTCCGGCACCGGGCTATCCGGCCTGCCCGGATCACAGCGTCAAGTCGGACATGTTTGAGCTGCTGCAGTGTGGCGACATCGGCATGGGCCTGACCGAGTCGCTGGCGATGACGCCGGCTTCCAGCGTGAGCGGCTTTTATTTCAGCCACCCGGACAGCCAGTACTTCAACGTCGGCAAGGTGGGCGAAGACCAGCTCCAGGACCTGGCCGCGCGGCGCGGGGCACGGCTGGAAGATTTGCAGCGGTTGTTGGCGCCGAATCTGTAGTTCTTCCTGGGCGTTCCGAGAGCGGAGTGCCTCGACTGCGGACAACGGGCCCGGGCTGCCGGGGAGCCGCCTGCGTCCATGTCCCCCGGGCCCGGCTTGACGCCGGGCCCTCCTCCTTGACTTCCCGCAGGCGGCTCCCCGACATCCCGGACCCTTGTGGCGGGACCATCGGCGGCACGATTAACACTGCTCGCGGCAGGTGGGGGAGGCCAGGGGGGCGCACCAGCGAGGTCAAGGAGGAGCCGATCGCCGCAAGGCGATTGGCGGGGGACAGGAGCAGGTGCGCCCCCCTGGCCTCCCCCACCTGCCTCCCGATGCATCCTTTCTCCATCGAGGACGCACCAACCTCGCTTGCAGCGCATACCTGATGTAGCGCCAACACACCTGTACAAACCAACGAAGCATGGCAGACTGACCGACGGCCGGACGAGTCCTGACTGTCCGGCGCAGGAGACAAACACCATGCACAAGCCCCCCGGTCATCCCGCTGCAGACCGTCGTCTCAGCCCTTCGCGCCGCCGCCTTCTTCAGACCCTGCTGGCCGCACCCGCCATCGGCTGGCTGGGTGCCCCGGCGCGGGCTGCGGCCGCCACCAACTTTCCGACCAAGGCCTTGCGTGTCGTCGTGCCCTTCGGCCCTGGCGGGGTCGCTGACCTGACGGCGCGCGTGGTCACGCAGCACATGGCGCAAACGCTGGGCCAGGCCGTCATCGTCGACAACAAGCCGGGCGCGGGCGGCGTCGTCGCGGCCGACAGCGTGGCCAAGTCCGCGCCTGACGGCCACACGCTGCTGCTCATGTCCAACGCCAACGCCATCAGCGCGCGCCTGTTCAAGACCCTGCCGTTCGACCCCGTCGGCGCCTTCCAGCCCGTCTCCACGCTGGGCACGTTTGATCTGGCGCTGTTCGTGCCGGCCAACTCGCCCTTCAAGACCTTCGCCGACTTCGTGACCGCCGCGCGCAGCAAGCCCGGCGCGCTCAACGTCGGCACCATCAACGTCGGCAGCACCCAGCACCTCACGGCCGAACTCATGAAGACGGCCGCCGGCATCGACGTCCAGGTCGTGCCCTTCAACGGCAGCCCGGCCGTCTTCACGGCGCTGCGGGGCGGGCAGGTCGATGCCACCGTCGAAATCCTCACGCCCATGATGTCGCAGGTCAAGGCCGGTGCCGCGCGGGCGCTGGTGGTCACCAACGAGCGCCGCTCGCCCGCGTTGCCGGACACGCCCACGGCGCGCGAAGCCGGTGCGCCGCAGTGGCTGGCGACCTCGTGGAACGCGCTGGCCGCGCCGTCGGCCACGCCGCGCGAGGTGGTCGAGCGGCTCAACCACGCCATTCGTGCGGCGGTGGCCGACGGCGCGGTGCACCAGCAGCTCGAAGAGCTTTACATCGACCCGCGCGCCAGCAGTCCACAGGAAGCGGGCGACCTGCTGCGCCGCGAGATCGCGCGCTGGGGCGCGGTCATCGAGCGGGCGCACATTCCCCAGCAAGGCTGATGTCCCGGCGCGAGCGGCCCGTTTCGGCTTGGTTTATGCTGGCCGGTTTTTCCGCGCGCCGGTCGATCCGGGCGCGCGGAACGCTTTGACCGCTTCAATCGACCGGGAATGTCTCGCATGCCACGCAGCACCATACCGGCGGATCCAGGCCACGACGGCCACGATCTGCGCCGCAACCTTGCCAACCGCCACATCCAGCTCATCGCCATCGGCGGGGCCATCGGCACGGGGCTGTTCATGGGCTCGGGCAAGACCATCAGCCTGGCCGGCCCGTCCATCGTTTTTGTCTACCTCATCATCGGCCTGATGCTGTTCTTTGTGATGCGGGCCATGGGCGAGCTGCTGCTCTCCAACCTCCAGTACAAGTCCTTCATCGACTTTTCGGCCGACCTGCTCGGGCCCTGGGCCGGGTTCTTCATGGGCTGGACCTACTGGTTCTGCTGGGTGGTGACGGGCATTGCCGACGTCATCGCCATCGCCAACTACACCCAGTTCTGGTTCCCCGGCGTGCCGCAGTGGCTGCCGGCCGTGGCCTGCGTGGCGCTGCTGCTGTCGCTCAACCTGATGGCCGTCAAGCTGTTCGGCGAGGTCGAGTTCTGGTTCGCCATGATCAAGATCGTGGCCATCGTGGCGCTGGTCGCCACGGGCCTGTACATGGTGGCCACGCACTTTGTGTCGCCGGCCGGGCGCGGCGCCTCGCTGGCCAATCTGTGGAATGACGGCGGCATGTTCCCGCACGGCATGATGGGCTTTTTTGCGGGCTTCCAGATCGCCGTGTTCGCCTTCGTCGGCATCGAACTGGTGGGCACCACCGCCGCCGAGGCGCGCGACCCCGAGCGCACGCTGCCGCGCGCGATCAATTCGATCCCGGTGCGCATCCTCGTCTTCTACGTGCTGGCGCTGGTGGCCATCATGGCCGTCACGCCGTGGCGTGACGTGGTGCCGGGCAGGAGCCCCTTTGTCGAGCTGTTCGTGCTGGCCGGCCTGCCGGCCGCGGCGGGCGTGATCAACTTCGTGGTGCTGACCTCGGCCGCCTCGTCGGCCAACAGCGGCGTGTTCTCGACCAGCCGCATGCTTTTTGGCCTGGCTGAGAAAGGCGACGCGCCGGCGCGGTTTGCCTGGCTCTCGCGCAGCGGCGTGCCCTCGGGCGGCTTGCTGTTCTCGTGCGTATGCCTGCTGGCTGGCGCTTTCCTGATGTGGGTGGTGCCTGATCTGGTGCATGCCTTCACGCTGGTGACCACGGTCTCGGCCATTCTGTTCATGTTCGTGTGGACGCTGATCCTGCTGTCCTACCTGGCCTACCGCCGCCACCGTCCGGGCCTGCACGCGGCGTCGCGCTACAAGATGCCGGCCGGCGTGGCGATGTCGGGCGTCTGCCTGGCCTTCTTCGCCTTCGTGCTGGTGCTGCTGTCGTTCGAAGCCGACACACGCCAGGCGCTGCTGGCCACGCCCGCCTGGTTTGTGCTGCTGGCCGTGGCCTACCAGTTCGTGCGCCGCCGGCGCGATGCTGGCGCACTGCCGCAGGCCCAGGGCGCCGAATAAGGCCAACCGCACCGGTTCTTCCCCATGCTGACCATCCTGCTCATCACCGCCCCGATCTACCTGCTGATCGCACTCGGTTTCGCGGCGGTCCGCGCCGGCGTGTTCGACAAGGCGGCCATCCGGGCCATGGGCCGCTTCGTGGTGCTGTTCTGCGTGCCCTCGCTGCTGCTGCAGTCGCTCACGCAGCATCCGCTGGGCGAGGTCATGGCCTGGGGTTATCTGCTGGCCTACCTCGGGGGCTCGCTGCTGGCGGCGGTGGCCATCTTCCTGTATGCTCGCCGCGTGCGTGGTCAGTCCTTCCAGCATGCCGCGGTGTGGAGCCTGACGGGCTCGGTCGCCAACTCGGCTTTCATCGGCTACCCGGTGGTGCACCAGTTCGTGGGGCCGCCGGCCGCGGTGGGGCTGGCCATGTGCATGATCGTCGAGAACCTGGTGATGATGCCGCTGTGCCTGGCGCTGGCCGACGGTGCCGGAACCGCGGGCGGCTGGCGCGCCGCGCTGGCACGCTCGCTGCGCGGGCTGGTGAGCAATCCCCTGATCCTGGCCATCGTCGCCGGTGTGGCGCTGGGCCTGCTGGGCTGGCAGTTGCCGCAGGTCGTCAGCCGGGTCCTGCAGATGCTGGCGGCTGTTGCCAGCCCGGTGGCGCTGTTCGTGGTGGGCGGCACGCTGGTGGGCCTGCGTGTGGGCGGCGTGCTGCGCGATGCGATCGAGCTGACGGCCTTCAAGCTGGTGCTGCATCCGCTGGCGGTGCTGCTGTTCCTGTGGCTGCTGCCGCCGCTGGCGCCCAGCCTGCATGCCACCGCGCTGGTGTTTGCCGCCATGCCGATGGCGACCATCGTGCCGGTGCTGGCGCAGCGCTACCAGCAGCAGGAGCTGTGCGCGGCCGCCCTCATGCTGGCGACGCTGACGTCGTTTGCCACGCTCACGCTGTGGATGGTGGTGGCATAAACGCGGCTCAAGCCCGCAGGTAACGCACCAGCATCTCGGCGGCTTGTTCGGCGCGCTGGTCGATGTCGATGCCGCGTCCGAAGATCAGCGAGAAGGTGTGCTGGTTGGCGACGTTGAAGGTGCTCAAGGCGCTGATCGACATGTGCAGGTCGATGGGGTCCAGGCCGGGGCGGAACACCCCCTCGGCCACGCCGCGGTCGTAGACCGAGCGGATGCTGTCGATGGCCGGGATGTTGAGCTGCCGGATGCTCTGGCTTTGCGAGAGGAATTCGCCGCGGTGGATGTTCTCGGTCATGACCAGGCGGATGAAGTCCTGGTTGGTCCACTGGTACTCCAGCGTGAAGCGCACCAGCCGGCGCACCGCCTCTTCGGGCGCGAGGTCGTCCAGGTGCAGTTCGGCCTCGATGCTGCGGATGCGGCGGTAGGCTTCCTCCAGCACGCGGATGTACAGGCCTTCCTTGCTGCCGAAGTAGTAGTAGATCATGCGCTTGCTGGTGCGCGTGACCTCGGCGATGTCGTCGATGCGTGCGCCGCTGAGCCCCTTGGCCGCGAATTCGGCCGTGGCGATCTTCAGGATGTCGGCCATTGTGGCCTCGGGATCGTTGCTGCGCGGCACCCGCGCCTGGACGGCGGGGCGCTCGGGCCGGCCCGGGCGGGACTTGGTCGGGGTCGCGGAACGGTCGGAACGACTCATGGATGGGCGCGCTGCGCAGGGCAGGTCGTTGGTGGAGGACAGGCCAGAATTCTAGGGCGAGTCGTCCAGGCCCCGCTGTGCTGACCGGGCCTGGCCCGCGGGCGCCGCGAGCCAGGCCGCACGGGCTTACTTGCCGCGCACCTTGTCGAGCTCGGCGTAGAGCGCCTTGACGGTGTCCTCGCCCACGGCGGCCGTGTGCTTGGCCACGACCGGCTTGACCTTGTCACGCCAGCGCTGCAGCTCCTGCGGGCTGAGTTCGCTGACCTGCACGCCGTCTTTCTTGAGCTGGTCCAGGTCAGCCTGGTCCTTGGCGCGCGAGACCTGGCGCTGGAAGGCGGTGGCCTCGGCGGCGGCGTCACGGATGATGGTGCGCTCGTCGTTGCTCAGGCTGTCCCAGAACTTGCGGCTGACGATCAGCGCCTGCGGGTTGTAGATGTGGCGCGTGAGGGTCAGGTACTTCTGCACCTCGCCGAGCTTGGACGACAGGATGGTCGAGGCCGGGTTCTCCTGGCCGTCCACCGCCTTGGATTCAAGCGCGCCATAGACCTCGGGGAAGGGCATGGGCGTGGCATTGGCGCCCAGCGTGTTGAACAGGTCGATGTAGATCGGCGACTGGATCACGCGGATCTTCAGGCCGGAGAGGTCTTCGAGCTTGGTGACGGCGTGTTTGCTGTTGGTCACGTGGCGGAAACCCAGGTCCCAGTAGCCCAGGCCCACCAGGTTCTTGTCAGCCAGCTTGTCGAGCAGGCCGCGGCCGAAAGAGCCGTCGGTGATGGCGTCGGCCTCCTTGGCGCTGTTGAACAGGAAGGGGAAGTCGAAGGCCGCGAATTCCTTGACCTGGGCCGACAGGATGCCGGCGTTGAGCACCGTGATCTCGACCGTGCCGCCCTGCAGCGCCGAGACGGTCTGCAGGTCGCCGCCCAGCACGCCGCCCGCGAAGGTGCGCACCTTGAGCTTGTCGCCCGACTTGGCCGCCACCAGCTCGGCGAACTTCTTGGCGCCCAGGGCCTGCGGGTGTTCGCCCTGGTTCTGGAAGGCGAACTTGATGGTGCGCGACTGGATGTCCTGCGCCAGCGCACTGGCCGCGGGGAACAGGGAAGCCAGGGCGACGGTGGTCGCGCACAGGGCCGTTTTCAACGATTTCATGGGTCTCTCCTCAGGATGGTGAAAAAAACGGGCGCGTGTCAGCCGCCCAGCCACTTGGCCGGCACCGTGATCAGGCCGGGGAACAGCACGAACAGGAACATCAGCGAGAACTGCGCCGCCATGAACGGCAGCACGCCGACAGTGACTTCGTCCATGCGCATGCGGCCCACGCCGGCCACGGTGCTCAGCACGGTGCCCACGGGCGGCGTGATCAGGCCGATGGCGTTGTTGATGATGAACAGCACGCCGAAGTAGACCGGGTCGACCCCGGCGGCCTGCACGACCGGCATCAGCACGGGCGTGAGGATCAGGATGGTGGGCGTCATGTCCATGGCGGTGCCCACGACCATCACCAGCAGCATGATCACGAACACCAGCAGCTTGGGGCTGTCCAGGAAGGGCTCGAGCAGGTCGATGACGGCGCCCGGCAGGTCGGCCACGGTGATCAGCCAGGCCGCCACCATGGCCGCGGCCACCAGCAGCATGATGACCGCGCTGGTGCGCGCCGCGTTCACGAAGATGCCGTAGAGCTGGCGCAGCTTGAGCTCGCGGTAGATGACGGTGGACACGAAGAGCGCGTAGACCGCCGCCACCACGGCCGCCTCGGTCGGCGTGAACACGCCCATGCGCATGCCCACCAGGATGATGACGGGCAGCATCAGCGCCCAGGCCGCGTCGCGCAGCGCCTTGAGCACCACGGCGCGCGGCTGGCGCGGCGGCGGCACGATCTTGTCCTTGCGCACCAGCACCCACCAGGTGAACCACAGTGCCGCGCCGATCATCAGGCCCGGCGCGATGCCGGCCATGAACAGCTTGGAGATCGACACGTTGGCCGCCACGCCGAAGATGATCAGGCCGATCGACGGCGGCAGCACTGGCGCGATGATGCCGGTGGCCGCGATCAGGCCGCCGGCGCGCGCACGGTCGTGCCCGGCCTTGACCATCATCGGCAGCAGCAGGGCCGTCAGCGCCGCGGCATCGGCCACGGCCGAGCCCGACAGGGCCGCCATCAGGCAGCCGGCCATGATGGTCACGTAGCCCAGTCCGCCGCGCACGTGGCCGACGACGGCCAGCGCCAGCTCGACGATGCGGCGCGACAGGCCGCCCGCGTTCATGATCTCGCCGGCCAGCATGAAGAAGGGCACGGCTAGCAGCGGAAAGCTGTCGGCACCGCTGATGACGTTCTGCGCCAGGATCTGTGCGTCGAACAGGTCCAGGTGCAGCATGAGCGCAACGCCCGAGAGCAGCAGCGCGAAGGCGATGGGAACGCCCAGGGCCATGGCGCCGAGCAGGGCGCCCACAAAGATCAGGATGGTCATGGGAGGGGGTGCAGAAGTGGGGTCGGCGGTTGAAGGCGGTGGGGTCAGTGCGACGGGGTGTGCGCCTTTTCCTCGGTCTCGGGCAGGGCGGCGAGTTCGGCGTCCGGCACGCCGCCGGTCAGCAGGCGCAGCAGGTTGAGCACCAGCAGCACGCAGGTCGAGGCGGCGAACACCACGCCGCTGAGGTAGACCACGCCCATGGACCAGCCGGTGGTGGGCGCGGACACGTCCCAGTTGATGAGGACCTGTGCCCAACTGCCCTGCAGCACCAGCCAGGCGGCCAGCAGCATCAGCAGGTGCGAGACGGCATAGCACACGCGCTGGCCGGCGCGCGGCAGGCGGCTGATGAGCAGGTCCGTGCCCAGGTGGCCGCGCTCGCGCACCGCCACGATGGAGCCCAGAAACACCACCCAGATGAAGGCCCAGCGCGAGACTTCCTCCGACACCGTCCAGCCGGAGTTGAAGCCGTAGCGCAGCACCACGTTGCCGAACACCAGCACGACCATGATCAGCAGCAGGCCGGCGGACACGGCGTCGAGCAGTCGGCAATAGCCATGGATCCAACGTTGCACAGGGAAGCCTCCTCCGCTTGGGATGACAATGAATCAAGAAATATGAATGAAATGTACGAACCAGTTACTTATGAGGCAAATAGTGGTTTCCCCGAAAATTGCGCGGAAGGAGCCCAGGCCCGGATGAACGGGTGCCCAATGGCTGTCGCTGGCGGTCAACACCAGGGTTAGTCTTGATATCAACAAAACTAACCAGTTCGTACATTTCGCATACTTTCGTTTTTCAGTGACTCATGAGTGAAGTTTCCATCGTGCCTGCCGCTGCTGCCAGCGGGGACGTGTCGCACGGCGTCCGCAAGGTTCTGCTTGGCCTGATCGGCTCGGGCATTCAGCGCTCGCTCACGCCGGCCATGCATGAGCGCGAGGGCGCGCAGCAGGGCCTGCGTGTGCATTACCAACTGATCGATCTGGCCAAGGCCGGCGTTGGCCCCGAGGTGCTGCCGGCCCTGATCCAGGCCGCGCGCGTGATGGACTTCAACGGCCTGAACGTGACCTATCCGTGCAAGCAGCAGGTGATCCCGCTGCTCGACGACCTGTCGGACGAGGCGCGCGCCATGGGCGCGGTCAACACCGTCGTCAACGAGGGTGGCCGGCTCATCGGCCACAACACCGACGGCTCGGGCTGGTGGGACGGCTTGCAGCGCCAGCTGCCGCAGGCCGACTTGTCGCGCGTGGTGCTGCTGGGCGCAGGCGGCGCGGGCTCGGCCATCGCGCACGCGGCGCTGTTGCGCGGCGCGCAGCAACTGGTCATCAACGACGCCGACGCCGCCCGTGCTGAACAACTGGCCCACGACCTGCAGGCCCGCTACGGCGCGTCCCGCGTGTTGGCCGAGGCCGACGTCGCCCGCGCGCTGCAGGGCGCCAGCGGCCTGGTGCACGCCACGCCGACCGGCATGGACAAACTGCCCGGCCTGCCGCTGCCCGAGTCGCTGCTGCACGAGCGGCTGTGGGTCTCGGAGATCGTCTATTTCCCGCTGCAGACCGCGCTGCTCAAGGCCGCGCAAGCCCGCGGCTGCGCCACCTCCAACGGCGGCGGCATGGCCGTGGGCCAGGCCGTGCGTGCGTTCGATCTGTTCAACCCCGGCCTGCGCGCGGACGCGGACCGCATGCTGGCGCATTTCCGCACGCTGGTGGGTGCCCGCGCCGATTGACGGCGCTGGAGGCCGCGCCGCTGTGGCACCATGCGCCGTCCATTTGAACGACGAGACACAAGGAGATTGACGACATGGCTTCGATACTGGTGCTCAACGGCCCCAACCTCAACCTGCTGGGCCTGCGCGAGCCGGCGGTCTACGGCTCGGCCACGCTGGCCGATGTGGAAAAACTGTGCCGCGCCGAGGCCGAGTCGCTTGGCCTGGGCCTGGAGTTCCGTCAGTCCAACCACGAGGGCGTGCTGGTCGACTGGATCCAGGAGGCCGGCGAGCGCATCGCCCGGGGCGAACTGATCGGCGTGGTGTTCAACCCCGGCGCGTACACGCACACCTCGGTGGCGCTGCACGACGCCATCAAGGGCGCGAGCGTGAAGCTGATCGAGCTGCACATCAGCAACGTGCACGCGCGCGAGCCTTTCCGCCACCATTCCTACATCTCGCCCGCGGCCGCCGGCATCATCGTCGGTCTGGGCGTGCAGGGTTACGTGGTGGCCTTGCAGGCACTGGCGCGGACCCAGGCCTGAGGGCGGACGCCTTTCCTTGGCGGTGACTTGGGCGCCATGGGGCGCTCGATGGAACGGGGCAGCTCCCCCTGGCCTGCCCCGTTCCAGCCCACCGCGGTTTCTTGTGCAACTGACCTGATCGCCCCGCTATTCCTACGCACCATGCGCAAATCCATCGCCACGGTTTCCCTCAGCGGCTCGCTGCAGCACAAGCTCGAAGCCATCGCGGCTGCGGGCTTCGACGCCATCGAGCTGTTTGAAAACGACTTCCTGCACTACCCCGGCAGCGCCCGCGACCTGCGCGCCATGGCCGCGGACCTGGGGCTGGGCATCGACCTGTACCAGCCCTTCCGCGACTTCGAGGGCATGCCCGACGACCTGTTCGCGCGCAGCCTGGAGCGCGCCGAGCGCAAGTTCGACGTCATGCAGGACATGGGCTGCCCGCTGCTGCTGTGCTGCTCCAACACCGCGCCGCAGGCCCTGAATGATGCCGCCCGCAGCGCCGCGCAACTGCACGAGCTGGCCGAGCGTGCCGCGCGCCGTGGCCTGCGTGTGGGCTACGAGGCGCTGGCCTGGGGCCGCTATGTCAACCTGTACGGCCAGGCCTGGTCCATCGTGCAGCAGGCCGACCACCCGAGCCTGGGCCTCATCCTCGACAGTTTCCACACACTGTCGCTGGGCGACGACCCCCGCGGCATTGCCGACATCCCGGGCGACAAGATCTTCTTTCTGCAGATGGCCGATGCGCCGCTGCTGCACATGGACGTGATCCAGTGGGCACGGCACCACCGCAATTTTCCGGGCCAGGGCCAACTGGCCGTCGACGAGTTTTTCTACCAGACGCTGCGTGCGGGCTACCGCGGCAACCTGTCGCTGGAGATCTTCAACGACGTCTTCCGCGAAACGCCCAATCGCCGCACGGCGGTCGACGCCATGCGCTCGCTGCGCTACCTCGAAGACACGGCGCGTGAACGCCTGCAGGCCGAAGGCCGCGCCGATGTGGTGAGCGTGCCCTTGTTCGAATCGCAGCCGCGCCAGGATCTGGGCGGCGTGGCCTTCGTCGAGTTTGCCGTCGACGAGCACGCCTCGCGCAGCCTGGGTGCGCTGTTCGAGGCCATGGGCTTCGAGCGTGCGGGCAGCCACCGCAGCAAGAAGGCGACGCTGTACCGGCAGGGCGATGCGGCGCTGATCCTCAACGCCGAGCCCGGCTCGTTCGCACGCACGCGCTTCGGCAGCTTCGGCACGTCGGTCTGCGCCATGGGCATCCTGGCCGACGACCCGCTGGCCGCCGCCGAACGTGCGCAGGCGCTGTGCTCGGCGCGTTTCGACAGCCCCATCGGCCCCGACGAGATGGCGATTCCCGCCATCGTCTCGCCCGGGGGCATCGTGCTGCACTTCGTGCCGCGTTCGCTGGGCCAGGACGGGCTGTTCGCGGCAGACTTCGTGTTGACGGGCCCGGCCCAGAACACCCACAAGCGCGCCGGCATCAGCGGCATCGACCACCTGACGCTGGGCATGACCGTGGACCAGCGCGACACCTGGGTGCTGTTCGCGCGCGCCGTGCTGGGCCTGTCGCCGGGTGCGGCCACCGAGTTCGCCGACCCCTACGGCTTGATCAGCAGCGTCAGCGCCGCCAACGACAGCCGCAGCCTGCGCTTTGTGCTCAACGTCTCGCAAAGCCGCCACACCGACACGGCGCGCAAGGCGGCGTGGCGGTGCACCACATCTCGCTGGGCTGCGCCGACATCTTCGCCGCCGCGCAGGCGCTGCAGGCCCAGGGCGTGCGGCGGGTGGCGATCTCGCCCAACTACTACGACGACCTGGCCGCGCGCATGGACCTGCCGGCCGAACTGATCGCGCGCATGGCCGCGCTGGGCGTGGTGTTCGATCGCTCGGCCGACGGCGACTACTTTCACATCTACACCGACACCGTGGCCGACCGTTTCAGCTTCGAGATCGTCCAGCGTGTGGATGGCTACGACGCCTACGGCGGGCTGAACGCGGCCGCCCGTTCGGCCTCGGCGCCGCCGCCTGCCGGGGCCGAATGAGGCCTGCGGGCGCGCCGGTGTGCGCGGCTTGCGCCGACAGGGAAATGGCCAGGGCCGGGTTTTGCAAGACAATCGGGCCATCCGCCCCTGTGGCCTCTTTGCTGCCCTCGTGGCTTGCGCCGCGATCCCAACCGTGACTCCAGACATGACTCTTGCCGCTGCCGGCGGCCGCCCGCCGGAACACTCCCGCGAAACCATCGGCGACATGCCCAATCCCCTGGGCATGGACGGCATCGAGTTCATCGAGTACGCCACGACGCAGCCGCAAGCCTTCGGCCATGTGCTCGAAAGCCTGGGGTTCCGGGCGATTGCGCGGCACCGCTCGCGCGAGGTCATCCTGTTTCGCCAGGGCGGCATGAACATCGTCGTCAACGCGCACACCGAGGACGAAGGCGGGCGGCCCGCCGTGCCGCAGGCCCCGCGCCTGTCGGCCATCGCGCTGCGCGTGCGCAACGCGGCCTATGCCTACCAGTACGTGCAGGAGCGCGGCGCCTGGCCGGTGCGCAGCGCCGTCGAGGTGATGGAGCTCAACATCCCCGCCATCCATGGCGTGGGCGACACCCGCCTTTACTTCGTCGACCGCTACCGCGACTTTTCCATCTACGACGTCGACTTCGTGCCGATCCCGGCCATCGACAGCCGGCCGCCTACCCTGGGCGGGCTGCACTTCTTCGGCGTCGTGCAGTACGTGGGCATGGGGCGCGGCGACGACTGGCTGGCCTTCTACGCCGACCTGTTGGGCATGCGGCTGCTGCCGTCGGATGCGCGCCTGGGCATCCTGCCCCAGGGCGACGTGCTGCAAAGCGCCTGCGGCCAGTTCTTTCTGCAACTGGTGGAGCCCGAGCCGGACGCCATCGACGTCGACAGCCAGGAAAGCCTGCACCGCCTGGCTTTCGGCACGCCCGACGTGCTGGAGACGGCGCGCGTGCTGTCGCAGCGCGGCGTGCATTTCGTGGAGTCGCCCATCCTGCACGTGGAGCCGCGCGGCGCCCTGACCCAGCCGCTGGCGGGCGGGGTGACCTTCGAGCTGGTCTGCCACCGGGACTGACACGATGATCAGCGATTTCTGCGTGGACCTGGCCTCGCTGCACGGCAGCCTGGCGCAGCGGCTGGAGGCGGTCAAGGCCGCGGGTTTTCATTCGACCGTGGCCCAGGCGGCCACCCTGGTGGGCGAGCTCGACGCGCGCGGCACGCTGGACCTGCGCGGCGTGACGTTGACGGCGCTGCATGCCCGCATCGACTACGAAGGGCTGCAGGGGCCGCTGCACGCGCACAAGCTGGGCGTGGCGCAGTCCCTGCTGCGGCTGTGCCAGCGCCTGGGCTGCCCCTTGCTGGTGCTCGACGCCTCGACGCTGAGCGTTTCCAGCAACACGATCGGCTCCATCGTGGCCGATCTGCGCAAACTCTCGATGCTGGCCATCGTGCTGGGCGTCAAAGTCGCCTGGCGTGCCCACCCGGGCGCGGCCCATGCGCGCGACTTCATGGTGGCCGCCGACGTCATCCAGCTGGCCGAGCGGCCCAATCTGGGCCTGTCGCTCGACGTGCAGGAATGGCTGGACCCCGAGGCCGACCTCGCGCAACTGGACGGGATCGACGCCCAGTCGCTGCTGCAAGTGCAGCTGGCCGACACCTTCTCGCCCCTGTCGCCCGCGCAGACCCTGAACGGCGAGCAGCGGCTGTTCCCGGGAGAAGGCCTGCACGCGCCAGCCCTGCGGGCGCTGATGGCGCGGCTGGGGCAGGTGGGTTACCGCGGGCACTTCGCCTTCGCGGACGTGCGCGGCGACGGCGCGGTTCAGCCCAATGCCGACGTGATGGCGCGTGCCGAACGCAGCGCCAGCCACCTGGCGCTGGACGTGCTGCGGCGCAGCCAGCCGCTGACGCTGCACCGCCGCCGGGCCGGCGCTATTCCTTCAGTTGGATGATGCGGTCGGCAAAGAGCTGGCGGCACACGTCTTCCAGCAACTGAATCACCGTCTGCTGCGTGAGCGTGTGGGTGCGGCGCGCCGAGGTGGCCAGCGCCACCAGGCTCAGCAGCGCAGGCGCGGTGATGGCGTGCAGTGAAAACTGGCCGGGGTGGCTGGCCACCGCGTACTGCGGCAGGATGGCCACGCCCGCGCCGTCGGCCACCAGGTCCAGAATGGTCGAGACGCCGTCGATCTCCAGCGCAATGGTCGGCTTGCAGCCGATGGCGGCCATCTGGCTGTCGACCAGCGCGCGGATCGCGTTGGCGCGCGCGGGAATCACCAGCGGCATGCGCGCCACCTCGGACAGCCGCAGGGGGCCGGGCGCCAGGCCGTCGGACTGCGGCGCCACCACGTAGAGCGCGTCCTGCATCAGCGGCTTGATGTCGAGCTCGGGCAGCGAGGGCGGGTTGTAGAGCAGGGCGATGTCGAGCCGGCCGTTGAGCAGGCTTTCCTGCATCGACAGCGACAGCTCCTCGCTGATCGACAGCGTGGCGTAGGGCAGGCGCTTGCGGAATTCACGCGTGAGCGTGATCGTGAGCGCGCGCGCCATGCTGGGCGGCAGGCCGATGGCCACGCGGCCCGACAGGCTGCCGCGCACGCGGCTGAGCTCTTCCATGGTGCGCTCGACCTGGAGCAGGATGCCCCGGCCGTGTTCGAGCAGCAGCTTGCCCGCCTCGGTGGTGGTCACGCCGCGGCCATTGCGCACCAGCAGGTTCTGCCGCAGCTCGACCTCCAGCAGGCGGATCTGCCGGCTCAGCGCGGGCTGGGCGACGTTCAGCACGGCGGCCGCGCGCGTGAAGCTGCCCATTTCGGCCACGCGGACGTAGTACTCGAGTTGTTTGAGATCCATGCGGCTATGTTAAAGAAAGAATGATCGCCCAGAGTTATATCAACTGGGCATAGCTGATAGCGGCAAGTCCCGGTGGTGCGCGGCCGGCGAGGCCGGGACAATGCATCGGAAAGACGATCGGCGGCTGGGCCATGGGCGCCTGGGCGGCGCGCAGCCCGGCCCGTTCGCGTCGTCCAGAATCCGGAGACAAGCCGCCCTGCCGAACCTGTCCGGCAGGGCGAGGCGGGCAGGGCGCCCGCCCGTGCGATGCGTGCATCGAGGCTGCCTCCACCCCCTTCCAGAAGACCGCGAGGACGCACCATGATCATCGATTGCCACGGACACTACACGACCGCGCCCAAGGCCCTGGCCGACTGGCGCGACCAGCAGATCGCCAACCTCAACACGCCCGAGCTCGGCCCCAAGGCGCGCGACCTGAAGATCAGCGACGACGAACTGCGCGAGAGCATCGAGACCAACCAGCTCGCCAAGATGAAGGAGCGCGGTTCGGACCTGACCATCTTCTCGCCGCGCGCGAGCTTCATGGCGCACCACATCGGCGACTTCAACACCTCGGCGACCTGGGCCGCGATCTGCAACGAGCTGTGCTACCGCGTGGCGCAGCTGTTCCCCGAGCACTTCGTGCCGGCCGCCATGCTGCCGCAGTCGCCCGGCGTCGATCCGGCCACCTGCATTCCCGAACTGGAAAAGTGCGTCAAGGACTACGGCAACGTGGGCCTGAACCTCAACCCCGATCCCTCCGGCGGCCACTGGACCAGCTCGCCGCTGACCGACCGCCACTGGTACCCGATCTACGAAAAGATGGTCGAGTACGACATCCCGGCCATGATCCACGTCAGCACCAGCTGCAACGCGTGTTTCCACACCACCGGCGCGCACTACCTGAACGCCGACACCACGGCCATCATGCAGTGCATCCAGGGCGAGCTATTCAAGGACTTCCCCACGCTCAAGTTCCTGATCCCGCACGGCGGCGGCGCAGCCCCCTACCACTGGGGCCGTTTCCGCGGCCTGGCGCAGGAACTGAAAAAGCCGCTGCTCGACGAGCACCTGCTGAACAACGTGTTCTTCGACACCTGCGTCTATCACCAGCCCGGCATCGATCTGCTGACCAAGGTGATTCCGGTCAAGAACATCCTGTTTGCCTCCGAGATGATCGGCGCCGTGCGCGGCATCGACCCGACCACCGGCCACTACTACGACGACACCAAGCGCTACATCGAAGCCGCGCAGACGCTGTCGGCCGACGACCGCTACGCCATCTACGAAGGCAACACGCGCCGCGTGTTCTCGCGCCTGGACGCCCAGCTCAAGGCCAAGGGCCTTTAAAAACGGGTTCCAAGCCGCGCGCCCCCGCCATCGACAACCCTTCAGGAGATCTCCTATGTATGAACTCGGCGTCGTCTATCGCAACATCCAGCGCGCCCCGCGCGAAGCCGCCGACGGCCTGGCCGCGCTGGGCTCGGCCACCGTGCACGAGGCCATGGGCCGCGTCGGCCTGCTCAAGCCCTACATGCGCCCGATCTACGCCGGCCAGCAGGTGTCCGGCACCGCCGTCACCGTGCTGCTGCACCCCGGCGACAACTGGATGATGCACGTCGTGGCCGAGCAGATCCAGCCTGGCGATATCGTCGTGGCCGCCATCACGGCCGAGTGCACCGACGGCTACTTCGGCGATCTGCTGGCCACGAGCTTCCAGGCCCGTGGCGCATGTGCGCTGGTGATCGACGCCGGCGTGCGTGACGTCAAGACGCTGCAGGAAATGCACTTCCCGGTCTGGAGCAAGGCCATCAGCAGCAAGGGCTGCATCAAGGCGACCATCGGCTCGGTCAACATCCCCGTGGTCTGCGCCGGCATGCTGGTCACGCCCGGCGACGTGATCGTGGCCGACGACGACGGCGTGGTCTGCGTGCCCGCCGCGCGGGCCGTGCAGACGCTGGAAGCGGCCCGCAAGCGCGAGTCCTTCGAGGGCGAAAAGCGCGACAAGCTGGCCTCGGGCGTGCTGGGCCTGGACATGTACAAGATGCGCGAGCCGCTGGAAAAAGCCGGCCTGCGTTACATCGACTGAGAGGAGATGAATCCATGAGTTTCGAAAAAACACCGGGTTGGCTCGACTGGTATGCCGGTCCCTCCAAGCCGCGTTTTCAGGTACCCGCTGGCGCCGTTGATGCCCACTGCCACGTCTTTGGCCCGGGCGACCAGTTCCCCTTTGCGCCCGAACGCAAGTACACGCCGTGCGACGCCTCCAAGGACCAGCTGTTTGCGCTGCGCGACCACCTGGGTTTCGACAAGAACGTGATCGTGCAGGCCACCTGCCACGGCGCCGACAACCGCGCGCTGGTCGATGCGCTCCAGGCCTCGGGCGGCCGCGCCAAGGGCGTGGCCACGGTCAAGCGCAGCATCTCGGACGCGGAGCTGCAGGAACTGCACGCAGCCGGCGTGCGGGGTGTGCGTTTCAACTTCGTCAAACGCCTGGTCGACTTCACACCCAAGGACGAACTGCTCGAAATTGCCCACCGCATCGCCCCGCTGGGCTGGCATGTGGTGATCTACTTCGAGGCGGTCGACCTGCCCGAGCTGTGGGACTTCTTCACCAGCCTGCCCACCACCGTGGTGGTCGACCACATGGGCCGGCCCGACGTGAGCAAGCCCGTGGACGGCCCGGAATTCGAGCTGTTCGTGAAGTTCATGCGCGAGCACGAGAACGTCTGGAGCAAGGTCAGTTGCCCCGAGCGCCTGTCGATCACCGGCCCGGCAGCGCTGGACGGCGAGCAGAACGCCTACCAGGACGTGATTCCTTTTGCCCGCCGCATCGTCGAGACCTTCCCCGACCGCGTGCTCTGGGGCACCGACTGGCCGCACCCCAACCTCAAGAACCACATGCCCGACGACGGCCTGCTGGTCGATTTCATTCCTCACGTTGCCACCACGCCCGAGCTGCAGCGCAAGCTGCTGGTCGACAATCCCACGCGACTTTATTGGGGAGACTGAGATGTCGCTTGAAAAACCGTATGCCGACGTGCCTGGCACGACCATCTTTGATGCGGACCAGTCGCGCAAGGGCTACCACCTCAACCAGTTCTGCATGTCGCTGATGAAGGCCGACAACCGCGCGCGCTTCAAGGCGAACGAGCGGGCCTATCTGGACGAATGGGCCATGAGCGAGGAGCAGAAGCAGGCCGTGCTGGCCCGCGACCTCAACCGCTGCATCGCGCTGGGCGGCAACATCTACTTCCTGGCCAAGATCGGCGCGACCGACGGCAAGAGCTTCCAGCAGATGGCGGGCTCCATGACCGGCATGACCGAGGAGGAGTACCGCAACATGATGATCAAGGGCGGCCGCTCGGCCGAGGGCAACCGCTACATCGGCGAGAACGGCGACGCGCAGGCCCAGAACCAACCCCAGGGCCACGCCGGCCAGAAAGCGAGCGACTGACCATGGCACGCATCACCGCATCCGTCTACACCTCGCACATCCCGGCCGTGGGCGCGGCCATCGACCTGGGCAAGACGCAGGAAGACTACTGGAAGCCGGTCTTTGCCGGCTACGACGTCACCAAGGAATGGTTCAAGGCCAACAAGCCCGACGTCATCTTCCTGGTCTACAACGACCACGCCACGGCCTTCAGCCTGGACTTCATCCCGACGTTTGCCATCGGCACCGCCGCCGAATACCAGCCAGCCGACGAAGGCTGGGGTCCGCGCCCCGTGCCCACGGTCGTGGGCCACCCGGAGCTGGCCGCGCACATCGCGCAGTCGGTGATCCAGCAGGACTTTGACCTCACCATCGTCAACAAGATGGACGTCGACCACGGCCTGACCGTGCCGATGTCGCTGGTCTGCGGCCAGCCCAGTCAAGAGAACTTCGCCTGGCCCTGCCCGGTGATTCCCTTCGCGGTCAACGTCGTGCAATACCCCGTGCCGTCGGGCCAGCGCTGCTTCAACCTGGGCCAGGCGATCCGCCGCGCCATCGAGAGCTTCCCGCAGGACCTCAACGTGCAGATCTGGGGCACGGGCGGCATGAGCCACCAGTTGCAAGGCCCGCGCGCGGGCCTGATCAACCGCGCGTGGGACAACGCCTTCCTCGACCGCATGATCGCCGACCCCGCCGGACTGGCCGCCGTGCCGCACATCGACTACGTGCGCGAAGCCGGTTCCGAGGGCATCGAGCTGGTCATGTGGCACATTGCGCGCGGTGCCATGGCCGACGTCGCCGGCGGCAAGGCCCCGACCGTGCGGCACCGCTTCTACCACGTCCCGGCCTCCAACACGGCCGTCGGACACCTGATTCTGGAGAACAACTGATGAGCAACAAAACCATCAAAGTCGCACTGGCTGGCGCCGGCGCATTCGGCATCAAGCACCTGGACGGCATCAAGAACATCGACGGCGTGGAAGTCGTCTCGCTGATCAGCCGCGACCTCGACAAGACGCGCGCTGTGGCCGACAAGTACGGCATCCAGCACGTCACCACCGACCTGGCCGACAGCCTGGCGCTGCCCGAGGTCGATGCCGTCATCCTGTGCACGCCCACGCAGATGCATGCCGCGCAGGCCATCCAGTGCCTGAAGGCCGGCAAGCACGTGCAGGTCGAGATCCCGCTGGCCGACAGCCTGGCCGACGCCGAGGCCGTGGCCGCGCTGCAAAAGGAAACCGGCCTGGTGGCCATGGTCGGCCACACGCGCCGCTTCAACCCCAGCCACCAGTACGTGCACAACAAGATCAAGGCCGGCGAATTCAACATCCAGCAGATGGATGTGCAGACCTACTTCTTTCGCCGCACCAACACCAACGCGCTGGGCGAAGCCCGCAGCTGGACCGATCACCTGCTGTGGCACCACGCCGCGCACACGGTCGACCTGTTCGCCTACCAGGCCGGCGAGATCGTGCAGGCCAACGCCATCCAGGGCCCGATCCATCCGACGCTGGGCATCGCCATGGACATGTCGATCCAGCTCAAGGCCAAGAGCGGTGCGATCTGTACGCTGAGCCTGAGCTTCAACAACGACGGCCCGCTGGGCACCTTCTTCCGCTACATCGGCGACACGGCAACGTTCATCGCGCGCTACGACGACCTGGTCAACGGCAAGGAAGAAAAGATCGACGTCTCCAAGGTCGACGTGTCGATGAACGGCATCGAACTGCAGGACCGCGAATTCTTCGCCGCCATCCGCGAAGGCCGCGAGCCCAACTCCAGCGTGGCGCAGGTGCTGCCGTGCTATCGCGTGCTGCATCAGCTGGAGCAGCAGCTCCAGAGCTGATCATCCGCCGCCACGGGGCGGCGCCCGCAGACGGCAGAGGCCGTGTTCAGGGCTTGTCCTGCCAGGGCATTTCGTCCCAGAGCTTGCGAAACCCGGTTTCGGTGCGCGCCAGTTCGGCGGCGTAGGGAGCCGGCGCAAGATAACGCAGCGGGGCGTACAGCGCTTCGGCCTGCTGCTGGAACTGAGGGTCGGCGGCGATGGTGGCCACGGCATCGACCAGTTTCTCGCGCACGGCTGGCGGCAGACCCTTGGGGGCGGCCAGGCCGCGCAGCGAGGCCAGCTCGATGTCCATGCCTTCTTCCTTGAAGGTGGGGGTCTGCGGTGCCAGCGACGAACGTTTGGCGGACATCTGGCCCAGCAGCCGGATCGGCGTGCCGCCCTTCTGGTAGGCCAGCACCTCGCCAACGTTGATGGCGCCGATCACGATCTGTTGGCTGGTGGCCGCGGCCCGCACCTCGCCCGCGCCCTTGTAGGGAACATGTGTCAACTGCGTGCCGGTGGCCTTCTCGAACAGCAGCATGGCCAGGTGATCGTCCGAGCCCGTGCCGGTCGTGCCCACGGTGACCGCGCCGGGATTGGCCTTGGCGAAGGCCGTCAGGCCCGCCAGCGTCGTGATGGCGTTGGTGTTGTGAATGGCAAAGCTGCCCGGGTCGTCCACCAGGTTGCCCAGCAAGTCGTATTGGCGCCAGTGGAAGCTGCTTTTGCGCTCGATGGGGATGGTCAGCACGTTGGGCGTGTTGATGAAGCCGATGGTGTAGCCGTCGGGCTTGGCCCGCGCCAGTTCACCAAAGCCGATGCCGCCGCCCGCTCCCGGCCGGTTCAGGACCACGACGCTGGCTCCCAACTGTTTCTCCAGGTGCCGGGCCAGCAGCCGCGCCACCAGGTCGGTGCCGCCGCCGGGGCTGTAGGCCACGATCATCTCGATGGGCCGCGTGGGGTAGGGCGCGTCGCCCTGCGCCGCCGCAGGTCGTGCGATGGCACACAGGGCCATGGCGGCGATGCAGGCGCACAGGGCGCGCCGGGGGGAACGGTGGGTCATGGTTTGTCTCCTGGTGGGCCTCGGGGACCCTTGTTGTGGGGGAAGCGGTGAGGGGGCTCAGGTGCCGCGGTCCAGCGCCGCGGCGATGCGCTGCGAGGCCTGCGGCCAGGCCGCGGGGTTGACCAGGCGCGCGGGCGGCTGGCCGTCGGCCAGCAGTTGCACGATCTGCGTGGCGGCCAGCGTGGCGTTGTTGCGCCGGGCCTCGTGTGTGACGCCGGCGGTATGAAAGGTGGCCACCACCGTGGGCAGCTTCAGCAGGCCATGCTCGGCAGGTGGCGGCTCCTGGTCCCACACGTCGAGGCCGGCGCCGGCCAGGTGGCCGCTGGCGAGCGCGGCATGCAGGGCCGCCTCGTCGTGGATGCCGCCGCGCGCCGTGCTGATGAAGACCGCACCGGGCTTCATGGCGGCAAAGGCCTGGCCGTCCATCAGGCCCAGCGTGCTGGCGTTGCGCGGGCAATGCAGCGACACGATGTCGGCGCGGCGCAGCAACTCGCCCAGGGACACGGCCTCGGCGCCGCGCGCGGCCAGTTGTGTGGTGTCGAACGCCGGGTCGGTTCCGATCACCTGCATGCCGAAGGCGCGGGCCAATGCGGCCACGCGGCGGCCGGCCTCGCCAACACCCACCAGGCCTATCGTGCGGCCCCTCAACTCGTGGCCCATGAGGTCTTCGCGGCTGAAGTCGCGCGCACCGCCGCGCAGATAGCGGTCGGATTCCGGGATGCGGCGCATCACCGAGATCATCAGGCCAATGGCCATCTCGGCCACGGCGTCGGCGTTGCCGCCGGCCTGGTTCATGACCAGCACGCCAGCGCATGTGCAGGCCTCGATGTCGATGGTGTCGCAGCCCGAGCCGCTGGACGAGACCGCCAGCAGTTGTGGACAGCGCTGGAGCAGTTCCGCGGTGATGAACCAGCGGCGCGGCAGGTCGTCCTTGGCGGCAGAGATCTGCAGCACCTGGGCCTGGGCCAGCGCAGCCCAGGCCTGGTCGTCGGCGCCTTCCATGGCGCAGGTCTGCAGTGTCACGCCCGGCGCGGCCGAGACGATGCGGTCGAAGGCGGGGTCCAGCCAGAAGTCGAAACGAACGACGCGCTGGGTCGGGTGTGTCAGCGGCGCGTCGATGGTGGTCGGGTCCGACTGGCGGTGAAAGTTCTGGTGCGGGTTCATGCGTGGGTCTGTGTGGAGGGGAATTCGTCCCAGGCCGCGGTGTGGCGGACGCAGGCGGGGGTGATGTCGGCCAGCCGGGCCAGGCCCAGCATGGCCATGTCGTGCGAGATTTCTTCGCGCAGCAAGGCAATGGCGTGCGCCACGCCGGCCAGGCCACCGATCGCGGCGGCGTAGTTGAAGGGCCGGCCCACGAACACGCAGCGTGCGCCCAGCGCCAGCGCCTTGATGGCATCGGTTCCACGCCGCACGCCGCTGTCGAGCATGACCGGCAGGTCGGGCACGGCACGCACGATGCCGGGCAGCACCCGCAGCGGCGCCACGGCCCCGTCGAGCTGGCGGCCGCCGTGGTTGGAGACGATCAGGCCGTCGGCACCGTGGTCGCGGGCGATGGCCGCGTCTTCAGGCGTCAGGATGCCCTTGATGACGAGCGTGCCCGGCCAGCGCCGGCGGATGGCGGCCTGGTGCGTCCAGTCGAGATGCGCGCGGTCCGGGAAGTCGCGCAGCACGCTGGGGGAGAGGATGGGCGTGCCGCGGTGGGCGTGGTTGTTCTCGAAATGCGGCATGCCGTGGCGCAGCAGCGTCTTCAGGAAGGTGCCGAACAGCCAGCGGGGGTGGCTGAGGCCCTGCCAGGCCAGCGCGAGGCTGGGGCGCAGCGGCGTGGAGAAGCCCGCGCGCACGTTGTTCTCGCGATTCGCGGCGACCGGCGTGTCGACCGTGATGACCAGGGTGCGCACGCCCGCCGCCTCGACGCGGGCCAGAAGGGCGTCGATCTGCGCCAGGTCGCCCGGCAGATAGGCCTGGAACCAGGTGTGGGGCGCGATGCGCATCACGTCTTCCAGCCGGATCAGCGACGAGCCGCTCATGATGGCCGGAACACTCGCCTCATCGCCCGCCTGCGCCAGCACCAGGTCCCCGCGGTAGGCGGACAGGGCTGCGATGCCCATGGGGGCCAGGCCGATCGGTGCGCTGTAGCGGCGACCGAACAGCTCGAAGCCCAGGTCGCGCCGCGCCACGCCCGTGAGCACGCGCGGGCGCAATGCCAGGTCGGCGAAGGCGCGGCGGTTCTCGGCCCGCGCATGGTTGTCTTCCACGCCGCCGCTGACATAGGCATGGATGGGGCGCGGCAAATGGCGCCGGGCCCGCCGCTCGAAGTCGTCCAGCGACAGCACGCCGCGGCAGGCGCGTGGCAATGGCCGTGCGGCGGGCGCGGCCGCCAGGGGCGGTGAGGCGGACTGCCGGGCGGCGGACAGGGGGCGCTGGGGCGGGGAAGTCATGCGTTGTCTCCGGGTCTTCTTGTGCGACAGCCATGCGGCCATGCAGGGTTGCCGAGGCCAATGTAGTTCTCTCGCGTTTTTGATAAAAGCGAAAAAAATAAAAAATGATGTTTCGCTTTATGGAAAATAAAGGCGTTCAAATCCTGGCTGATGAACCATGACACTCAAGCAACTTGAAGCCTTCTACTGGGCGGCCACCTGCCTGAATTTCACGGTCGCGGCCGAGCGCGTCCATGTGTCGGTGTCCTCGCTGTCCAAACGCATCGCCGAACTGGAGGCCTCGCTGGCCGTTCAGCTGTTCGATCGCAGTGGCCGGGCGGCCGAGTTGACGCCGCATGGCGAGCAGTTGCTGCCGCGCGTGCGCGAACTGCTGCACGCGGCCTCGCAGCTGCAGCAGGCGGCCGGCCGCACGGTCGGCCTGCAGGGGCGCTGCCGTTTGGGGTGCGGCGAACTCAGCGGACTGACCTGGTTGCCCAAGCTGGTCCAGAAAGTCGCGCAGTTGCACCCCGGACTGGTGCTGGAGCCGCATGCCGACATCGGGCAGGAACTGGAGCGGCGCATCGAGGATGGCGAGCTCGACTGCGTGGTCATTGCCGGGCCCTCCTCGCGCAGCACGCTGGCGTTAGAGCCGGTGGCGCAGGTGCGTTTTGTCTGGGTCGCCAGCGATGCGCTCATCGCGCGGGCCGGCACCGACCTGCCGCAAAAGCTGATGCGTGAACAACTGCTGATCGCGTTGCCGGTCGGTTCGGGGACCACGCGCACCCTGGACGACTGGCTGGTCCGGCATGGCCTGGGCGTGCAGCGCAGGCTGAGCTGCAACAGCTGGGGAGCCGTCGTCGGCATGGTGGCCGAGGGGCTGGGCTTTACCTACATGCCGCAAGGCTGGGCCGAGGCCCTGCAGGCACGCGGGGTGCTCCGGATCCTGACACGCGGTGGCGCGATGGCCCCGCTGCAGTACACCGTGCAATGGCGCCGCGACGATTCCCGGCCGTTGATCGCCGAAATGCGCGAGATCATCAAGAGCGTGATCGACTTTCCCGCGCCACGGTGCCTGACGTGATCGAGACCGAAGGCGAGCGGGACCGGCCTACAACAACCCCCGCAACTCCAGCGCCGCGTCCTGCAGCAGCGGCAGTTGCTCGCGCAGCAGCGCCTCGGGGGTGCGCTGGCGCGGTGAACTCACGACGTTGAGCGCGGCCAGGGTGCGGCCTTGCATGTCGCGCAGGGGCACGGCCAGGGCGTGCACGCCGAGCTCGTGTTCCTCGCTGGCCAGGCAGTAGTCCTGCGCGCGCACGGTGGCGATGGCTTTCTTGAGCTGGCGTGGTTCCGTGAGGGTGCGGGGCGTGAGCCGCGTCAATTCACGTGCCTTGAGCCAGGCGTTGAAATCGCGCGACGCCAGCGCGGCCAGCAGCACGCGGCCGGTGGAGGTGGCGTGCGCGGGCAGGCGCGCGCCCAGGTGCAGGCCGTAGGCCAGGAGGCGTTCGGCGCCGCTGTAGGTGGCGCTGCGCGCGACGATCACCACCTCGGCCTCGTCGCGCACGACCACGGAATACGACGACAGCGTTTGCGCGGCCAGGCGGTTGAGCGTGGCCTGCACGATGCGCGGCAGGCGTGCTGATGCCAGGTAGCTGCCCGAAAAGCGCAGCACCTTGGGCGAGAGCCAGAACGCGTGGCCGTCCGTTTCCAGATAACCCAGGTGGGCCAGCGTGAGCAGGTGGCGGCGCGCGGCCGCGCGCGTGAGGCCGGCGCGCTCGGCCGTCTGCGTGGCGTTCAGGCGCTGGCGCTCGGTGTCGAAGCTTTCGAGCACGGCCATGCCCTTGGCCATGCCGGCGATGAAATCGGCGTGGTGGATGCCGGGTTCGGCGGCCGGCGCGGTGCTGCGGGATGGGGCCATGACGGGTCTCCAGGGTTATGTTTTGCGCGATTGTCACGCAAACGATCCGATCATCGCGCAAGAAACGATGCTGGGCCCTGGTGCGGATCCGCAGGCAATCCTACGCTTGGCCGTATTCGATCCACACGCATCGGGAGACAAGACATGCGCACACAAGTTGCGATCATCGGGGCCGGTCCTGCCGGCCTGCTGCTGGGCCAGTTGCTGCACAAGGCCGGCATCGACAACGTCATCGTGGAGCGCCAGAGCGGCGACTACGTGCTGGGCCGCATCCGCGCCGGCATTCTGGAGCAGGTCACCGTCGACCTGGTCGACGAGCTGGGCCTGGGCCAGCGTGATCTTGCCCCCGTTTCACGGACACCCCTATAAGCGATTAACTATCGCAATAGGAGGTGGACGATGACCAAGAGCAAGGCAGGCAGAAAGGGGCAGGAGTTCAGCCTGGAGTTCAGGCAGCAGGCACTGTTGCGAGCGGCCACAGAAGGGGTAACCACGGTGGCTCGTGATCTGGGGTTGCAGCCTGCCCAGCTGTACAGTTGGCGCGCCCAGGCGCGGCGGCACGACCAGGACGATCAGGCACAACGCTTGGAGTTGGCCGAACATGCACGGCTCAAACGTGAAGTGGCGCGGCTGGAGGAGGAGAACGCTTTC
>WNDQ01000047.1 GCA_009912175.1 Paracidovorax wautersii | reverse complement strand
GAAAGCGTTCTCCTCCTCCAGCCGCGCCACTTCACGTTTGAGCCGTGCATGTTCGGCCAACTCCAAGCGTTGTGCCTGATCGTCCTGGTCGTGCCGCCGCGCCTGGGCGCGCCAACTGTACAGCTGGGCAGGCTGCAACCCCAGATCACGAGCCACCGTGGTTACCCCTTCTGTGGCCGCTCGCAACAGTGCCTGCTGCCTGAACTCCAGGCTGAACTCCTGCCCCTTTCTGCCTGCCTTGCTCTTGGTCATCGTCCACCTCCTATTGCGATAGTTAATCGCTTATAGGGGTGTCCGTGAAACGGGGGCAAGATCAAACCTCTTGGACTGTGCATGCGCATCGGCGCGGCGCTGAACCAAACACCCGTTGGCGGCTCTGCTTTGAGGCAAGTTCCGGTCGGCATTGACGCACAATCGGGCCTCGCCTCGTGGCCCCATCACCCGCAAGAACCGCTTCGCCCCCATGCCCCTTCGCATTTCGAGCCTGCGGCTGCTTCTCGCCGTGAGCCTCATCGCGCTGCTCACGGCCTGCGCCAGCCGCTACAAGATCGCCGAGCCCGGTGGCGAAACATCGCCCGCCGAACTGCCCTCGGCCCTGCCGTCCGACGACGCGCCGCTGCCGGCCGTCATCTACCAGCCCAAGAGCCGGTGGACGCCGGTCCGCTGGAAAGAGCTGCCGGGCTTTTCCGAAGACGCCCTGCACGAAGCCTGGAACGCCTGGATCAAGAGCTGCGAAAAACCCGCGCCCGCCCTGGCCTCGTCCTGCGAGACCATCCGGCGCCTGAGCATCGCGACACCTGATCAGCAGCGCGCCTGGCTCATGGGCAACTGGCAGCCCTACCGCATCGAGCCGCTGCCGGGCCAGGCCGCGCCCGCCAACGGCCTGCTCACCGGTTACTTCGAGCCCATCATTCCGGCCACACGCCAGCCCACGGGCGATTTCACGATCCCGCTGTACACCCCGCCGCCGGGCCTGGGCAATGGCAAGCCCTGGTTCACGCGCCAGCAGATCGACACCCAGCCGGCCGTGCAGGCGCAACTGCGCGGGCGCGAGATCGCCTACCTCAACGACCCGATCGAAGCCCTGGTGCTGCACATCCAGGGCTCGGGCCGGCTGCGCGTGACCGAGCCCGACGGCAGCCAGCGCATCGTGCGCGTGGCCTACGCCGCCAACAACGGCCAGCCCTACCGCAGCATCGGCAGCTGGCTGCTGCAGCAGCGCGCCATCACCGATGCCACCTGGCCCGGCATCCGCGCCTGGGCGGCGGCCAACCCGGCGCGCCTCAATGAAATGCTCTGGACCAACCCGCGCTACGTGTTCTTCCGCCAGGAAATCCTGGCGGGCGCGGACGCGTCCTTCGGGCCGCGCGGGGCGCAGGGCGTGGAGCTGACACCGGGCCGCTCGATTGCGGTGGACCGCCAGAGCATTCCCTATGGCACGCCGGTCTGGCTGGCCAGCCCGGGCCCGACGGTGCCGCTGCAGCGCCTGGTCATGGCGCAGGACACCGGCAGCGCCATCCTGGGCGCGGTGCGCGCCGATTTCTTCGTGGGTTGGGGGCCTGATGCCGGCGAGGTGGCCGGCACGCTCAAGCAGGATCTGCAGCTCTGGGCGATCTGGCCCAAGGGCAAGGCCGTGGCGGCGCAGCCCTGACCGGTCCGACGGCCGGCGCTGCGGCGCCTGCCGGTTCTCAGCGCGCCGCCGACGGCAGCCGGAACACCGCCATCGTCTGCACGAGCTGCTCGGCCTGCGACTTCAGGCTGATGGCCGCGGCCGCGCTCTGCTCGACCAGCGCGGCGTTCTGCTGCGTGGTCGCATCCATCTGGCTGACGGCGCCGCCGACCTGGGCCACCCCGAACTCTGCTCGGCCGAGGCCGCGCTGATCTCACCCACGATGTCGCTGACACGGCGCACCGAGGCGACGATCTCGCCCATCGTGGCGCCGGCCTTGTCGACCAGCGCCGAGCCCTGCTCGACCTGCTCGACGCTGGCGGTGATCAGCGCCTTGATCTCGTTGGCCGCCGAGGCCGAGCGCTGGGCCAGCGCGCGCACCTCGCTGGCGACCACGGCAAAACCCCGGCCCTGGTCGCCGGCCCGCGCCGCCTCGACCGCCGCGTTGAGCGCCAGGATGTTGGTCTGGAAGGCAATGGAATCGATCACGCCGATGATCTCGGCAATGCGCGCCGAGCTCTGGTTGATGTCCTTCATGCGCTCGACCACCTGCCCGACCAGTGTTCCGCCCTGCGTGGCAACCTCGGCCGCGCTGCGCGCGAGCTGATTGGCCTGCTGGGCGCTGTCGGCGTTCTGCTGCACGGTCGAGCCCAGTTCCTCCATGGACGCCGCCGTTTCCTCCAGCGAACTGGCCTGCTGCTCGGTGCGCGCCGACAGATCGGCATTGCCTTGCGCGATCTGCACGCTGGCGCTGGCCACGCTTTCGGCATTGAGCCGCACCGTGCCCACCACCTGGCCCAGGCGGTCCGTCATGACGGCCAGGGCCTGCAGCAGGCGGGCGATCTCGTCGCGGCCTTCGGCGCGCACGCGCAGCGACAGGTCGCCAGCGGCCACGGCCTCGGCCATGCGCACGGCGGCATCGACCGCCTGCGTGGTCGAGCGCGTGACCATCACCATGATCCACAGCGACACCGCCGCCAGCGCGGCCAGCACCGCCACCAGGACCAGCATGTTGCGCTGCAGCGTGGCGATCTGGCTGTCGAGCGATTCCTGCAGCACGGCGAACACCGCGTCGACCAGCGCGAACTGGGTGTCGATGACCTGCGTCATGCGGGTCGACCATTCCTCGGGCGGCAGGGACAGGTACTCGGCGCGCACGATGTGTTCGCCCGCCATGCGGATACCTTCCTCGGCTGCGGCCAGCGCGGCCTTGCGGGCGTCTTCCACGCTGGCCGGCAGGTGGCCGCCGGCCGCCAGTTCCAGCGCCTTGCGTGCATTGGCGTAGTGCTGGCGCACGCGGTCGGCGATGCTGTCGATGCGTGCGCGGTCCTCGCGCGTGGACTCGCCGCGGGCCAGCAGCAGCGCGCCGCGCGCGCGCATCTGGCCCAGCGCCTCGGCCATCTGGGGTAGGTCGCCGAGCACGGCCTTTTGCAGGTAGTGGCTGCGCATGTCGGCGTCGCGCGCCAGGCCGGAGCTGTTGGCCACGTCCTCGATCAGGCCCAGCTGGCGGTCGACCAGCTCGGCATAACGCCGGTTGCTCTCCGCGGCCTGGATGGACTTGTTGCCCACGGCGGCAACCAGCGCCTGCCAGTCGGCGTACCAGCCGGCCAGGCGCGCGTCGAGTTCGCTGTCGCCCAGCCGCGCCGTCGATGCCTGCAGCTGCGCCACGAGGGCTTCGATGTCTTGCTGGCGCGCCTGGCGCTCGGTGGCCGCGCCCGCCGCCGCCTCGCCAATGCCCAGCGACGTCGCCGCCGCCGCGCGGTGCTGCTGCGCCAGCCGCAGCAGCGTCAGCATCTGCTGCGCGGGCTCCAGCCCCAGGCGCTCATGGGCGGCAACGCCGACCCTGGCGAGCGAGCCCTGGATGAGCAGCACGGTCGGCAGCAGGAACATCAGGCACGCAAGCACGCCGATGAGCAGGAACTTGCGTGAAAACTTCAGACGGGCGATCCAGCGGCTCATAAGACAGATGGGGTGATCGTGGTGGCCACCGACGGACCCATGGGTGCACGCGCCACGTGGATGCCGAGCGGGACAAAGTCACGCCCGCATCGGAGGCGGGCGCTGTGCTTTTGATTCTAGGAACCGGGTCGCCGAACGTTGACTGCGAATAAACGCCGTTCTGGCACGTTGCTCTTGCCGCTGACCCAAGGGTTTCCACCAGACTGCCGATACCGGCAGCGGCGCTGCGCCGCACGCGAGCGTGCCGCGGAATTCAGCCGTCGAGCGGCAGCACGCCGCTGACCTTGATCTCGCCGAGCGAGAAGCTGGTCTGCATGTCCTTGACGTGGGGCAGGTGGAACAGGTGCTCGCGCGCGAACTGCGAAAACGCGTCGAGGTCGCGCGCCACGACCTGCAGCTCGAAGGTGCCGGTGCCGCTGATGTAGTGGCAGGCCAGCACCTGCGGCAGCGCCTGGATGGCGCGTTCGAGGTCGCGGATAGCGCCGCCGCTGATGCGGTCGGCGTCGAGCCGCACAAAGGCGAGCACGCCCAAGTCGACCTTGCTGCGGTCGACCACCGCGCGGTAGCCGGTGATGATGCCGGCCTCTTCCAGCGCCCGCACGCGCCGCCAGCAGGGCGCCGCCGACAGGCCCACGCGCTGCGCCAGCTCGGCGTTCGTGAGCCGGGCGTTGACTTGCAGTTCTTTCAGGATGGCGAGGTCGTAGCGGTCAAGTTTGTCCACAACGCATTATTTGCAGAAACATCCTTTCCAAATCTAGGGAAAACACGGCGCAGGAAAGAAAGGACTTCTCAGGGGGTCGCTCCTAGACTTTTTCACAGGAACGCTGGCGTCACCAGCGCCAGCGCCTTCGCATAAAAACCAGGAGATCACGATGAACGCCCCGCTGCCCGAGCATGTTCTGCGCGCCCTGCAAGAGGCCTCGCTCGACGACAAGTACCGCATCGACCACGGGCGCGCCTTCATGAGCGGCGTGCAGGCGCTGGTCAAGCTGCCCATGCTGCAGCAGATGCGCGACCAGTCCGCCGGCAAGAACACGGCCGGCTTCGTCAGCGGCTACCGCGGATCGCCGCTGGGCGGCTACGACCAGGCGCTGTGGAAGGCGGCCGAGCACCTGAAGGCTCACCACATCGTGTTCCAGCCCGGCGTCAACGAAGAGCTGGGCGCGACCGCCGTCTGGGGCACGCAGCAGCTGGGCTACGCGCCGGCCGGCACGCACAAGTTCGACGGCGTGTTCGGCATCTGGTACGGCAAGGGGCCGGGCGTGGACCGCTGCTCGGACGTCTTCAAGCACGCCAACATGGCCGGCACCACGCCCTGGGGCGGCGTGATTGCCATTGCCGGCGACGACCACGTGGCCAAGAGCAGCACCGCCGCGCACCAGAGCGACCACATCTTCAAGGCCTGCGGCTCGCCGGTGTTCTTCCCGGCCACGGTGCAGGAGATCCTGGACCTGGGCCTGCACGCCTTCGCCATGAGCCGCTACGCCGGGATCTGGTCGGGCATGAAGACCATTCAAGAGATCGTCGAGTCCTCGGCCACCGTTGAAGTCGACCCCGACCGCGTGCGCATCATCACGCCCGACGACTTCGAGATGCCGCCCGGCGGCCTGCACATCCGCTGGCCCGACCCGCCGCTGGAGCAGGAGGCGCGCCTGATGCACTACAAGTGGTACGCCGCGCTGGCCTACGTGCGGGCCAACCGGCTCAACCACAACGTGATCGAGGGCCCGCACGACCGCCTGGGCCTGATCGCCAGCGGCAAGGCCTACAACGACACCCGCCAGGCCCTGGCCGACCTGGGCCTGGACGACGCCGACTGCCGCCGCCTGGGCATCCGGCTGCACAAGGTGGCCGTGGTCTGGCCGCTGGAGGCCAGCATCACGCGCGACTTCGCCACCGGGCTGCAGGAGATCCTGGTGATCGAGGAAAAACGCCAGGTCATCGAATACCAGATCAAGGAAGAGCTCTACAACTGGCGCGCCGACGTGCGGCCCAACGTGCTGGGCAAGTTCAATGAGCTGTCGGGCGACTTCTCGGGCGGCGAATGGGCCATGCCCAACCCGACGGCCAACACGCTGCTGCGCGCCAACGCCGACCTGTCGCCCTCGCTGATCGCGCAGGCCATCGCCCAGCGCCTCAAGAAGCTGGGCGTGGACGCCGACACCGCCGCGCAGCTCGACGCACGGCTGGCCGTCATCACCGCGCAGGAGCGCGCGCTGGCCGCGCTGCAGTCGCCGGGCGAGCGTGTGCCCTGGTTCTGCTCGGGCTGCCCGCACAACACCTCTACCCAAGTGCCCGAGGGCTCGCGCGCGCTGGGCGGCATCGGCTGCCACTACATGGCGACCTGGATGGACCGCGCCACGCTGGGCTTCACACAGATGGGCGGCGAAGGCGTGCCCTGGGTCGGCCAGCAGGCCTTCTCCCACGAAAAACACGTGTTCGCCAACCTGGGCGACGGCACCTACTTTCACAGCGGCCTGCTGGCGATCCGCCAGACCATTGCGGCGGGCGTGAACATCACCTTCAAGATCCTCTACAACGACGCGGTCGCCATGACCGGCGGGCAGCAGGTGGGCGAGCGCCCCGAAGGCCACTCGGTGCTGCAGATCATGAACAGCGTGATCTCCGAAGGCGTGAGCCGGCTCATCATCGTGAGCGACGAGCCCGGCAAGTACACGGGCGTGAAGCTCGCCCCCGGCGTGACGGTGCACCACCGCGACGAGATGGACGAGCTGCAGCGCCAGTTCCGCGAGATCGCCGGCACCAGCATCATCATTTACGACCAGACCTGCGCCACCGAAAAACGCCGCCGCAGAAAGCGCGGCAAGCTGGCCGACCCGGCGCGCCGCGTGCTGATCAACGAAGCCGTGTGCGAAGGCTGCGGCGACTGCGGCGTGCAGTCCAACTGCCTGTCGGTCGAGCCGCTGGAGACCGAGTTCGGCCGCAAGCGCACCATCAACCAAAGCACCTGCAACAAGGACTATTCGTGCGTGAAGGGCTTTTGCCCGAGCTTCGTGACCGTCGAGGGCGGGCAGATGAAGAAGCGCCAGAACGAACGCAAGGCCTCGCCCCACGACGGCCCGGCCCTGCCCGCGCCCGTGCTGCCCACGCTGGGCGCAGGCCAGCCGGCCTGGGGCGTGGTGGTGGCCGGCGTCGGCGGCACGGGCGTCATCACCATCGGGCAGTTGCTGGGCATGGCGGCCCACCTCGAAGGCCTGGGCGTGGTCACACAGGACGCGGCGGGCCTGGCGCAAAAGGGCGGCGCGACCTGGAGCCACATCCTGCTGGCCGCACGCCAGGAAGACATCCACACCACGCGCGTGGGCCTGGCCGGCGCCGCGCTGGTGATCGGCAGCGACCCCATCGTGACGGCGTCCAAGGAAACCTTGATGCGCGTGCAGCACGGCCGCACCTTCGTGGCGCTGTGCGAGCACGCCCCGCCCACGGCCGCCTTCGTCAAGGACGGCGGCTGGCAGAACCCGGGCAGCGCCTGCGTGCACGAGATCCAGGACGCGGCGGGCGAAGGCCAGGTCGGCCTGATCGATGCCGACACGCTGGCGACGCGGCTCATGGGCGACAGCCTCTACGCCAACCCCATCATGCTGGGCTACGCCTGGCAGCGCGGCTGGGTGCCGCTGGCGCTGGAGACGCTGATGCGCGCCATCGAACTCAACGGCGTGGCGGTGGAGCAGAACAAGACCGCCTTTGCCTGGGGCCGGCGCGCCGCGCACGACCGCGCGGCCGTGCAGCGGCTGATCGAGCCCGGCCAGGTGATTCCGCTGCAGGCGCTGCGCCAGACACTGGCTGCCAGCCATGGCGCGCCGGGCGCGCTCGACGAGGCCGTGCAGCGCCGCTACGACTTCCTGCGCGGCTACCAGAACGAGGCCTATGCCCAGCGCTACCGCCTCTTCGTCGAACAGGTGCGCCAGGCCGAAACACAGGCCGTGCCAGGCGCCAGCCAACTGACAACGGCCGTCGCGCGCAACCTCTTCAAGCTCATGGCCTACAAGGACGAGTACGAAGTGGCGCGCCTGCACAGCGACCCGGCTTTTCTCGAACGCATCGCCACGCAGTTCGAAGGCGACTACCAACTGCGTTTTCACCTGGCCCCGCCGCTGCTGGCGCGCCACGACGCACATGGCCAGCGCGTCAAGCGCACCTTCGGGCGCGGCATGCTGCCGCTGTTTCGCCTGCTCGCGCGCCTGCGCGGCCTGCGCGGCACGGCGCTGGACGTGTTCGGCTGGCAGGACGAGCGGCGCGAGGAACGGATGCTGATCACCGAGTACCGCGCCAGCATCGAGGCCCTGCTGCCCCGCCTGGACCGCGACCACCTGTCGCTGGCCGCCGAGATCGCCCGCATCCCCGAACAGATCAAGGGCTACGGGCACATCAAGGCCAACAACCTGAAGGCCGCACGTGTGCGCTGGCAGCAGTTGATCGAGGCCTATGAGCAGCCGGCACCCACCCAGAAAGTGGCGTGATCGGCGCCGGCTTCTCGTGTTGGCCTCAGGCCTGCAGGGCCTGCTGCACCACGTGGCTGTCCACGATCTGCTCCATGCTCACGATCTTGCCGTCCACGAGGCGATAGAGGTGAGCGAAGGTTGCGGTCATCGACTTGCCGGTCTTGCGGTACGTACCTGAGTAGACGCCGAAGGCGGCCACGCGGTCGCCATCGGCCAGGTAGGTGTGGACCTGGGCCCGGTAGCCCTCCCACTCCGTGCCCAGCCGCTGGAAGACGCCGGCCACGATCTGCTCGGGACCGACATAGGTGCCGGCATACGGGAAGCCCGCCGCTTCGGTCCATGTGGCATCGGGCGCCAGCGCTGCCAGCAGGTTTCTGCCGTTGTCCTGCGACGAGCCTTCATAGGTCGCCCGGATGATGTCGAGAGGGGTTGCCATGGTTTTCTCCACCGGGGATCAACCCCACTTCATCTCGCCCTTGGCCACCTTGGCCCCGATCTGCAGGGTCGGTGCCAGCCCGGCGTCGGGATAACGTTTGTTCATGGCGGCAATCAGCGCATCGCTGTTGCTGGCCTTGGCCACTTCGTCCTCGAACGCCAGCAGGTACTCGCGGGTGTCGTTCACGGCCGAGACATCCAAGGCGCCGTTGCTGGCCAGATGGCCGGGCACCACCACGGCCGGCTGGCGTGCGGCAATGGATTCCAGGTTCCGGACCCAGGCCGCGCGCAGTGCCGGCGTCGCGGTGTCCGCCGTCCAGACGTGCAGCCCCGAGAAAATCAGCACGCCCCCAAAGACCGCATTCAAGGAAGGCACCCACAGGTAGCGGCGATTGTCCAGGCCTTGCGCCTTCACGATGTCGATCACATGGCCTTCCAGCGTCAGCGAGGGGGCGTCGAAAGCGTCGGGGAACACGATGTCGTCCAGCTTCTGTGGACCGTTCTCCTTGAGCTGCGGAGCCCAGACGTCGATTTTTTTCTGGGCACTGGCTCGGATGGCGGCAATCGTGTCGGACGCGGCAAGGACCTTGGCCTGAGGAAAGGCCGCCTTGATGGGGCCCAGGCTGAAGTAGTAGTCCGGGTCGCTCTGGCTGATGTAAATGGTGGTCAGTGTCTTGCCCGACGCTTGAATCGCGGCGGCCAGGGCTCGGCCATCGGGCAGCGAGAAGCCGCCGTCGATCAAGATGGCTTCTTGGGCGCCGGACAACAGGACGGGCGCACGAAAGAACCCTTTTTCGCCAGCGGGAAAGTGTTGCCATTGCAAGGGAGCCCCCGTTCCCGAAGCGCTGGCGCGGCCTGCCAGCGTGGTGGCGGCGCCAGCGGCTGCGGCGGTTTGAACAAAATCGCGGCGAGTCATCATGAGGATCCTCAGGTGAAAAGAAAAGGTCGGCCCAGGTGTGCCGATTCGAGGGCCCCGCAGCCCAGCGGGTCGAAGGCATCGTGCGGCGTCTTGCCCCTGATGGCCCCAGCCGTTCGTTTTGCCGATGCTAAGAAACCGCCATTGACAAATAAAGAGGCCTCAAATAGATAGACCGTATGCAAAAAGCAAACAATTCGGGTGAGTTCGACGTTGCGCACTTCGCCAACCTCAAGCGCCTGGCCTACTTCGCGGCCGTGGTGGAGACCGGCAGTTTCACCGCCGCGGCCGATCACCTGAACGTCACCAAGGCAGTGGTCAGCCAGCAGGTGGCGCGGCTCGAGCGCGAGTTCAGGACCACGCTGTTGACACGCACGACACGCAAGGTGATGCCCACGCAGGCGGGCAACAATTTCTATCAGCGCTGTGCGCTGATCCTCAAGGAAGCCGGCGATGCCTTCGAAGAACTGGGCGAGACGGCCGCGGAGCCCTCGGGCACGCTGCATCTGACGGCTCCGCTCGACTACGGCATCACCGCCGTCGTGCCATGCATCACCGAGTTCACGCGCCGCTTTCCGGGGTGCAAGGTGGATGCCGTGCTCAGCGACCAGGCCCTCGATCTGGCAGCGGGGCAGGCGGAACTGGCCATTCGCGTGGGCTGGCTGACCGATTTGAATGTGCAAGCCCGGCAGATCGGCAGGTTCCGGCAATTGCTGGTGGCGGCGCCCTTGCTGCGTCAGCAGATCACCGGCCTGGAGGCGCCGAAGGACATCACGGCACGGCCCTTCGTGGCCAACAAGGCGTTGCGCGACCCCACGCACTGGCATTTCTCGCGCCCTGAACGGGAGCCACAGCATGTCACGGTGCATCCAGCCATCTCGATGAACACGACGCTGGCGGTACTCGAGGCCGTGCGCCAGGGCGCGGGGCTGTCGGTGCTGCCGGATTACGTGGTGGCGCAGGACCTGGCAGCCGGGCGTCTGATTCAGGTCCTGCCCCTGTGGGCGCTGCCGTCCGGCGGCATCCATCTCGTGTTTCCCCCGGCGCGGTTTCGGCCAGCCAAGGTACGGGCTTTTGCCGACCTGATCGCGGAGCGGGAAAACCAGCGGCACGGCCAGGCCCCGCCGGGCTGATCGGCGGCCCGGGACGCCATTTTGGGTCTCCGACCCCAGGCCACCGCTGCCGCTTACAATTTACGGTTCGTCCCCAGCCCCCGCCGGGGCCGGCGGCCGCTTTCGCCACCCTATTCCTAAATTTGTGGAGTCTTTCACCGTGTTCATTTCTTCCGCTTTCGCCCAGACCGCCCCTGCCGCCGCAGAATCCGGCAGCCTGCTGGGCTCGCTCACCGGCATGGCCCCGCTGGTCCTGATGTTCGTGGTGCTGTACTTCATCATGATCCGCCCCCAGATGAAGCGCCAAAAAGAGCACCGTGCCATGATCGAAGCCCTGGCCAAGGGTGACGAGGTGGTGACCTCCGGCGGCCTGTTCGGCCGCGTGACCGCCATTGGCGAAGGCCAGCTGACGCTGGAAATTTCCTCGGGCGTGGAAGTGCAGGTGCAGCGCGGCGCCGTCACGCAGGTTCTGCCCAAGGGCACCGTCAAGTAAGCCTGCCCGCTCGGTTTTCCCCCGGCAAGGGGCCTGACTGAACCTTGCCGCCACGCGCCGCTCCCATGTCCCCAGACTCAACACTCCACAAAGCGTGGGGTGGCGCTTTTTCAGAGATGGGCACCGCGCCGATGCCGGATCGCGCCGTGAGCCATCCCAGCCGGGCCAGCCGCCCGGCTTTTGCTTTGCTTGTTCAACTCGGGACAACACGGTCATGAATCGTTATCCGCTCTGGAAGTACCTGGTCATCGTGGTCGCCATGGCCATCGGCGTCCTCTACACGCTTCCCAACTTCTTTGGCGAGGCGCCTGCCGTGCAGGTCTCCAGCGCCCGGGCCACGGCCCCGATCGACACCGGCGCGCTCGCGCGGGTCGAACAGGCGCTCAGCCAGGCCGGCATCCAGCCCGACGCTGTTTCGCTGGAGGCCGGCTCCATCCGTGCCCGCTTTGCCAGCACCGACGTGCAACTGCGCGCCCGCGACGCGATCGAGAAGGCGCTGGTCACCAACACCAACGACGCCGGCTACGTGGTCGCGCTCAACCTGCTCTCGCGCTCGCCCGACTGGCTCTCGGCCCTGGGCGCGCACCCCATGTACCTGGGCCTGGACCTGCGCGGCGGCGTGCACTTCATGCTGCAGATCGACATGGCCGCAGCCCTGAGCAAACGCGCCGAAGCCCTGACCGGCGACCTGCGCACGCTGCTGCGCGACAAGAACATCCGCCACGGCGGCATCAACCGCAATGGCCAGGCCATCGAAGTGATCGCACGCGACGAGGCCACGCGCGATGCCGTCGGCGACGTCATCCGCCAGCAACTGACCGAGCTGCAGTTCACCACCGCCCCCGACGGCGCCGGCTACAAGATCACGGCCACCATCACGCCCCAGGCCGCGCGCAGCGTGCAGGAGCTTGCGCTCAAGCAGAACATGACCACGCTGCACAACCGGATCAATGAGCTGGGCGTGGCCGAGCCCATCATCCAGCAGCAGGGGCTGGACCGCATCGTGGTGCAACTGCCGGGCGTGCAGGACACGGCCAAGGCCAAGGACATCCTGGGCCGCACCGCCACGCTGGAAATCCGCCTGGTCGATGAAAGCGCCGCCGGCCGTGCGGCCGAATCCGCGGGTGGCCCGGTGCCCTTCGGCAGCGAGCGCTACCTGGACCGCAACGGCCGGCCGGTGATCGTGCAAAAGCAGGTCATCCTGACCGGCGAGAACCTGACCGACGCCCAGCCCAGCTTTGACCAGCAGACGCACGAGGCCGTGGTCTCGCTCACGCTCGACGCGCAGGGCGCACGCGTGTTCCGTGACGTCACGCGCGCCAATGTCAACAAGCGCATGGCCATCATCCTGTTCGAAAAAGGCCAGGGCGAAGTCGTGACCGCGCCCGTCATCCGCACGGAAATCGGCGGCGGCCGGGTGCAGATCTCGGGCAGCATGAACACCCAGGAAGCCAATGACACCGCGCTGCTGCTGCGCGCCGGCTCGCTGGCCGCGCCCATGAAGATCATCGAAGAACGCACCATCGGCCCCAGCCTGGGCGCCGAGAACATCTCCAAGGGCTTTCACAGCGTGCTGTGGGGCTTCGTCGCCATCCTGGTGTTCATGAGCATCTACTACATGCTCTTCGGCGTGTTCTCGAGCATCGCCATGGCGGTCAACCTGCTGCTGCTGGTGGCCGTGCTGTCGATGCTGCAGGCCACGCTCACGCTGCCCGGCATCGCGGCCATGGCGCTGGCGCTGGGCGTGGCGATCGACTCCAACGTGCTGATCAACGAACGTATCCGCGAGGAACTGCGCGCCGGAGCCGCACCACAGGCGGCCATCCACGCCGGCTTCGACCGCGCCTGGGCCACCATCCTGGACTCCAACGTGACCACGCTGATCGCGGCGCTGGCGCTGCTGGCCTTCGGCTCGGGCCCGGTGCGCGGCTTTGCCGTGGTGCACGCCATCGGCATCCTGACCTCGATGTTCTCGGCCGTGTTCTTCATGCGCGGCCTGGTCAACCTCTGGTACGGGCGCCAGCGCAAGTTGAAGAGCGTGTCGATCGGCCAGATCTGGAAGTCCGACGTGCAGACCACCACGGTGGCCGGCCGCGGCCTCCTGGTCGAGGACGACGATGCGCCCGCCACCAAGACCGCCGCGCCCAAGCTGGGCGGCGGCAAGCTGGGCGCCGGCAAGACCGGCAAGGCCTCCTGAGCAGGAAAGCGAGCAGCGATCATGGAATTCTTCCGCATCAAGAAAGACATCCCTTTCATGAAGCACGCGTTGGTTCTCAACGCGATCTCCCTCATCACCTTTGCGCTGGCCGTGTTCTTCCTGGCCACGCGCGGCCTGCATTTGTCGGTGGAGTTCACCGGCGGCACGGTGATGGAAGTCAACTACACGCAGTCGGCCGACCTGGGCAAAGTGCGCGGCGCCGTCAGCCAGCTCGGTTATGGCGACGACGTGCTGGTGCAGAACTTCGGCACCTCGCAGGACGTGATGATCCGCCTGCCGGTGCGCCCCGGCCAGAGCACGGCCCAGCAAAGCGACCAGGTGCTGGCCGCGCTGCAGGCGCAGGAGCCGGGCGTGACGCTGCGCCGCACCGAATTCGTCGGCCCGCAGGTCGGCGACGAGCTGGTGCACAACGGGCTGCTGGCGCTGCTGTTCGTGGTGATCGGCATCTCGGTCTACCTGGGCTTTCGTTTCGAGTGGAAGTTCGCGGTGGCGGCCATCATCGCCAACCTGCACGACGTGGTGATCATCCTGGGCTTCTTTGCCTTCTTCCAGTGGGAGTTCTCGCTGGCCGTGCTGGCCGCCGTGCTGACCGTGCTGGGCTACTCGGTGAACGAATCGGTGGTGATCTTCGACCGGATCCGCGAGGCCTTCCGCAAATTCCGCAAGATGGACACGCCGCAGGTGATCAACCACGCCATCACCAGCACCATGAGCCGCACCATCATCACCCACGCCTCGACCGAGGCGGTGGTGCTGTCCATGTTCTTCTTCGGCGGCCCGACGCTGCACTACTTCTCGCTGGCGCTGACCATCGGCATCGTCTTCGGCATCTACTCGTCGGTCTTCGTGTCGGCGGCGATCGCGATGTGGCTGGGCGTCAAGCGCGAGGACCTGGTCAAGAGCTCGGGCAACAAACACGACCCGAACGACCCCAACGCCGGCGCGGTGGTCTGACGCCCGCCTCTGGCTGCGTCCACATCTTCACAACGACATGACGACCTCTTCCTACATCCTCACCCTGGCCTGCCCGGACCGCACGGGCATCGTGCACGCCGTCTCGGGCTTTCTGCTCGAGCATGGCGGCAACATCGAGGAAGCCGCGCAGTACAGCGACCCAGCCACGGGCCTGTTCTTCATGCGTGTGCAGTTCGTCTGCGCCGACCTCGACCACGCCACGCTCAAGGCCCGGCTCACACCGCTGGCCGAGGGTTTCCAGATGCGCTGGGCGCTGCACGACCGCACGGCGCCCATGAAGACCGTGCTGATGGTCAGCCGCCAGGGCCACTGCCTCAACGACCTGCTGTTCCGCTTCAAGAGCGGCCTGCTGCCGATCGACATCCGCGCCATCGTCAGCAACCACCGCGACTTCTACCAGCTCGCGGCCAGCTACAACATCCCCTTCCACCACGTGCCCGTGACGGCCGCCACCAAGGCGCAGGCCGAGGCTCGGCAGCTCGAGATCATCGAGGCCGAAGGCGCCGAGCTGGTCGTGCTGGCGCGCTACATGCAGGTGCTCTCCAACGACCTGTGCAGCAAGCTGGCTGGCCGCGCCATCAACATCCACCACAGCTTCCTGCCCAGCTTCAAGGGCGCCAAGCCCTACTACCAGGCGCATGACCGTGGCGTGAAGCTGATCGGCGCGACCGCCCACTATGTGACGGCCGACCTCGACGAAGGCCCGATCATCGAGCAGGACGTGGCCCACGCCGACCACACCGACACCGTCGAGGACCTGACCGCACGCGGCCAGGACACCGAAAGCCAGGTGCTGGCGCGCGCCGTGAAGTGGCACAGCGAGCACCGCGTGCTGCTCAACGGCCACAAGACGGTGGTCTTCAAGTAAACGAAGCCAGGGCGGCGTTCTTGCCGCCTGATGCTCGACTTAGGGCCGGGCCAGCAGCCCGGCCAGGACCGCGTCCAGCCGCGCATCGCCGCACTGCGCGACGTTGAAACGCATGAAGCGCGCCGCCGCCGGCGACGCGCCAAAGACCTGGCCCGGCGCCAGCACCACGCCCTGCGCCAGGGCCGCGCGCGCCAGCTCGGCCGCATCGACGCCGTCCGGCAGTTCGCACCACAGAAACATGCCGCCGCGCGGCTCGATCCAGGGCCGGATGCCCAGCGCCTCCAGCCGGCGCGCGACCGGCCCTCGCGTGCGGGCCAGCCGCTCGCGCAGGCCCTCGACGTGGCGGCGGTAGCTGCCGGCCTTGAGCATCTGGTAGACCAGATCGGCGCCCAGCCGGCTGCTGCCGAAGGCGGTGGCGATCTTCAGATCGGCCGTGGCTTCCACCCAGTCGCGCCGCGCCGCCAGAAAACCGCAGCGTGTGGCCGCCGACAGCGTCTTGGAAAAACTGCCCACGTACACCACCCTCGCCAGGCCGTCGAAGGCCGCCAGCCGCGCCGTGGGCTCGGGCTCAAAGTCGTCGAAGATGCCGTCCTCGGCAATGGTCAGGTCGGCCTGCTCGAACTGTGCCAGATCCGGTCCCTGCGCCGTGTAGCGCACGCCCACCGCACGCACCCGGTGGGCCCGCAGCAGGCCGTGGAAGTTGAAGTAGCACGGGTCGTCGACCAGCACCACGTCGCCCGGCGTCAGCAGCAGGCGGCACAGCAGGTCCAGCGCCTGGGTGCCCGAGTCGGTCAGCAGGATCTGGTCAGGCGCGGCCTCGATCGCCAGCTCGCCCAGGCGGCGCGCCAACAGTTGCCGCAGCGGCGCCAGGCCGAGCGGGCTGGCGTAGTCGGCGAGCGCCGCGGCCTCGCCCCGCGCCAGCGTGCGCAGCGCCCGGCGCAAGTCGCGTCATGCGGCAGCCAGTCGGCCGGCAGCCAGCCGCAGCCGGGCTTGAGCAGGCCGTCGCCCGCCTCCAGCGACTGCCGCGCCACCCACAGCGGATCGACCTCGCGGTCCAGCCGGGGCCCGACGTCCTGCAGCGACAGCGCCGGCAGCGCCGCCGCGACATAAAAGCCCGACCCGCGCCGCGCCTGCAGCACGCCTTCGGCCACCAGGCGGCCATAGGCGTCGACCACCGTGGAAACCGACACGCCCGTCACCCCCGCCATGGCCCGCACCGAAGGCAGGCGCGCGCCGGCCACGAGCTGCCGCCCGGCGATGCGGCGGCGCACGGTGTCCATGACGTGGGTGGTCAGCGTGGCAGAGGCGTCGTCCATGGTGTCCCGCCAGCGCGGCCAAAAGGGGATGGGGTCGCGCTCGATGCGGCGCGCCGGGCTCTGTGTACGGCCGGTGATAGCCATACAGTTCGGCGAAATTGTATGCCTCTGTGTCTGGCTTCGCCTGGGGTATCGGGCCACACTGCGGTTTTGTCGCAAGGAAACACCTGACCATGAACACCACGACCCGCGGCTGGCTGCAAGGACTGATCGGCGTGGCCATCTTCAGCGGCTCGCTGCCGGCCACGCGGCTGGCCGTGGCCGGCTTCGATCCGCTGCTGCTGACGGCGCTGCGCGCCACCATCGCGGGTGGGCTGGCATTGATGGTGTTGCTGGCGCTGCGCCCCTCCACCCCTGCGCGCGGGGACTGGCCCGGCCTGGCACTGGGCGCCGCGGGCGTGGTGCTGGCGTTTCCGCTGCTGACGGCGCTGGCGCTGCAGCACATCACTGCCGCGCGCTCCATCGTCTTCATCGGCCTGCTGCCGCTGGCCACCGCCCTGTTCGGCGTGCTGCGTGGTGGCGAGCGGCCGCGCCCGGCCTTCTGGCTGTTCGCGCTGGCCGGCAGCGCCTGCGTCGCCGCCTTTGCGGGCTACCAGGCACCCGATCAGGCATCGGCGGCAACCACGCGGGGCGACCTGCTCATGATCGCCGCCGTGGCCGCCTGCGGTTATGGCTATGCCGAGGGCGGGCGCCTGTCGCGCCGGCTGGGCGGCTGGCAGGTGATCTGCTGGATGCTGGTGCTGGCCCTGCCCGCCATGGCCGGCTGGAGCCTGCTGGCGCCCGCGCCCGACTGGTCCGGCATTCCCCTGCCCGCCTGGCTCGGCCTGGCCTATGTCTCGCTGTTCAGCATGCTCATCGGCTTTGTCTTCTGGTACCGGGGCCTGGCACTGGGCGGCATCGCGGCCGTCGGCCAGTTGCAATTGCTGCAGCCCTTCCTGGGCCTGGTGCTGGCCGCCTGGCTGCTGCACGAACCCGTCAGCCCCGCCATGCTGGCAGCCACGCTGGGCGTGGTGGCCTGCGTGGCCGCGGCCCGGCGCCTGGCGGCGGCCGCGCCGCAGCGGTCGCCGACCTGAGTCCCCTTCACGCGGCCTTGCTGCGCAAGAAACGGGAAGCGCCCGCGCGGCCAGCATCCTAGAGTCGCGCGGTGTTTCACCCACCCGCGCATTTCATGTCCCAGCCCTGGCCTTCCGCCCTCTCCCGCCTCGCGGCCTCGAACCTCGCCGCCCAATCTGCCGAACAGGTCAGCCTGGCTGCCGCGCCGCTCATCGTGGTGCTGGCGTTGGGCGGCGGTCCCGGGGCCACGGGCCTGCTCGCCGCCGCGCAGACCTTGCCCTTCCTGCTGGCCTCGCTGCCGCTGGGCTGGCTGGCCGACCGCCTGCCGCGCGCGCGGCTCATGGCGGCAGCGGAAGGTCTGCGCGCCCTGGCATTGGCTGCCCTGCTGCTGGCGTGGTCGACGCAATCCCTGTCGCTCGGCCTGCTGGCGGCGCTGGGTTTCCTGGGGGCGCTGGGAACCGTGGCCTATACCGTGGCAACCCCGGGTCTGGTGGCGACCCTGGCGCCCCGGACATTGCTGGCTCGCGCCAATGCCCGGCTGGAACTGGCGCGCGCGGCGGCCTTCGCCGCAGGCCCTGCCGTGGCGGGTTATCTGGTCGCCGGGCTCGGCGTGGCGGCCGCTATCGTCGCCGCGCTGCTGCTGTCCGTGGCCGCACTGGGCCTGCTGCCCCGCCGCGCCGAGCCCTCTCGTCGCCCGGCAGCCGTGGCCCCCACGCCGTGGCATGCGATCGGCGCCGGCGTGGCCTTCGTGCGCACCGACCCGTGGCTGCGGCCCATTCTTGCGACGGCCGTGGTGTTCAACATCGCGTGGTTCGTGCTGATGGGCGTGTACGTGTCCTATGCCGCGCGCGTGATGGGGCTGAGCGCCACATGGATCGGCCTGACGCTGGCACTGTCGGGCGTGGGCATGCTGGCCGGCGCGGCCTGCGCGCCCCGGCTGATGCGGGCGCTGCCGTTCGGCCGCGTGCTGGTGCTGGGGCCCGTCGCCGCGACCCTTGCCGCCGCCTGCATGGCGCTCACCTGGGTGTGGCCCTCGCCCTGGCTGGCCGGACTGGCCTTTCTGCTGCTGGGCGCCGGCCCCATGGTCTGGACCGTGGCGACCACCACCTTGCGCCAGCACATCACGCCCGCCGCCATGCTGGGCCGCGTCTCTGCCGTGTTCCTGACCGCCAATGCCGGCGCGCGGCCTGTTGGCGCCGCGCTGGGCGCGCTGGTGGGCATGCTGGCCGGCGAACCGGTCTGCCTTCTGGTGGCGCTGGCGGGATTCGTGATGCAGATGGCGATCATCGTGCGCTCGGCCCCGGCCGCGCTGCGGGCGATGCCGGCGCACGCCAGCGAGCCGTCTTGAAAGCATGCCCCTTCTGGCCTCGGTCGCCAGGGCCGCACACGCCCCGGCGTCCCCACAAACCCGCACAGCTGTAACGGAGGGGCTTCCTACAATGCCGCACATGGACGCTGCGCTGCACTCATCCCCGCCGGTCGAATCACCGCCAGCCTCACCGCAACACCAGCGGCAGGTCGTCCAGGCGCTGCTGCGCCACCTGCCCGCCCACGCGGTGCTGTGGACCGACACCACCACCACGGCCTACGAATGCGACGGCCTCACGGCCTACCGCCAGCGGCCGATGGCGGTGGCGCTGCCCGAGACCTATGCACAGATCCAGCAGGTGCTGCAGACCTGCCACGCGCTGGGCGTGCCCGTGGTGGCGCGCGGCGCGGGCACGGGGCTGTCGGGCGGCGCGATGCCACACGCGCGCGGGGTGACGCTGAGTCTGGCCAAGTTCAACCGCATCCTGGCGGTCGACCCGGCCAGCCGCACGGCCGTGGTGCAGGCGGGTGTGCGCAACCTGGCGATCTCGGAGGCCGCCGCGCCCTACGGGCTGTATTACGCGCCCGATCCGTCGAGCCAGATCGCCTGCACCATCGGCGGCAACGTGGCCGAGAACTCGGGCGGCGTGCATTGCCTGAAGTACGGCCTGACGGTGCACAACGTGCTCAAGGTCAAGGGCTACACGGCCGAGGGCGAGGCCGTCGAGTTCGGCAGCGACGCGCTCGACGTGCCGGGGCTGGGCCTGCTGGCCGTGCTGATCGGCAGCGAAGGCATGCTGGCGGTCACGACCGAAGTCACCGTCAAGCTCGTGCCCAAGCCGCAGCTGGCGCGCTGCATCATGGCGAGCTTCGACGACGTGCGCAAAGCCGGCGACACCGTGGCGGCGGTGATCGCGGCCGGCATCATCCCGGCCGGCCTGGAGATGATGGACAAACCCATGACGGCCGCCGTCGAGGACTTCGTGCACGCCGGCTACGACCTGTCGGCCGAGGCCATCCTGCTGTGCGAGTCCGACGGCACGCCCGAGGAGGTCGAGGAAGAGATCGCCCACATGCGCGCCGTGCTGCAGCAGGCCGGCGCCACCGCGATCGCCGTCAGCCAGGACGAGGCCGAGCGCCTGCGTTTCTGGAGCGGGCGCAAGAACGCCTTTCCCGCCAGCGGCCGCATCAGTCCCGACTACATGTGCATGGACTCGACCATCCCGCGCAAACGTCTTGCCGACATCCTGCTGGCCATCCAGGCCATGGAGAAGAAGTACGGCCTGCGCTGCGCCAACGTGTTCCACGCGGGCGACGGCAACCTGCACCCGCTCATCCTGTTCGACGCCAACGACCCCGACGAACTGCACCGCTGCGAACTGTTCGGCGCCGACATCCTGGAGACCAGCGTGGCCATGGGCGGCACGGTCACGGGCGAGCATGGCGTGGGTGTGGAAAAGCTCAACTCGATGTGCGTGCAGTTCACGCCGCAGGAGCGCGAACAGATGATCGCCGTCAAGCACGCCTTCGACCCCGAAGGGCTGCTCAACCCCGGCAAGGTCATCCCGACCCTGGCGCGCTGCGCGGAGTACGGCAAGGTCGTGATTCGCGGCAGCCGGCAGGGCTGGGCGCATCCGGAATTGCCGAGGTTTTAGGCTGGAGCGCAGGCGCCCGAACACCCCACGGCATGGCTGGGCCTGCCGGGGTGCCTGACGGAGCGAAGTCAAGGCGGAGCCGGGCGCCGTCAGGCGAACGGCGGGGGACATGAGCGTAGTCAGGCACCCCGGTAGGCCCAGCAGCCGCGCCCAAGGCGCGGCCCGTTCTACGCGACGGTTTGCGACGTGACGTGCGGGAACATCAACTCAACCCGACGCTTGCGCCATCCATCGCAGCACTTCGCGCGGCATCGCCGTCACGTGGCCCGGCCACACCCTGAAAGCCATGCAGCGGCCCGGTGAACACGTCGTCGAACTGCCACAGGTCACGCGCCGCACGCATACGTTCGCCATCGAACAGGCCCGGAAACTGGCGCAGCTTGAGCGCGGCCTTGGCCTTCATCGTGCGCAGGAACATGCGCGTGTAGACCCAGCGGTTGAAACCCTGGCCCAGGTGCAGGCCCGACGTCATCAGATCCAGCGGCGCCGAAACGGCGGCGATGGCCCGCACCAGCGCCCTGGCCTGCGTGCCCGCTTCCTCGGCCCAGCGCAGCAGGGCATTGCCGCCCAGCGACACGCCCACGGCCAGCCGCGGACCGGCGTGCCGCTCGCGCAGGCGCGCCAGGATCCAGCCAACCTCTTCGAAATCGCCCGAATGGTAGGCGCGTGGCGCCAGGTTGACCTCGCCGCTGCAGCCCCGGAAATGCGGCACCGCGAAAGCCCAGCCCGCCGCCGCGCAGGCATCGGCCAGGGCTTCGGCATAGGCACTGCGCGAGGAGCCTTCCAGCCCGTGGAACAGCACGAGCAGCGGGCGCTCGGCGGGCGAAGCAGCTGCATCGACGTGGGCTGACGGTGGCGCCAGAGCGCGGCCACCGGCGCTGTCCACCAGCCAGTCCACGTCGATGAAATCGCCGTCGGGCGTGGGCCAGCGCTCGCGTCGGTAGACCGGTGCGTCGCTCGCAAAACGCCGCGAATACAAGGCGGGCCAGATCGTCTGCCCATGGCCGGCCCACTCGCCATCGCCGCCCAGCCAACGGGCCGGCTGGTAGCGCATCGACGCCAGGCCTGCCGCGCCTGCTGGAGCGGCCGGCTGCGTCAATGCAGCACCGAGGGGTTGTCGTTGACCTCGTGCAGCTCGGCGCCCGAGGCCGGCCCCGCGTGGTGGGCCACCAGCCGCCAGCCTTGCGACTGGCGCTGGTACACGTTGGTCGCCACCACGTACAGCTCGTCGACGCCGCCTTCCTCGTCGACGACCTCGACACGCTCGATCAGGCTGTGCACGGCACAGGCCAGGGACTCGATGCGCCGCACCTGCTCGGTCTGGATACGCAGCGCACCGCGGGCCAGCAGTTGTTCGTAGCCACGGCGGATCGCGCCGGCACCGACCAGGCGCGGCGCGCCGGGGTGCACGCAGACGATCTCGTCCTCGTCGCCCCAGCAGGCCATCACCCGGTCGACGTCGCCGTCGCGCAGGGCTTCGTAGAAGGCCAGTTCAATTTCGTCCGGGCTGCCGGACAGGGCAGCCGCTCGCATACGGGTCTTGGGCATAAGGCCAAATGATAGTGCGGCGCGCCCAAAGAAAAAGCCACCCGGGGTCGCCCTTCGGGTGGCTGATTCGTGTCAGGCGCGAGCCGTCCGTCTGTCGCTCAGCGTTTGTCGCGGTAGCGGCGCAGCGCGGCAACCTGGGCGGCCAGCACGGCCAGTTCGGACTGGGCGCGAGCCTGGTCGATCTGGGTCTTGGCGTTGCGCAGGGCTTCCTCGGCTTCCTTGCGGGCCTCGGTGGCCTTTTGCTCGTCGAGGTCCTTGCCGCGGATGGCAGTGTCGGACAGCACGGTCACGTGGTGGGGCTGAACCTCCAGGATGCCGCCGGCCACGAAGACGAACTCTTCCTTACCGTCGCCCGTCTGGATGCGCACCGAGCCCGGCTTGATGCGCGAGATCAGCGGCGTGTGACGCGGGTAGATGCCCAACTCGCCCAGCTCGCCCGGCAGGGACACGAAGGTGGCCTCGCCCGAGAAGATGGACTCTTCAGCACTGACAACGTCGACCTTGATGGTGCTCATGTGTCGTGTTCCTTTCGCTTTTGATGAGGCCGATGGCGCTGTTCGTGACGCCGGCCGGGCGCGGCGCCTGGGGCGCCTGCCCGGCCGGCGTCACGATCAGGACGCCAGCTTCTTGGCCTTCTCGAAAGCCTCGTCGATGGTGCCGACCATGTAGAAGGCCTGCTCCGGCAGGTGATCGCACTCGCCCGAGCTGATCATCTTGAAGCCGCGGATGGTTTCCTTGAGCGACACGTACTTGCCGGGCGCGCCGGTAAACACTTCGGCCACGTGGAAAGGCTGCGACAGGAAACGCTGGATCTTGCGAGCGCGGGCCACGGCCAGCTTGTCGTCCGGTGCCAGTTCGTCCATGCCCAGAATGGCGATGATGTCGCGCAGTTCCTTGTAGCGCTGCAGCGTGTTCTGCACGGCGCGCGCCACCTGGTAGTGCTCTTCACCGACCACGTTGGGGTCGAGCTGGCGGCTGGTGGAGTCGAGCGGATCGACGGCCGGGTAGATCCCCAGCGAAGCGATGTCGCGCGAGAGCACCACGGTCGAGTCCAAGTGGGCGAAGGTGGTGGCGGGCGACGGGTCGGTCAAGTCATCGGCCGGCACGTACACGGCCTGGATCGAGGTGATCGAGCCGACCTTGGTCGACGTGATCCGCTCTTGCAGTCGGCCCATTTCCTCGGCCAGCGTCGGCTGGTAGCCCACGGCGGAAGGCATGCGGCCCAGCAGCGCGGACACTTCGGTACCGGCCAGGGTGTAGCGGTAGATGTTGTCCACGAAGAACAGCACGTCGCGGCCTTCGTCGCGGAACGACTCGGCAATCGTCAGGCCGGTCAGGGCCACGCGCAGACGGTTGCCCGGGGGCTCGTTCATCTGGCCGTAGACCATGGACACCTTCGAGTCTTCGAGCTTCTCGAGGTTCACGACGCCGGAGTCGGCCATCTCGTGATAGAAGTCGTTGCCTTCGCGGGTCCGTTCGCCCACACCCGCAAACACCGACAGACCCGAGTGAGCCTTGGCGATGTTGTTGATGAGTTCCATCATGTTCACGGTCTTGCCCACGCCGGCGCCACCGAACAGACCCACCTTGCCGCCCTTGGCGAAAGGCGCGATCAGGTCGATCACCTTGATGCCGGTTTCCAGCAGCTCCTGCGAGGGGCTGAGTTCGTCGTAGGCCGGCGGCTTGCGGTGGATCGAAGCCGTCAGTTCCTGGCCGACCGGGCCACGTTCGTCGATGGGCTGGCCCAGCACGTCCATGATGCGGCCCAGCGTCGCCTTGCCCACGGGCACCGTGATCGGCGCGCCGGAGTTGGTGACGATCAGACCACGGCGCAGGCCGTCGGACGAGCCCAGCGCGATGGTACGCACCACGCCGTCGCCCAGCTGCTGCTGGACTTCGAGCGTCAGCGTCGTGCCTTCGAGCTTGAGCGCGTCATAGATCTTCGGCATCTGGTCACGCGGGAATTCCACGTCGACCACGGCGCCGATACATTGAACGATTTTTCCTTGAGCCATGAGCTTGCTCCGTTAAATTTTCAAAATCCCGGGTGCGTCGGCCGTGTCGTCAGACAGCGGCGGCGCCGGCCACGATTTCCGACAGTTCCTTGGTGATGGCGGCCTGGCGGGTCTTGTTGTAGACCAGCTTGAGCTCGCCGATCAGGGTGCCGGCATTGTCGGTAGCGGCCTTCATGGCCACCATGCGGGCGGACTGCTCGGAGGCCAGGTTCTCGAGCACGGCCTGGTAGACCAGCGCCTCGACATAGCGCACCATGAGGTCGTCGATCACGGTCTGCGCGTCGGGCTCGTAGAGGTAATCCCACGCGTGGGACTGCTTCTCTTCTTCCGTCTGCGAGAAATGGTGATCGGGCAGCGGCAGCAGTTGTTCGACCACCGGCTCCTGCTTCATCGTATTGAGGAAGCGCGTGTAGCACAGGTAGACCGCATCGAACTCGCCGTCGAAAAAGGGCTTGGTCAGCACCTTGACCGGACCGACCAGTTGGTCGAGCTGCGGACGATCGCCCAGCTGCACGGCCTGGGCCACGACCTTGGCGCCAACACGGCTGAGGAAACCCAGCCCCTTGTTGCCGATCGCCACCACTTCCACCTGGTTGCCCTGCTGTTCCAGGTCGCGGATCTTGCCCGTGACCTGGCGCAGCACGTTGGTGTTGAGGCCACCGCACAAGCCCTTGTCCGTGGTCACCACCAGCAGGCCGACACGTTTGGTCGTCGCCGCGGGGGCTTGCATGAACGGGTGCTTGTACTCAGGGGCGGCCTGGGCCAGATGCGCCGTGATGTTGCGGATCTTGTCGGCATAAGGACGGCCGGCACGCATCCGCTCCTGCGCCTTGCGCATCTTGGACGCGGCCACCATTTCCATGGCCTTGGTGATCTTCTTGGTGTTTTCCACCGATTTGATCTTGCCGCGAATTTCCTTACCTGATGCCATCTCGACTCCTGATCAGAATGGTCGCCGCGATCAAGCGAACGATTTCTTGAATGCCGTGATGGCAGCGGTCAGTTCGGCTTCCGAGTCCTTTTCCAGCTTCTTGGTGGATTCCACCGTGTCAAGCAGCGCGCCATGGCTGGTCTTGAGGTACTGGTGCAGGCCGTGTTCGAACTCGAGCACTTTCTTGACGTCGACGTTGTCCAGGAAGCCCTTGTTGACCGCGAACAGCGAGGCAGCCATCAGCGCCACCGACAGCGGCTGGTACTGAGCCTGCTTGAGCAGTTCGGTCACACGCGCGCCACGGTCGAGCTGGCGACGGGTGGCTTCGTCCAGATCGGAGGCGAACTGCGCGAACGCAGCCAGCTCACGGTACTGGGCGAGGTCGGTACGGATACCACCCGACAGGGCCTTGACGACCTTGGTCTGCGCAGCACCGCCCACGCGCGACACCGAGATACCGGCGTTGATGGCGGGACGAATGCCGGCGTTGAACAGGCTGGTTTCCAGGAAGATCTGGCCGTCGGTGATCGAGATCACGTTGGTCGGAACGAAGGCGGACACGTCGCCGGCCTGGGTTTCGATGATCGGCAGCGCGGCCAGCGAACCCGTCTTGCCCTTGACGGCACCCTTGGTGAAGGCTTCGACGTAGTCGGCGTTCACGCGGGCAGCGCGCTCGAGCAGGCGGCTGTGGAGATAGAACACGTCGCCAGGGAAGGCTTCGCGGCCCGGCGGGCGGCGCAGCAGCAGCGACACCTGACGGTAGGCCACGGCCTGCTTGGACAGGTCGTCATACACGATCAGCGCGTCTTCGCCGCGGTCGCGGAAGTACTCGCCCATGGTGCAGCCGGAGTAGGCGGCCACGTATTGCATGGCGGCCGAGTCGGCAGCCGAGGCGGCCACGACGATGGTGTATTCGAGCGCGCCGGTCTGCTCCAGAACGCGCACGACGTTCTTGATCGACGAGGCCTTCTGGCCGATGGCGACGTACACGCAGGTAACGCCCTGGCCCTTCTGGTTGATGATCGTGTCGAGCGCCACGGCGGTCTTGCCGGTCTGGCGGTCGCCAATGATCAGCTCGCGCTGGCCACGGCCGATCGGCACCATCGCGTCGATCGACTTGATGCCGGTCTGCAGCGGTTGGTCCACGGACTGGCGGGCGATCACGCCGGGGGCGACCTTCTCGATCACGTCGGTCAGCTTGGCGCCGATCGGGCCCTTGCCGTCGATCGGCTGGCCCAGGGCGTTGACCACGCGACCACGCAGCTCGGGGCCCACGGGCACTTCGAGGATGCGGCCGGTGCACTTGGCCGTCGCGCCTTCGGAGATGTGCTCGTACTCGCCCAGGATCACGGCGCCCACGGAGTCGCGCTCCAGGTTCAGCGCCAGGCCGAAGGTCGGCTGGCCGTCCTGGCCGGCGGGGAATTCGAGCATTTCGCCCTGCATCACGTCGGACAGGCCGTGGATGCGCACGATGCCGTCGGACACCGACACCACCGTACCTTCGTTACGGAGATTGGCGTCACCGGAGAGCCCTTCGATGCGGCTCTTGATCAGTTCAGAGATCTCTGCGGGATTGAGTTGCATGACTCTTTCCTTCTTTCTGGGTTAGGGCTGCCCGCCGTCAGGCGGTCAGCGCCGCTTTCATGTTTTCCAACTGCGCCTTGACGGAGGTGTCGTACACCTCGTCGCCAACGACCGCACGAACGCCACCGATCAACTCCGGCGCCGCAATGACTTCCTGGACCGTCAGCTTGCGGGCAAACTTGCGTGCCAGCACGGCCTCGAGGTCGGCCAGGGCCTGGCCCTCGATCGGGAAGGCGCTGTAGACCACGGCCTGCGCCACGCCGTCCTGCTCGCTCTTGAGCGCATGGAACTGGGCGGCGATTTCAGGCAGCGCCTTGAGGCGGCCGTTGTCCAGCACCGCCTGCAGGAAGGCACGGGCCTGCGCGGGCAGCCCTTGCTGCGCCGACGCTTCGTACACGCTAGCCACGAGGTCGAGGACCTGCTGCTGGCTCGCACGCGGATCGGCGGCATAGTCCAGCACGCGCGCGTCCTGCCCGATCAGCGCGAGCTCATCGAGCCAGGCTGCGGTGGCAGCCAGATCGGCCTGCGCGGCCCGGAACAGCGCTTCGGAATAAGGACGAGCGATAGTGGCAAGTTCAGCCATGGAAACTCTCCTTAGAGCGCGCTCTTGAGGCGGTTCAGCAGATCGGCATGAACGTCGGCATTGACTTCCTTGCGCAGGATTTGCTCGGCGCCCTTGACGGCCAGCACGGCAACTTGCTCGCGCAGTGCCTCGCGGGCCTGCACGCTTTGCTGCTCGGCTTCGGCCTTGGCGGCGGCAATGATCTTGTTGCCTTCCTCCGTGGCACGGGCCTTGGCCTCTTCGATGATGGCCAGACCACGGCGCTCGGCATCGGCCAGGCGGTTGCTGGTTTCCGTGCGCGTCTGGGACAGCTCCTGCTCGACGCGCTTGTTGGCCGAAGCCAGCTCGACTTGAGCACGATCCGCGGCCGCCAGACCGTCGGCGATCTTCTGGGCGCGTTCATCCAGGGCCTTCGCGATCGGAGGCCACACGAACTTCATCGTGAACCACACCAGGATCAGGAAGACGATGGCCTGAACGATCAGGGTCGCATTGATACTCACGGCTACACCTTTCTAGAAATGGCGCAACCGGGACTTAAGCTGCGAGGGGGGCAATGAAGGGGTTGGCGTAGGCGAACAGCAGGGAGATGGCGACACCGATCAGGAAGGCGGCGTCGATCAGGCCGGCCAGAATGAACAGCTTGGTTTGCAGTTCGTTGATCAGTTCAGGCTGGCGAGCCGAGGCTTCCAGGAACTTGCTGCCGACCAGGCCGATGCCGATCGAAGCGCCCATTGCGCCCAGACCCACGATGATACCGGCAGCCAGAGCGACAAAACCGAGGACGTTTTCCATGATGACTCCTATGAGATGAAACGAAAGAAAGGAAAGAAAAGGGAAGCGATGCGGGGGTATTCGGATCAGTGCTTATCGTGGGCCTGGCCCAGATAGATCAGGGTCAGCATCATGAAGATGAAGGCCTGCAGCGTGATGATCAGAATGTGGAAGATGGCCCAGATGGTGCCGGCAATGATGTGGCCGATGGGCAGCAGCACGCCCGACAGCGACATGGCGGCGGCGCCGCCCATGAGCGCGATCAGCATGAAAACCAGTTCGCCCGCGTACATGTTGCCGAACAGCCGCATGCCGTGCGAGACGGTCTTGGCGACGTATTCGATGAGCTGCATGCCCAGGTTGGCCACGCCCAGCAGCACGGCGAAGACCGGGTTCTTGCTGGTGCCGAACGGCGCCGTCACGAGCTCATGCAGCCAGCCGCCCAGGCCCTTGATCTTGATGCTGTAGATCAGGCACAGCAGCAGCACGGCGGTCGACAGGCCCAGCGTGGTGGACAGGTCGGCGGTCGGCACGACGCGCAGGTAGGCGTGGGCCGGGTCATGGCCGGCGGCGCCGTGGGCCAGCGCCCACAGCCACGGCAGCAGGTCGACCGGCAGCAGGTCCATGGCGTTCATGAGGAAGATCCACACAAAGACCGACAGCGCCAGCGGCGCAATGAACTTGCGGCTTTGCACGTTGTGGATGGTGGCCTTGGCCTGGTTGTCGACCATCTCGACCAGCAGCTCGACAGCGGCCTGGAAACGCCCCGGCACGCCCGAAGTGGCCTTGCGCGCAGCGCTCCACAACAGGAAGGAGCCGATCACGCCGAGCACGGCGGCGATGGCGATCGAGTCCCAGTTGAAAACCGAGAAATCGATGATGGAGGTCTGCTTGACGTTCTGCAAATGCTGCAAGTGATGAACGATGTATTCACTTGCGGTAGGAGCTTCTGCGGCCATCTTTCAACTCTTCTCGACGATAGTACGGTTGTAGGATCTGAGCTGCGCCCACAGCGCGACCCAATAAATCTTCAAAGTCACGATCACGCTGACCAGCAGCCCGATCCAGTTCAGACCGGCCCCCAGAAACTTCGGGGCCAGGAACAGCATCAGGGCAGCCAGCGTGATCTTGCCGAATTCGCAGGCCATGAAGATCACCAGCGCAAAACCGGCGTCCTTGCCGCCCGCATCGCGCAGTTGGGTCATGCCCTTGATGAACAGCACGGCCGGCAGCATAACAGCCACCGCGCCATACACCACAGACCAGACGGCTGCCATGTCGCGTGCGAATAACCATGCCAGCATCGCCAGCACGACCGTCGAACAAACCTGCCAGCCCAGCAGACGCAGCGGCGACACCCTGGGCGAATTTTTCTCGATCCTCCGTGCGGCGTCGGCCGACAGAGGCTTGAAATCTTCGTCCTCGTTGTTATCTATCTCAGGGTATCCCGGTGCACGATTCATGGCAGCGATGCGATCCTCTGCGTTCCGTCCGTCTGAAGTTTCAGAATTCAGCAAAGCTTCTGATTATACGTAGTTACGCGACCGTTACGGCGCAAAGCCGTAGGTCGGCGCTCGGGTGTCGCTCGGATACCGCACGCCAGGCCCCTGACTGATCTTGCCCCCGTTTCACGGACACCCCTATAAGCGATTAACTATCGCAATAGGAGGTGGACGATGACCAAGAGCAAGGCAGGCAGAAAGGGGCAGGAGTTCAGCCTGGAGTTCAGGCAGCAGGCACTGTTGCGAGCGGCCACAGAAGGGGTAACCACGGTGGCTCGTGATCTGGGGTTGCAGCCTGCCCAGCTGTACAGTTGGCGCGCCCAGGCGCGGCGGCACGACCAGGACGATCAGGCACAACGCTTGGAGTTGGCCGAACATGCACGGCTCAAACGTGAAGTGGCGCGGCTGGAGGAGGAGAACGCTTTC
>WNDQ01000046.1 GCA_009912175.1 Paracidovorax wautersii | reverse complement strand
GAAAGCGTTCTCCTCCTCCAGCCGCGCCACTTCACGTTTGAGCCGTGCATGTTCGGCCAACTCCAAGCGTTGTGCCTGATCGTCCTGGTCGTGCCGCCGCGCCTGGGCGCGCCAACTGTACAGCTGGGCAGGCTGCAACCCCAGATCACGAGCCACCGTGGTTACCCCTTCTGTGGCCGCTCGCAACAGTGCCTGCTGCCTGAACTCCAGGCTGAACTCCTGCCCCTTTCTGCCTGCCTTGCTCTTGGTCATCGTCCACCTCCTATTGCGATAGTTAATCGCTTATAGGGGTGTCCGTGAAACGGGGGCAAGATCAGTCGGTCATGCCCTTCCATGAGCGGTCGTGACCAACGCCAAAGGAAAAGCCCGGCCAGCCGCAGGCTGCCGGGCTTGGGAGCGGGGAAAGCTCGTGGACCTTACTTCAGGCGCGCCAGGCGTTCCTTGCCCGCACGGTCGGCATCGGTGCCCGGGTACTTGCGTCCCAGCTCTTCCAGCGTCGCGCGTGCACCCTTGGTGTCCTTGAGCTCGACCTGGCAGTTGGCGATCGCCAGCATGGCATCAGCCGCGCGCGTGTGCTGGGGTGCCAGCGACAACTGCTTGCGGAAGTTGTTGATCGCCTCCTGGTAGCTCTTGGTGGCGTACTGCGCGTTGCCCAGCCAGAACAGCGCCGACGGCAGATAGCCGCTGCGCGGATACTGCTGCACGAAGTCGGTCAGGGCCGACTGGGCGGCATTGAAGTCGCCCCCGCGGAAGGTGGCAAAGGCGGCGTCGTAGTCGTGCTGCTCGGTGGGACTGGCCGAGAACTGCAGGCCGTCCAGGTTGATCGCGGTGGGCTCGAGTTGCTTGAGGCGATTGCCCCAATCCTGCTGCGAACGCTGCAGGTCGGTCACGCCCCGCTGCGTCTGCTCGCTTTGGCCGCGCAGGCTGGCCACGTCACCGCGCGTCTGGTCGATCTGGCTTTGCAGATCGAGCAGGCTGCGGCGCAGGGCCTGATTGTCCTGGCGCAGTTGCGTCACCTGGTCACGCAATTCCAGAATGGCCTTGCGCGCCTCGTCGTCGCCAAACAGCGCGTGCGCCTGCAGGGCCGTGAGACAGCCCGCCGCCAGCACGATCGCGCGGATGGAGTGTCCTGCAGTCACCATGCTCATCGTGGCTTACTTGTAGTTCAGTTCGACGCGGCGGTTCTGCGCGTAGGCAGCCTCGTCCGAGCCCTGCACCGCCGGCTTTTCCTTGCCGAAGCTCACGGCTTCGAGCTGGCTGTCGGCCACGCCCAGTTGGGTCAGCGCACGGCGCACGGCCTCGGCACGCTTTTGGCCCAGGGCCAGGTTGTACTCGCGGCCACCACGATCGTCGGTGTGGCCTTCGAGCGAAACCTGGCGGGTGCGGTCGGCGTTGAGGAAACGCGCATGCTGCTCCAGGATGGGCTGGGCTTCGGCGCGGATGGTGTAGCTGTCGAAGTCGAAGTAGATCGTGGTCGCCACGTTGGCGGGGCCACGGCCGCGCGCCTGATTGGCGCTCAGGTCAATCGACTGGACGCTGCTGGCGCCCTGCTGGCTGGTGCCGGCACCAGTGCTGGTGTCGGTCGGCGTGGCAGCCGACTCCAGCTTGGTGCTCGAACCGCAGGCCGCAAGGATAAGGGCCAAACTGATTACGGACAGACGCTTCATCATTTTCAATCACTCCTGTTTAAAAACATCAAACCACTGATACGTCAAAAAAATCGATACGCATGATCGAATCCGGGCCTCAGCGGCACGGGCTCGCGCTCATGATCCCCAGTTCATGAACGGGCCCCAGGCAGGTTCGCGAATCTCGCCGGACTGTCCGGCCAGACGGGTCTTGATGCGGCCGTCCAGCGTCGTCGTCATCAGCGATTCGCGGCCTTGCCGCGTGGCGTAGACCAGCAGCTTGCCGTTCGGAGCGAATGATGGGCTTTCGTCGGCGTTGCCATCTGTGATGGCGGTCACCGTACCACTCTGCAAATCCTGGACATGTAGGCGGAAACCGCCACCTACGCGCGAAATGAAGGCCATCGTTCGCCCATCGGCGCTGATGTCAGGCGAAATGTTGTAGTTGCCGCTGAACGTGATGCGCTGCGCGGCGGCGCCATTGGCCGGCATGCGGTAGATCTGGGGCGAACCACCCCGGTCGCTCACGAAATAGATGAACTGGCCGTCGGGCGAAAACACCGGCTCGGTGTCGATGCTCGACGACTGCGTCAGGCGCTGCGGCTCGCCGCCTTGCGAGTTGAGCACATAGAGCTGCGAGCCGCCGTCGCGGCTGAGCGTGACGGCAATCCGGCGCCCGTCGGGCGACCAGGCCGGCGCACTGTTGGAGCCCCGGAAATTGGCCAGCAGCCGGCGCTGGCCGCTGGCCACCGTGTGCACATAGACCACGGGCTTGCGTGCCTCGAACGACACGTAGGCCAGCTGGCGGCCGTCGGGCGACCAGGCCGGCGAGATGATGGGCTCGGGACTGGCCAGCGCGACCTTGGCGTTCTCGCCGTCGGAGTCCGACACCCACAGGCTGTAGCGTTGGCCCACGCGCGTGACGAACGCCAGCCGCGTGGCGAACACGCCCTTCTCGCCCGTGATCTTTTCATAGATGTAGTCGGCGGCGCGGTGTGCGGCCAGCCGCAGGTCGGCCGCGGTGATGGTGTAGCTCTGCCCACCCATGTCCTGGCCCTGGATCACGTCCCACAGCCGGAAGCGCACGTCGAAGCGCCCGCCGGGCAAGGCCGTCACGCTGCCGGCAACCAGGTTGTCGGCGCTGCGCTGGCGCCAGGCGTTGAGATCGGGGCGCGAGTTCTCGTCAAGCTGCTCGCCCGTGGCGCTCACGCCGCGGAACAGGCCGCTGCGTTCCAGGTCGGCCTGGATGATGGCGGAAATCTTCTGCGAGCTGCTGTCTTCTCCCCGGAACGGTGCAATGGCGATCGGCATCTGGCGCATGCCCACGCCCGTCACCTCTACCCGAAACTGGGCCAGGGCAGGAAAAGCCGGGGCAGCGGCCAGACCGGCGATGACAGCGCGGCGGGACGCCACGCCGAATTCGGAGAAGGGGTTCTGATGCATGTTGGGTTCACTCGTTACAACGCAAACTAGGGCTCTTGGATTCCAGGCATCTCGCGGCCATGCGCCACGCCGCGGGCGCACGCACGATGCATCGATTGTTTCTGGGATTCAAAGACTACCATGGCCCTCTTGTTGTTCTGCGGCAACGAAAGCATTTGCAGCCTCGCCGTTGCTGCCAACCCGTCGCTGGATTGGCGACTTCAAGGGCTTGGCTTCAGCCATTTTCTGTTCCGGATTTTCGAGTTTGGTTCCTGATCAACCCATCGCGGCAACGAAAGCTTTCGGCTTTCCGTGGCGTATCAGGCACTTGCTATGGCCTGCGCCCTCATCGCGACTTGCATCAAGGGCGATATCGTATCGCTGGAAATGGGTGGCGCACCCCGATCTGTGTACCCGCCTTGTAAAAAATCAAAGGGCCGCCCCAAACACCAGGGGCGGCCAGATGGCAAGGAAGGCGCATTCAGCCCGGCCTTGCCGCGAAATGAAGGCCCCGTCAGTTCAACGACGCCCAGGTCGTGCCAAAGATGCTGGACTGATCGATCCCCGGAAAGTCGACGAAGGCCTCGCTGCAGTCGACCACCGAGGCCGGGTCGATGGACTGCTGCACCGTGCCGTTGACGACCACCCGGTTCGCGGCCGATGCGGCAATCGGCAGGTTCGTGTTGTTCACCGTGAGATTGGCGTCCGACGAGATCAGCTGGATCTCGGACGGCGAGTCCGTGACCACGTTCGTCAGCGACATCACGAGCGGGAACGCCGGCTCGCCGTAGCCGCCCGTGTTGGCCTTAAAGCCCTGCAGCTTCACGCCCGAGCCGCCCAGAATCGCCACGTTGTTGATGGCGATGTCGTGGAAGTTCGGATACAGCGGCCCCGACGCCGGCACGCTTTTGGTGCTGTAGTAAGGGGTGAACAGCAGCGCGTTGTCGGCATTGCGGATGCAGATGTTCGTGTAGTTGACGTGGCTGACTTCGCCCCCGCGCGCATAGTCCGACTTGATCCGCAACCCCTCCTCCGAATCCCAGAACGCGTTGTCGTACACCTGCACGTTGGTCACGCCCGCGTTGGTCTCGCTGCCGATCGAGATGCCGTGGCCCCAGTAGATGTGGTTGTGCGCGATGACGATGCCGTCCTTGCGGTCCGAGCGCACGTCCCGGTTGCCGTCGATCCCGAACAGGCCCGAGCCGGCCGGCGACGGGTTGTTGCTGCCCTTGAGCGCGATGTCGTCATCGCCCGTGCTCACGTAGTTGAAGACGAACACGAGGTTCTTCAGATAGCCGTCGAAGGCGATCGGCTGTGACGACACCGTGCTGCTGCCCGTCGTGAGCACGCCCGAGATCGCCTTGGCTGCCGAGCCCGGGTCGAAGGCGTCGGTGTTCTTGACGTTGTCCTTGGTGAAGCGGTCGCCCGTGTACAGCGGGTTGCCGTTGCCCGCCGGATTGGCGTAGGCGGCCAGATTGGGCGTCTGCACCTTCACACCCCAGATCGTCAGGCCGTCGACCCCGCTGGGTACGACGTGGAAGTTGGGGCTGTTGCTCAGCGTGATCCGGTGCAGCGTGAGGTTCTTGGCGTAGTTGAACACCATCAGCCGAAAGTTCGACTGCGAGCCGCTGCCGGTCGTGCCAGCCTGGACCATGTTGCCGAGGTAGGCCAGATCCCACCAGGTCATGTTGCGCACGCCCGAGGTCGAGGAGACGATCGTGCCGCCGTCGTCGCAAGGCGTGCCGTCGGCCGCGACCGTGCCGCTCTTGTAGGCCGCGTAGGTGTTCGAGCAGGTCATGTCGACCTTCATCAGCGGGTACTTCGCGTCCGAGGTGACGATCTCGGCATAGCCACGGCCGTCGATGCGGCCGTCCCCCACCACGGCCGAGTTCACGAGGTTGGTGCCCGTGATCAGCGCCGTGCAGTTCGACGAACTGCCGCCCTTCGCGCCCACCGCCGTGTTGCCACAGTAGGGTCCGGCGAGCTTGGGCGAATACGCCATGACATCGCGCGAGGCGTACAGGGTCGCGCCCTTGTCGATCCACAGCGTGACGCCGGACGGCAGCGTCAACGGGCCGCTGATGAAGGCATTGCCCGCCCCCGTGCTGTTGACGACCAGGCGCACGGCGAACTTGCTCGCCTGGTACTGCGGCTTGGCCAGTTCCTCGCCGCTGGCGCCCGCGATGTTGATGTTGGGCCGCGCCGCGGCCTTCTGCGACGCAACCGCCGCCGCATCCGCCGCGGCGATCTTGGCGCCGACCTCGGCGTCGACCGCCGCGCCGCAGGCGTCCAGCGCGGCCTGGATCCGCGCCTGGTCGGGGTTGGCCGTGGCCGGCGAGACCGCCACCCGCACGCCCGTGATCGACGGATCGGCCTCGGGTGGCAGCGAGCCGTCGGGCCGCGTCACCAATGCATTGCCGGCTTCAAGTGTGCTGCAGACCTGCGCATCGGTCGGCAGCACGGGCTCGGCCGGCAGGTTCTCGTCGAACGTGGTCGTGCCCACCTGGAACACCCGGTTGTCGGTCCCGGACGGACCGGCCGCGCTGGCCGGATCGTCCCAGCCACCGCAGGCGGCCAGGGCCAGCGACGTGGCGGCCAGAAGGGCCACGGCGGCCCACGATGCCCAGCGTGGCGCGCTGGTTCGCGTCGGGAAGAATGCGGTCACGGCGATCTCCTGTTCGATGTCATGGATGGCGGCTGCGACGCGACTACCCCACCCCGCCACACGCGGGCAGGCAGACGGCCGCAAGCCCAGGCATGGCCCTGCCCGCCTGCGCGGCCAGGGCGCCTTGTGAAAAAAAGGAAGGAAAAGACCGCCGCGCGATGGCGGCGGCCAGGAGCCGGCTCGCGCAGAGCCGGTCGTCGCCCGCTCAGTGCTGCGCGGACAAGGCGTGAAGCGGGATCGCCGGCGGCACACTCGCCGCCCGTGGATGCTGGACGGCCAGCACCCAGACCACCCCGATCGCGATCAGGTCGAACACGGCCAGCAGCACGAACAAGGGGCTGTAGCCGACCTGCGTGACAAGCACGCCGAACAGCGCCGTAAAGGCCGCCGCGCCCAGGAAACCCGCCATGCCGCCCAGGCCGGTGGCCGTTGCCACTTCGTTCCTGCCGAACATGTCTGAGGTCAGCGCATACAGCGCGCCCGACAGGGTCTGGTGGGCAAAGCCGCCCACGCACAGCAAGGCGATCGCGACATAAGGGCTGGCCACCAGGCCCACGCAGGCCGGGCCGATCATGCACAGCGCACCGAAGGCAAACACCATCTTGCGCGAGGTGAACAGCGACACCTTGCAGTACTTGTGGAAGAACGGGCTCAGGTAGCCGCCCAGCACGCAGCCGATGTCCACGGCCAGGAAGGGCATCCAGGCGAACATCGCGATCTCTTTGAGGTTCATGTGACGCTCGGTCATCATGTACAGCGGAATCCAGGCATTGAACGTCTGCCAGGCCGGCTCGGACAGGATGCGCGGAATGCCGATCGCCCAGAAGGTGCGGCCGCGGATGATCTGTGTCCAGGGGCGCCGCGGGCTCGCGCCGGTGCTGTGCGCGGGCTCCTGGCCCGAGACGATGTGCTCGCGCTCGCCGTCCGACAGCAGCCGCTGGTCGCGCGGGTGCTTGTAGAGCAGCATCCAGATGCCGCTCCACACGATGCCCAGCACGCCGACGATGACGAAGGCCCACTCCCACGTGCCCTGGAGCAAGGCCCAGACCACCAGCGGCGGCGCCAGCAGCGCGCCGATCGACGAGCCGGTGTTGAACCAACCGATCGCCACCGAACGCTCCTTGGCCGGAAACCACTCCGAAGTCGCCTTCACGCCCGCCGGCAAACCGGCCGCTTCCGTGAGCCCGAGCAGGCCACGGAAAAAGGCCAGGCTCTGCCAGCCCGTCGACCAGGCTGCTGCCGCACAGGCCAGCGACCAGGCCAACGCGAAGACGGCAAAGCCGATCTTGGTGCCGATCGTGTCCAGCAGAAAACCTGCCACCGGCTGCATGAACGCATAGCAAAGCTGCCAGGCGATCACCACGTACGAGTATTGCTGGGTGCTGATGTCGAGGTCCTTCATCAGCGTCGGCGCGGCCACCGACAAGGTGTTGCGCGCAAGGTAGTTGACGATCAGCCCTGCCGTGACAAGGCCGACCATCCACCAACGTATGCCTTTGATCTTCATGTTGTTATGTCCAAATGCGGCGTGGAGGAACCCTGGCCCCGACCGCCCGCATGCGCTTGCGGCCGGTTGCCAGGTGAGGTCTTTCGATTTCGTCATACGTCGTCGTATGACATGGTGAACTATGCGCCTACCTGAACCTCCCAAGCCATGGTGGAAATCCGCAATGGATCGATAACGCCAAGTTGTACGACGTCTGCTGTTTATGGGGGTGTCAAGCGCCATCCATGGCAGATGGCGGCATTCATGCAGGCCAAGCAGCGGTGGCCTGGCGGGTCAGCGCATGTCGCCCGGCACGGCGGGCCCCAACACACGCGGGGCCGGCCAGTGGCTCAAAGCAGGACGATGTCGTACTGTTCCTGCGACATCGCCGTCTCGCTTTGCAGCGAGATCGGCTTGCCGATGAAGTCCGACAGGCTGGCCAGGTACTGGCTTTCCTCGTCAAGGAAGATCTCGACTACCTTGGGCGCGGCGACGATGCGGAATTCGCGCGGGTTGAACTGGCGCGCCTCGCGCAGGATTTCACGCAGGATGTCGTAGGCCACGCTGCGCGTGGTCTTGACGTGTCCCCTGCCCTGGCAGACCGGGCAGCCTTCGGTCAGCATGTGCGCCAACGAATCGCGTGTGCGCTTGCGCGTCATCTCGACCAGGCCCAGCGCCGAGAAACCACCGGCCATGGTCTTGACGCGGTCCTGCGCGAGCTGTTTGCCCAGCTCGGCCAGCACCGCGGTGCGATGGTCGTCGCGCACCATGTCGATGAAGTCGATGATGATGATGCCGCCCAGATTGCGCAAGCGCAGCTGGCGCGCGATGGCGTGCGCGGCCTCCAGGTTGGTCTTGAAGACCGTGTCGTCGAAATTGCGCGCCCCCACGTAGCCGCCGGTGTTGACATCCACCGTGGTCAGCGCCTCGGTCTGGTCGATGATCAGGTAGCCACCGGACTTGAGGTCGACACGGCGCCCAAGCGCGCGTGCGATTTCCTCGTCGACGCGGTACAGATCGAAGATGGGCCGCTCGCCCTGGTAATGCTGCAGCTTGGCCACGGCCATCGGCATGAACTCTTCGCCAAAGGCCTGGAGCCGGCCGAACTGCTCGCGCGAGTCGATGCGGATGGACTGGGTTTCCTCGCCCGCCAGGTCACGCAGCACGCGCTGGAGCAAGTCCAGGTCCTGGTGCAGCAGCGAGGCCGGCGGCAGCGTCAGCGCCGCGCTGCGCACGCGCTGCCAGGTCTTGCGCAGGTAACGCATGTCCTCGGCCAGTTCGGCGTCGCTCGAATCCTCGGCATTGGTGCGCAGGATGAAGCCGCCCGTGGCCGTGGCGCCCTTGGCCTCCTGGCCCGGCGCCAGGTGTTCGCTGGCCAGCGCTTGCAGCCGGCGGCGCAGTTCATCGCGCTGCGCCGCGGGAATCTTCTGCGACACGCCGATGTGGTCGTCCTGCGGCAAAAACACCAGCAGGCGCCCCGCCAGGCTGATCTTGGTGGACAGGCGCGCGCCCTTGGTGCCGATCGGCTCCTTGATCACCTGCACCAGCAGGGACTGGCCTTCAAAAACCTGTTTCTCGATGGGCAGCGCCGGCGCCGCCTGGCCCGTGTTCTGATGGTGACGCGCCAGCCCCATGTGCACGCCGTCGGGCTGGCGCTGCCAGACGTCGCCCACGTGCAGAAAGGCCGCGCGCTCCAGCCCGATGTCGATGAAGGCCGACTGCATGCCCGGCAGCACCCGCGCCACCTTGCCCAGGTAGATGTTGCCGACCAGTCCGCGCTCGAGCGTGCGCTCGACATGGATTTCCTGCACCGCGCCGTTTTCGACCAACGCCACGCGGGTTTCCTGAGGCGACCAATTGATAAGGATGTCTTGCTGCATAGGACAAGGATTCTGAAGTCGCCTGAAAACCGCCGCCCGCCTCCGTCGCATGGACCCGCGCCACGCGGGTCATTGCGCTCCCTCGGAGCTCTGGCGCTGGGAACGTGTGTGTTCTTAGAACTGGACGTTCTGCTTGCGCAGCAGCTGCGCCGTCTCGAACAACGGCAGGCCCATGATACCGGTGTAGCTGCCGCTGATGTGCTCGATGAAGGCCGCCGCGCGACCCTGGATGGCGTAGGCGCCGGCCTTGCCCATGGGCTCGCCGCTGGCGACATAGGCCTCGATCTGCGCCTGCGCCAGGGGCGCGAAACGCACGACCGAAACCGACAGTGCCAGGGCCGGCGCTTCGTCCGCGTCAGGCTCGGACGACGACAGGGCCACGGCCGTGAGCACCTCGTGCTCGGTGCCCGAAAGCTCGGCCAGCATGCGGCACGCATCGGCCGCGTCCTGCGGCTTGCCGTACACCTGGCCACGCAGCGCCACCGTGGTGTCCGAGCACAGCACCGGCGCGGCCGCCAGGCCCAGGCTACGGCGGCGCACCAACGCGGCATCGAGCTTGAGCCGTGTCACGCGCTGCACGTAGGCGTAGGGGCTCTCACCCTCCAGCCAGGCTTCCAGGCTCTCGGCGTCCTCGCCCGGCTGCGGCAGCAGCAGCGCGTGCCGCACTTGCAATTGCTCCAGCAATTGGCGACGACGCGGGCTTTGCGAGGCCAGGTAGATGAATTCAGCAGAGGACATCAATAAAACCAGGTGAGGAAAGAATCCGGGTCAGGCTTCCAGCCCGAACTTGCTGCGCACCACCGTCGCAGCCCCATGCAGCACACGGGCCAGTTCGGTGCGCGCGCGATAGGCCAAGACCGAAAAACGCCGATGCCAGGGCAGCTTGGCCTGGCGCAGGTCGGAGATCGTCGACGGCAGCGTGCCCGATTCGTCCGGCCGGCACAGCGCTGGCGTGACCATGCGGAACTTGATGCCGTAGCGCCAGGGGCGGTCGAACGCATGGTCGTAGGGCAACTGCATGGGCAGCAGGCGCTCTGCATAGACCTGCGCAGCGCGGCGATTGATGAGGTAGGCGTTGGAGCCCGAATACTTGGTCAGCGGCACGCACAAGGCATGCCCCGTCGCCAGGCTGGCGAGCGCGACCGGCCGCCCCGAGTGATAGCCCGAGAGCTTGGCGACGTCCCACCGCCCGGGCATGGCCACGAGGCTGGCCAGCACGGCCTGGGGGTTCTCCGGGAACACCGCGTCGTCTTCCAGGATGAGCGCGAAGTCGTGCGTCGAGGCCAGGAACTGCCGGAACGCGTGGATGTGCGAAAGGTAGCACCCCACCTCGGCCGGATTGATCTCCTTGCCATGCAGGCGGCGGTAGTCCTGCACCGACACGTCGGGGTGGCTATTCAGATCGAGCGCGCGGCCGTCGACCGCCGGCACGCGCACCCAGGGCACGCCATAGGCCTGCAGCCACGCCGCCACGGCCTGCAGCCGCTCGGGCGAGCGGTCCATGTTGATGATGTAGGCGCAGTAGTTGTCAGGCACGGTCGTGTCGTCGAAACAAAGGCGTGGCGTCACGGTCCGCCGCATAGGCCGTTGGCCCGCGGCTGTCGTTGCTCATTCGCGGTGATAAGGATGGCCGGCGTTGACCGACCAGGCCCGGTAGAGCTGCTCGACCAGCAGCACGCGCACCATGGCGTGCGGCAGCGTCAGGTCGGACAGCCGGATGCGTTCGTGCGCAGCTTGCTTGAAGGCAGGATCAAGCCCGTCCGGGCCGCCGATCACCAGGGCCACATCGTCGCCGCCGAGCTGCCAGTCCTTGAGCTTGCCGGCCAGGGCCAGCGTCGTCAGTTGCGTGCCGCGCTCGTCGAGCGCGACGATGCGCGGATGGCGCCCGCACCCCGACTGGATCGCCGCTTCGATGCGTTCACGCTCGGCGGCATAGAGCGCCTCGACCGTCTTGGAGCCGCGCGGCTCGGTCTTGACGGCCTTGAGCTCCACCTTCAGCTCGGACGGGAACCGTTTGGCATAGTCGTCCCAGGCCTGCTGTGCCCAGTCGGGCACACGCTGGCCGACGGCCACCACGAGAAGCTTCATGGGGAACGAAGCGGCGTCAACCGGCCTTGCGGCTGGCCGGGGCCTTCTTCGCCGGCGCCTTCAGCGCGGGCTTCTTGGCCGCGGGCGCCTTCAATGCGGGCTTGGCGACCGTCGTCTTCGCGGCCGGCTTGGCTGCGGTGGTTTTGGCCGCGGCCTTCTTGGCAGGCACCTTCGGTGTGACCTTGACGGCGACGGTCTTGGCCGGGGCCTTCTTGGCCACAGGGGCCTTGGCTGCCACCTTGGTGGCGGCCTTGCGCACGGGCTTGGCTTCGCTGTCGGCGACCTTGGCTGCGGCTTTCTTGGGCGCAGCGGTTTTGGCGGCGGTCTTGCTGGTTGGCTTTGCCGTCGTCTTGGCTGCGGTCTTGGTGGCCGTCTTGGTAGCGGTCTTGGTCTTGGCCTTGGCTGCAACCTTCTCAACCGGCTTGGCAGCGGGCGCCTTTTCGGCACCGTGCTTCAGGCGCAGCGGTTTTTCGCCCCAGATTTCTTCAAGGCGGTAGTACTCGCGGATGGCCGGCTGCATGATGTGGACCACGGCCGGACCACTGTCGACGATGATCCATTCGCCGTTTTCCTCGCCCTCGATGCGCGGCTTGGCGAAGCCCGCGTCGCGGATGGCATCGCGCACGCTGGCCGCCAGCGCCTTGGTCTGGCGGTTGGACGTGCCGGAGGCAACGATCACGCGCTCGAACAGCGGCGACAGGTGCTCGGTATTGAAGACCACGATGCCCTGGGCCTTGACATCCTCCAGGCCATCGACGATGGCGCGCTGGAGTTTCTGGATGTCTTTTTTAGCGGCGGTTTCGGAAGTAGCCATGCAGATTGGAAGAGTTGGAGGTTGAAACAGACTATAACGTGCGCTCCCTTTTTCACCTAGGGTGGTGAACCGGCGCGCAGGCTGGCTGGGGATGAGCGCTGTCGTTGAAGACAAGCGAAGATAAAAGCGGAAAAAGCCGGAATTGGCGGTCGTCAGATCCAGTCGCGCCGGGGGAGAAAGTCGCGCGCCAGCGCCGCTTCGGCACTGTCGGGCTCGGGCAGCCACTGGTAGGCCCAGCCGGCTTGCGGCGGCATCGACAGCAGGATGGACTCGGTACGCCCGCCCGACTGCAGCCCGAAGTGCGTGCCGCGGTCCCACACAAGGTTGAACTCCACGTAGCGCCCGCGCCGGTAGCGCTGAAAGGCGCGCTCGCGCTCGCCGTAGGGCTGGGCCAGGCGCCGCTCGGCAATCGCCGCGTAGGCCGGCAGGAAGGCATCGCCCACCGACTGCATCATGGCCAGGCTTTGTGCAAAGCCCAGTTCGGCGAAGTCGTCGAAGAAGATGCCACCCACACCGCGCGCCTCGCCCCGGTGCTTGAGGAAAAAATACTCGTCGCACCAATGCTTGAAGCGCGGGTATTTGTTCTGGCCGAACGGTGCCAGCGCCTGGGCGCAGGCCCGGTGGAACGCCACCGCGTCTTCCTCGAAACCATAAATGGGCGTGAGGTCCATGCCCCCGCCGAACCAGCACACCGGCTGGCCTTCGGCCGGGTGTGCGGCGATCATGCGCACGTTCATGTGCACGATGGGCACATAGGGATTGCGCGGATGGAACACCAGCGACACGCCCATGGCCTCGAACGGCACGCCCGCCAGTTGCGGGCGATGCTCGGAGGCCGAGGGCGGCAGATGCAGGCCACGCACATGCGAAAAACCGCAGCCCGCACGCTCGAACACCTGGCCGCCTTCAAGAATGCAGGTCAGCCCTTCGCCCTGCAGCTTTTCGCCGGGCGCCTTGCGCCAGGCATCCTGCAGGAAACGCACCGATGCATCGCCATGACGGTCTTCCAGCGCCTGAACACCTCCCACGATGCGCTGCTGCAGCGCGCGCAGGTAGGCGCCGACGGCCGCTACGGTGGCGGCATCGGGCGCCTGGGCGATGGCCGGCGATGCGTCGGGCATGTTCATCAGTGGGACTTGATCGCGCGCCAGCCGATGTCGCGGCGCAACTGCATGCCGTCAAAGCCGATGGTCGCGGCCGCCTCGTAGGCGCGATGCTGCGCCTGCTTGATCGACTCGCCCAGCGCCGTCACGCACAGCACGCGGCCGCCGCTGGTGACGACCTGGCCGTCCTTGATGGCCGTGCCGGCGTGGAAAACGACCACGTCGTCCTGCTCCTTGGTGGGCAGGCCGTGGATCAGGTCGCCCTTGCGCGGCGCATCGGGATAGCCCTGGCTGGCCAGGATGACGGTCAGCGCGGTGCGGCGGTCCCATTCGAGCTCGACGTCCGGGCCCAGCGCGCCCTTGGCCGCGTTCTGCAGCAGCGGCAGCAGGTCGGACTTCAGGCGCAGCATGATGACCTGCGTCTCGGGGTCGCCCATGCGGGCGTTGAACTCGACCACGCGCGGCTCGCCGGCGGCATCGATCATCAGGCCCACATACAGGAAGCCGGCGTAGGACCGGCCTTCGCTGGCCATACCCTGCAGCGTCGGGCGCACGACGCGGTTGAGCACCTTGGCACGCACATCGGGCGAGACGATGGGCGCGGGTGCGTACGAGCCCATGCCCCCCGTGTTCGGGCCCTGATCGCCGTCGAGCAGGCGCTTGTGGTCCTGCGCGGTCGACAGCGTCACGAAGTCCTTGCCGTCGCTCACGACGAAGAAGCTGGCTTCCTCGCCCTGCATGAATTCCTCGATCACCACGCGCGAGCCGGCGGCGCCGAAGCGGTTGCCTTCGAGCATGCTGTCGATCGCCGCGTGCGCTTCTTCCAGCGTCATGGCGACCACCACGCCCTTGCCGGCGGCCAGGCCATCGGCCTTGATGACGATGGGCGCGCCCTGCTGGTCGATGTAGGCATGGGCCTGCTGCGCGTCCGAGAAGGTGGCGTAGGCCGCCGTCGGAATCTTGTGGCGCTGCATGAAGCCCTTGGCGAAGTCCTTGGACCACTCCAACTCGGCCGCTTCCCGGCTCGGGCCGAAGATCGCCAGGCCACGGCTCTTGAACAGGTTGACGACGCCGTCGGCCAGCGCCGCATCGGGGCCGACCACGGTCAGCACCACGCCCTCGCGCTCGGCGAAGTCGGCCAGCGCGGTGAAATCGGTGATGGGCAGGTTCTCCAGGTTGCCGGCCAGCTCCGTGCCGCCATTGCCCGGCGCCACGTAGACGTGCTTGACGCCGGGCGACTGGGCCAGCTTCCAGGCCAGCGCGTGTTCACGCCCGCCGCTTCCGATCACTAAAACTTTCATGCAAGGTCTCTGGTTGGCCTCGGGGCCGATCCCTCAAGGCGACGACAGCCAACTCGGCAAGCCGGCTGTCTGGCGTTCATTCAATACAAACGAATCAATCAATCGATGGGCGCAAAAGACCCGGCAGGCTCACTCGTCCAGTTCGGCGTTGTGATAAACGTCCTGGGTGTCGTCCAGGTCTTCGAGCGCGTCGAGCAGTTTCTGCATTTTGGCGGCATCCTCGCCCGCCAGGGCGATGCTGTTGTCGGCGCGCATCGTCACTTCAGCCACTTCAGGCTTGAAGCCGGCGCCTTCGAGCGCGTTCTTCACGGCTTCGAAATCGGCCGCCGCGCTGATCACCTCGATGGAGCCGTCGTCGCCCGCGATCACGTCCTCGGCGCCGGCTTCCAGCGCCACGTCCATGATCTTGTCCTCTTGCGCACCCGGCGCGAAGAAGAACTGGCCGACATGCTTGAACTGGAAGGACACCGAACCTTCAGTACCCAGGTTGCCGCCATTCTTGGCGAAGGCGTGGCGCATCTCGGCCACGGTGCGCACGCGGTTGTCGGTCATGGTGTCGACGATGATGGCCGCGCCGCCGATGCCGTAGCCTTCGTAGCGGATTTCCTCGTACGAGACGCCTTCGAGGTTGCCCGTGGCCTTGTCGATGTTGCGCTTGATGTTGTCGGCCGGCATGTTGGCGGCCTTGGCCTTGTCGATGGCCAGGCGCAGGCGCGGGTTGGCCGTCACGTCGCCGCCGCCCGTGCGCGCGGCCACCATGATTTCACGAATGAGTCGTGTCCAGACCTTGCCGCGCTTTTCGTCCTGGCGGCCCTTGCGATGCTGAATATTGGCCCATTTACTGTGTCCAGCCATGGGGAATCCTTCGTTGCTGATTTAATCTAGGGGCGCGATTTTACTTGGCCGGGCGCGGCGAAGTGCCGTGGCACCACAAATCCGTCCGTGACACAGGAAGAAACCATCATGGCCACTCCATTTTTGATTGCCCGCAACGCCACCACCGAATGCATGCTGCTGCCAGCGCTGGCCAACCGCCACGGCCTGGTCACGGGGGCGACCGGCACCGGCAAGACCGTCACGCTGCAGGCCCTGGCCGAAGGCTTTTCGCGCATCGGCGTGCCGGTCTTCATGGCCGACGTCAAGGGCGACCTCTCGGGCATCAGCCAAGCCGGCACCATCAGCGCCAAGCTGGCCGCGACGCTGGCCGAGCGCGGCATCGAGCCGCCCAAGCCCATCGCCTGCCCCACCACCTTCTGGGACGTCTACGGCGAGCAAGGCCACCCGGTGCGCGCCACCATCTCCGACATGGGGCCGCTGCTGCTGGGGCGCATGCTGGCGCTCAACGACACGCAGGCCGGCGTGCTGGGCATCGTCTTTCGTGTTGCCGACGACAACGGCCTGCTGCTGCTGGACCTGAAAGACCTGCGCGCCATGCTGCAGCACGTCGGCGACAACGCCGCGCAGTACCGCACGCAGTACGGCAACATCTCGCCGGCCAGCATCGGCGCCATCCAGCGCGGCCTGCTTCAGCTCGAATCGCAAGGCGGCGAGCGCTTCTTCGGCGAGCCCATGCTCAACATCGACGACCTGATGCAGACCGGCGACGGCGGCCTGGGCGTGATCAACGTGCTGGCCGCCTCCAAGCTCATGAACTCGCCCACGCTGTACGCCACCTTTTTGCTGTGGCTGCTGTCGGAGCTGTTCGAGGTCCTGCCCGAGATCGGCGATCCTGAAAAACCCAAGCTGGTCTTCTTCTTCGACGAAGCGCATCTGCTCTTCACCGACGCGCCCAAGGCGCTGCTCGAGCGCATCGAACTGGTCGTGCGGCTGGTGCGCTCCAAGGGCGTGGGCGTGTACTTCGTCACACAAAACCCCATGGACATCCCGGACAGCGTGCTGGCCCAGCTCGGCAACCGCGTTCAGCACGCCCTGCGCGCCTTCACGCCGCGCGACCAGAAGGCCGTCAAGGCAACCGCGCAGACCATGCGGCCGCAACCCGGCCTGGACATCGAGGCCGCCATCACCGAGCTGGCCGTGGGCGAGGCGCTGGCCAGCCTGCTCGACGAAAAAGGCCGCCCCGGCATCACCCAGCGCGCCTTCGTGGTGCCGCCCGGCAGCCAGATCGGCCCCATCGACGACGCGCAGCGCCAGGCGCTCATGAAGAACTCGCTGGTGGCCGGCGTCTATGAAAAAACCGTGGACCGCGAATCGGCCTACGAACGGCTGCAAAAGCGCTCGGACGACTTCGCCGCCAGCGATGCGTCCGCAGACCCGGCCAGCGCGGCCAAACCCGGCGCACCGATGGCCGCTGCCGGCAACGGCGCCGGCGGCGCGCTCAACGACCTGCTGTTCGGCAGCACCGGCCCGCGCGGCGGCAAGCACGACGGCCTGGTGCAGACGCTGGCCAAGTCCACCGCCCGCACCATGGGCACCACGCTGGGCCGCCAGATCCTGCGCGGTGTGCTGGGCGGCCTATTCGGCGGCAAACGCTGAGCGCCTGGCGCCCTCTTCTTTTTTTGCCACTTTCACACGACGTTTTCCGATTTGCAGCACGCCTTTTTGTCCCCGCTCCCCATCTTCCTGCCGAACCGGATCGCAGTCGTCGGTCTCTGGAATGCCCGCCATGGCTGAGTCGGTCCGCGCCATTCCCATCGTCTGCCTGGCCGGCCCCACCGCCTCGGGCAAGACCGCGGCCACGCTGGCGCTGGCCGCCCTGCTCGCCGAACGTGGCCAGACGCTGGAGATCATCAGCGTCGACTCGGCCCTGGTCTACCGCGGCATGGACGTCGGCACCGCCAAGCCCGACGCGCGCGAGCAGGCCGCCGTGCGCCATCACCTGATCGACATCCGCGACCCGCTGCAGCCCTACAGCGCCGCCGAATTCGCGCGCGACACCCAGCGCCTGCTGGCCGAGATCACCGGCCGGGGCCACATCCCGCTGCTGGCGGGCGGCACCATGCTGTACTTCAAGGCCTTGTTCGAGGGCTTGTCCGACATGCCGCCCGCCGAGCCCGCCGTGCGCGCGGCCATCGAAGCGCGCGCCCAGGTTCAGGGCTGGCCTGCCCTGCACGCCGAGCTCGCCCAGGTCGATCCCGCAACGGCCGCGCGGCTGGCCCCGCAAGACAGCCAGCGCATCCAGCGCGCGCTGGAGGTCTGGCAGGTCTCGGGCCGGCCGATCTCCAGCTTTCACGGCCGCGACGGCCAGGCCGAAGACAACGCTTCCCCGTGGGACTGGCGGCTGTTCAGCCTCGAACCCCATGACCGCGCCTGGCTGCATGCCCGCATCGCCCTTCGTTTCGAGCAGATGATGCAGGCCGGCCTGGTCGATGAAGTGCAGCGCCTGCGCGTGCGCGGCGACCTGCACCCCGACCTGCCCAGCATGCGCTGCGTGGGTTACCGCCAGACCTGGGACATGCTCGACGGCCTGTTCGCGACGCGCGAACTGCCCGAGCGCGGCATCGCCGCCACGCGCCAGCTCGCCAAGCGCCAGATCACCTGGCTGCGCAGCATGCCGCAGCGCCAGGCCATCGCTTGCGATGCGCCCGATGCGCTGGCGCAAACCGTCGCGGCCCTGCTGCCCGTGCTGCAGCAGACCGCCAGCGCCCTGCCCCGGCCATGAACACCTCGGCGCATGCCCCCGTGCTGCAGGCGCGCGGTCTGACCAAACACTACGGCGACCGCCCGGTCTTCACCCACATCGAACTGACGCTGCACGCCGGCGAGTTCCTGGCCGTCCTGGGCCCTTCGGGCTCGGGCAAGTCCACCCTGCTCAACTGCCTGGCCGGGCTCGACACCTGGCAGGCCGGCGACATCACGCTGGCCGGCCAATCCCTGGCAACGCTCGGCGACGACGCGCGCGCCCTGCTGCGCCGGCACGCGCTGGGCTTCGTGTTCCAGGCCTTCCATGTCCTGCCGCACCTGAGCGTGGCGCAGAACCTGGCCGTGCCCCTGTTGTTGCTGGGCGAAAAACCCGAATCACCCCACCGCCGCTGGGAAGCCGACAGCCGCATCGCCGCCATGCTCGACGCCGTCGGCCTGCACGGCTACGCCGCACGCATGCCTGCCGAACTTTCGGGCGGCCAGCTTCAGCGCGTCGCCATTGCCCGGGCGCTGATCCACCGCCCCCGCGTCCTGCTGGCCGACGAGCCCACCGGCAACCTCGACACCCAGACCGCCGACCGCGTGATGGCCCTGCTGCGCGAACAGACCCGGCTGCACGGCACCGCCCTGGTGCTGGTCACCCACGCCGAAGCGGCGGCGGCCTCGGCCGATCAGGTGCTGCGGATGGGCTGACGCTGACCCGAACCTGTCTTCTGATCGACAACACGCCAAAACCGCCGACTTTTATGTGAAGATAGCTCCCAGGAAAGGAGCGGAACCCAGGAAAGGCCACAGGCGCGGCGCCATCCCGGTCCGGCCCCAGCGGCCAGGGTTCCCCATGAAAGGCAAAGGCCATGAACATCAACGTCTTCTACGAAACCCTGCAGAACGCCCTCGGCCACAACCTGATCCAGATCCTGGGCGGGTTGCTGGTGCTGGTGGTGGGCTGGCTGCTGGCGGTGCTGGCGCGCGCGGGCGTGCACCGGCTGTTGCGCCTGCTGCGGCTGAATGCGCGTGTGAGCGAAAGCGCGGCTTCGCCTGTCGACCTGGAATCGCCCATTGCCTCGGGCGTGTTCTGGCTGGTGCTGCTGATCACGCTGGTGGCCGTGCTCAACGCGCTCAACCTGTCGTATGTGTCGGCGCCCTTTGCCGACTTGCTGGCCGGCATCACGGGCTACCTGCCCAACCTGTTGGCGGGCCTGGTGCTGATCGTCGTGACCTGGCTGGTCGCCACCTTCCTGCGTGCGCTGGTCAAACGGGTGCTGGCCGCCACTACGCTGGATGAGCGGCTGTCGGCCGAGGCCGACATGCGCCCCATGAGCCAGACCGCTGGCGACGTGCTGTTCTGGCTGGTCATCCTGTTCTTCCTGCCCGCCATCCTGTCGGCTTTCTCGCTCTACGGTGTGCTCGAACCCGTGCGCGGCATGCTGGGCAAGGTGCTCGACATGGTGCCCAACATCTTCGCCGCCGCTGTGGTCGGCATCGTGGGCTGGCTGGTGGCGCGTGTGCTGCGCGGCCTGGTCACCAACCTGCTGAGCGCGGCCGGCGCCGACAACATCAACGAACGCATCGGGCTGGACCCGGCCATTCGCCTGTCGCGCCTGCTGGGCACCATCGTGTTCATCCTGGTGTTCGTTCCTTCGCTGATCGCCGCGCTTGACGCGCTGCGTATCGAAGCCATCTCGGAACCCGCGGCCAACATGCTGGCGCAGATCCTCGACGCCGTGCCCAACATCCTGGCCGCCGCCGTCATCCTGCTGCTGACCTGGTATGTCGCCAAGTTCGGCGCCGAGCTGATCGCCCGCCTGCTGGAGAGCGCCGGCTTCGACAGCCTGCCCGCCAAGCTGGGCCTGAGCCACGCGCTGTCGGGCAGCACCAGCCCGTCCAACCTCGCGAGTTTCTTCGTCAAGTTCTTCGCCATGCTGTTCGCCAGCGTGGAAGCGGCATCGCAGTTGGGCTTCTACCAGGTCAGCGATGTCGTCGCCACCTTCATCAGCTTCGGCGGCGACATCCTGCTGGGCGGCGCCATCCTGGTGGTCGGTTTCTGGCTGTCGGGCGTGACCTACCGCGCCATCGTCAAGGCCAGCCCCGACCACAGCCGGCTGATCGCCAACGTGGCGCGCTTTGCCATCATCGGCCTGGTGGTCGCCATGGGCCTGCGCGCCATGGGCATCGCCAACGAGATCGTGCAACTGGCCTTCGGCCTCACGCTGGGCGCCGTGACCATCGCCGTGGCGCTGGCCTTCGGCCTGGGTGGACGCGAAGCGGCCGGCCGGCTGGCCAACCGCTGGGTCGACCGCATTGGGCGTGACAAGTCCGACGAGACCGTGCCCGAGCCCACACCGGCAGCCGACAAGACAAGCACCCCGGCGGCCCCCGCCATTGCCGTGCCGCCGACCGAAGACGGCTCCCCGCGTTGACAACCTGTCCACCGCCTTGACGACGCCGGCTTGAAGCCGGCGTTTTTTTGTCGCCGGGCCGCCCCAAGACAAAAACATCCCCCCTGGGGGATCGGGCAAGTCCGAAGGGCTTGACCGAGGGGTCTTTTTTCCGCCGGGCCGCCCCAAGGCAAAAAACATCCCCGCGAGGGATCGGGGCATCGCGCAGCGATGAACCGAGGGGCCTTTTTTGGGCTCGCGCCGCGCGGCGTTATCGTTGCGCCATGTCCGTTGTTTCCGCCCTGCTCGCCAGCTATTCCTGGCACGCCATGCGCCAGCACCCCTGGCGCTACGCCGCCGCGCTGCTGGCCGTCACGCTGGGGGTGGCGCTGGCGTTTGCCGTTCACCTCATCAACGCGTCGGCGCTGGGTGAATTCGCTGGCGCGGTGCGCTCGGTCAACGGCCAGCCTGACCTGAGCCTGCAGGACAGCGGCCAGAACACGCTCGACGAACGCTTCTACGCCGAACTGGCCCGTCGCCCTGATGTTCAAGCCGCCAGCCCGATCCTGGAGGCAACCGTCGCCGCGGGGGCAGCAGGCGACGCGCCGCTCAAGCTGGTCGGCGTCGACGCACTGGTGGTCGCGCCGCTCGCGCCCGACCTCATGCCCCGCCTGGACGAAGGCCAGGACCGCCTGGCGCTTTTTGCGCCACGTACGGTGTTCCTCAACGCGGCGGCGCGCCTGCGCTGGCCTGGCAGCACGCTGGTGCTGCAGTTGCCCAACGGCGCGCAGGTCGAGGCGCACGTGGCCGGCCAGGTCCCAGCGCTCGGGCCGCCGCTGGCGGTGATGGACATCGGCGCACTGCAGGACCTGCTGGGCCGCCAGGGCACGCTCTCGCGCATCGACCTGCGACTGGCAGCCGGCCAGTCGCCTGCGGCCTTGCAGCAGGCCTGGCCCGCGCCCTCAGGCACCTTGTGGCGGCAGCCGGGCGATGACGACCAGCGCGCCAGCAACATCTCGCGCGCCTACCGGGTCAACCTCACCGTGTTGGCGCTGGTGGCCCTGTTTACGGGTGCATTCTTGGTCTATTCGGTGCTGGCGCTGTCAGTGGCCCGACGCAGCCAGCAGTTCGCGCTGCTGGGCGTGCTGGGCCTGACCGCACGCGAGCGTCTGCAACTCATCCTGGCAGAGTCCGCTGCACTTGGGGCGGTCGGCTCGCTGCTCGGCCTGCTGCTGGGCGCGGCCCTGGCCGGTCTGGCCTTGGGGTTGCTGGGCGGCGACCTGGGCGGCGGCTATTTCGAGGCCGGCGCTCGCGCCTGGTCCCTGCCCTGGAGCTGGCCCGCCGCCGCCGTCTTTGGCGTGCTGGGCCTGGCGGCAGCACTGGCCGGCGGCTGGTGGCCGGCCCGCCAGGCGGCCAGCCTGCCGCCCGCGCAAGCACTCAAGGGCCTGGGCGGCTTGAAGGGCACATCGCAACATGGCGCCTGGTTACCTGCACTGGCGATCGCCACGGCGCTGCTCCTGTGTTTGCTGCCGCCGATTGCCGGCATGGCGCTGGGCGCGTATGGCGCCATCGCGCTGCTGCTGATGGGCTGCGTCACGCTGCTGCCTTCAGCCATTCGCCTCGTCAACGACCGCCTCGCGCCCCGCCTGGCCGCCCGACTGCTGCCCATGCTGGCCGTCGAGCGTGCACGCCACGCCCGCGAGACGGCGGCCGTGGCCGTCAGCGGCGTGGTCGCTGCGCTGGCCCTGTCGGTGGCGTTGACGGTGATGGTGGCCAGCTTTCGCACTTCGGTCACACACTGGCTGGACACCGTGCTGCCCGCCGAGCTGTACGTGCGCATCGATCGCGCCATCGCACCCGATGCGTCATTAACCCCCGCGCAGCTCGATGCCATCCGCGCCCTGCCCGGCGTGGCGCGCGTGGCGGCCACGCGCCAACTGCCGCTGCAGCTCGACCCGGCGCGCCCGCCCGTCATGCTGCTGGCCCGCGATTTCGCCGATGGGGCAAGCGCCGCGCAACGCGCCTCGGCCACGCTGCCACTGGTCGGCACCGTGCTGGCCGCGCCCGAGGGCAGCACACCGGTCTACGTCAGCGAAAGCTTTGCCGAACTCTACGGCCTACGCGCGGGCCAAGCGCTGCCGCAACTCGGCCATGCGCTGCCCTGGCGGCCAGGAGCGCCTCGTTTTGTCGTGGCTGGCGTCTGGCGTGACTACGCGCGCCAGCAAGGTGCGATGGCCATCGAGCGGCAGGAGTACCAACGCTGGAGCGGCGATGCCGGCGTCAACGACGTGGCCTTGTGGTTCCAGGACGATGCGCACGCCATGGCACAGCAGGAAGCGGCCGTGCGCCAGGCCCTGTCGCAAGCCGGCCTGCGCCTGCTCGGGCAGGCCTTGGCGTTTTCCAGCGTGGCAGAGCTGCGCGCCACCTCGCTGCGCATCTTCGACCGCAGCTTTGCCGTCACCTACTGGCTGCAGGCCGTGGCCATCGGCATCGGTCTCTTTGGTGTGGCCGCCAGCTTCAGCGCCCAGGTTCTGGCCCGGCGCAAGGAGTTCGGCATGCTGCAGCACCTGGGCTTCACGCGCGGCCAGATCCGCACCGTGGTTGCTGGTGAAGGCGCCGCCTGGACGGCGGTGGGCAGCGTCGTCGGGCTCGCGCTGGGCATTGCCGTCAGCGTGATCCTGGTCGAGATCGTCAACCCCCAGAGCTTTCACTGGAGCATGGACATGGACCTGCCCGCAGGGCGCCTGGCCCTGCTGTGCTCGGCGGTCGTCGCCGTGGGCACCGCTACAGCGTGGCTGTCGGCGCGTGCAGCCGCTGGCCGCGACGCGGTGCTGGCCGTCAAGGAAGACTGGTGAGCACGGCCGCAGCTATCACGCACCCGTTCTTTCCCAAAACACCGAATAATGCGGGCGCGCAGCGCGTGTTCCCCTCGATGAAGCCGCGACCTGCCCTCTATGCTGGCAGGCAGATTTTTTCGTCTTTTTGCTTTTGTCGTTCCGTCGGAGATCGCGCCATGCCACAAGCCCTTTGGTTGACGCTCGCCTTCATCGCGCTGCTTGGCGGCCTCTTCTTCTACAGCCTGGCGCGAGCCGCCAGCCGCTCCGACGAGGCCAACGACCGCCTGCATCCACCGGCAGTCAAGCCGGAAAGCCCCGAGCCGATGTAAAACTCACCCCGCGCGGTGCAGCCAAGCGCGGTTGTAGAGCACTTCGCGCCCCGACATCGACTGCGCCAGCTTCATGACCAGGTCATGCGTGCCCACGCCCGGCGCCACCATGTGCGAGGCCGTCACCGACAAGGCCACCGCCACCGCACAGGCCATGAATTTGGCGCGCACCGCCTCCAGTGTCCTGCCGAAATACCACAAGCTGCCCATCAAGCCCAACGTCAGCCCCGCGATCACTTCGGACACGCTGTGCGCGTGCAGCGGTAGCCGCGAATAGGCAATCAGCAAAGCCAGCGTCACCCCGGCAGCCGCGCCCACCCAACGCCAGCGCGAGCCAGCCAGCAGACTCAGCGCCACGGGATAGACCGCCGACGACACCGCCGCGTGACCACTGAAGCCCGTGAAATCCAGCGCACGCGAGCCCACGCCCCAGCCCATGAAGGCCAGCTTGGACGCCAGCGTGACCGCGCACACGATGGCCAGACCGCTGAACCAGCGCAGGCCAATGCGCCAGCGGTCCTCACCTGCGCACAGCACCAGAATGCAGGCCGCCGGCAGCAGCCATTTGCTGTTGCCCAGCGCGGACACGAAAAGCCAGAACTCATGCATACGCTCACTCGATCTCGAGCGGCGCAAAACCCTTGACCAAGTCGTCGAGTGCCTTGAGCTGCGTCAGGAAGGGCTCGAGCTTGTCCAGCGGCAGCGCACTTGGCCCATCACATTTGGCATGGGCCGGATCGGGGTGCGCCTCCAGGAACAGGCCGGCAATGCCCAACGCCAGGCCCGCGCGCGCCAAATCCAGCACCTGCGCACGGCGCCCGCCCGAAGCCGCGGCCCCTGCCTCGCGCTGCTGCAGCGCGTGCGTCACGTCGAAGATCACCGGCAGGCCGCCCGAGACCTTTTTCATCACGCCAAAGCCCAACATGTCCACCACCAGGTTGTCGTAGCCCAGGCAGGTGCCGCGGTCGCACAGGATGATCTGCTCGTTGCCCGCTTCCTTGAACTTATCGACGATGTTGCCCACCTGCGGCGGGCTCAGGAACTGCGGTTTCTTGATGTTGATGACCTTGCCGGTCTTGGCCAGCGCCACCACCAGATTGGTCTGGCGCGCGAGGAAGGCAGGCAGTTGCAGCACGTCGACCACCTCGGCCACGGGCTGGGCCTGCCAGGGTTCGTGCACGTCGGTGATGACCGGCACGCCAAACTCCGCCTTGACGGCCTCGAAGATCTTCAGCCCCTCCTCCAGCCCCGGTCCCCGGTAGGAATGGATGGACGAGCGGTTGGCCTTGTCGAAACTGGCCTTGAAGACATAAGGAATGCCGAGCTTTTGCGTCACGCGCACATATTCTTCGGCCGCTGTCAGCGCCAGGTCTTTGGATTCGAGCACGTTGATGCCGCCAAACAGAACAAAGGGTTTGGCGTTGTCGACGGCGATGTCGTTGATGTGAATGGTGGTCATGAGTCAGGCCCCGGAAAATGAAAAGAAACGGCGTCGATGATAGGTAAACAGCTACAGGCACCAGGGCCCCGTCACAGACCGGGCTCGAGGCCCTGCGGGTTGCCCGACTGCCAGCGCCAGGCGTCGCGCATCATGTCGTCGAGTGTGTGCGTGGCACGCCAGCCCAGCTCGGCTTCAGCCTTGGCGGCATCGGCCCAGAAGGCAGCCAGGTCGCCCGCACGGCGCGGGACCACGCGGTAGGGGACTTTTTGTCCCGTCACGGCTTCGAAGGTTCCCACGATCTGCAGGACCGACACGCCCTGCCCCGTGCCCAGGTTGTAGGCCCGGGCACCCGGCGCATCGCCCAGTTTTTCCAGCGCCTTCAGATGGCCACGCGCCAAGTCCACCACATGCAGGTAGTCACGCACACAAGTGCCGTCCTGCGTGTCGTAGTCGCCACCGAAGATCGACAGCTCGGCCCGCTGGCCGACGGCCACCTGCGTGACGAAGGGCAGCAGGTTGTTGGGAATGCCCTTGGGGTCTTCGCCGATCAAGCCCGACGCATGGGCGCCAATCGGGTTGAAGTAGCGCAGCAGCGCCACCTGCCAGCGCTCATCGGCCAGGCACAAGTCGGCCAGGATCTGCTCGGTCATGATCTTGCTGGCGCCATAGGGGTTGGACGCGCGGCCCAGCGGCATCGTCTCGACATAGGGCACGGGCGCATCCGGCCCATAGACCGTGGCCGACGAACTGAAAACCAGCTTGAAAACACCGGCCGCCGCCATGGCCTGCGCCAGTGTCACCGAGCCGGACACGTTGTTTTCGTAATACGCCAGGGGCTTTTTTACGCTCTCGCCCACGGCCTTGAGACCGGCGAAATGGATGACGGCATCGATCGCATGCGCCTGAAAGACCGCGTCCAGTGCCGCCCGGTCGCGCACATCGCCCACCACCAAGGTCGGCCGCCGCCCGGTGATCTGCTCGATGCGCGCCAGTACCCGGTCCGAACTATTACAAAGATTGTCAAATACGACGACCTCATGGCCCGACTGCAACAACTCCACCACCGTGTGCGAGCCGATATAGCCTGCACCACCCGTCACCAGAATTTGCATAGATCACTCTTTCCGATTCATCTGTAGGATAAGTCCGACGCACAAAGCCATGCATCGCGCGGCGCCTCTGCTATTATCAAGGGGCTTTGTTCGGGTTTTCCCCTTTTCGAACTTTTACGGAGATTCCCTATGCAATTCAAGAATGCGATTGCCCTGGCCCTGACTGCTGCAGCCCTGTCCGCTCCCGTCCTGAGCCAAGCTCAAGACACCGGCGCTGGCATTGGCTCTGGTGTGAGCGCCGCCACCGTTGGCACGGCTGCCGCCGTGGTCGGCATTGGCGTGGCGATTGCCGCTGGCAGCGGCTCGAGCGGTACCACCGCCACCAGCGGCACGACCGGCACCACGCGCTAATCCCGCAGTGTTGCCCGCCGTTGTTTTTTCGTCGCGTTCAAGGCGGCGTCGTTCTTGCGGCGCCGCCTTGATTGCTTTGGGCCTTCCGTTTGTCATTACCGGTTGTGCTTCCGCGACGTCCGCCTGGCTGGACACGGCCAGTCGCACCTTCCGAGGCAGCGCGGGCCAGACCACCGCATCCAGCGCGGCGCTGGATCCCCGCCTGCAGTACATGCGCGCCACGGTGGCCAACACCAGCTTTCTCATGACCCGGGCGGCCACACTGGACCCCGTGGACGGCGCCCCCGCCGTGCAGGTCTGGTACACCCCCGCCGGCGAGGTCGTGCGCGTACGTGAAGACGGGCGACTGGTCGGCACGGCCGGCGTACCACAGGTGGACTGGCGCGAAGCACGGCTGGACCAGGCCCCCACCTGGCAGCAGGTTGCAGCGCAGCAAGCAGCCAACCAACCCGCCCTGCAGTACACCCGCGAGCGTGACGTCACACCGGGCTACCACAGTGGTCTGCGGGATCTGGTGACCGTGCAAGCCGTGCGCGCGACTTCGCGTATGCCCAAGGCCATGGTGGGCGCCGCGTCCGAACAGCTCCAGTGGTTCACCGAAACCAGCCGACTGCTGGACGCCGCTCGCGTCAACGCCACAGCCCAGGCGCCCAAGCTCGATCCCGTCCACCAGCCCCTGCCGCCCGCGCTGTACGCCGTCGACATGCGCACGGGCCAGGTTGCCTACTCCGAGCAGTGCCTGTCCGCCTCGGTCTGCATCACCTTGCAGGCTTGGCCGCCGGCAACGCCGCCTGCCCCATAAAGCCGTTTCTTCTGCCGTGAACACCCTTCTTGCAGTCTCGGACGCTCTGGCCGCCACGCCGCCCACGGCCCATTCCTCCCACTCAGCTCATTGCCCGCCTCATCGCCAACGTGCGTTGAGCCAGTTGGTGCGCCAAGCCGTGTTGCCAGTTCTGATGTGCGGCACCGCCCACGCTGCGCTGGCAGCCGACCCTGCCGGCGATGCTGGCGCGAGCACCACCGCCCCAGTGCAGCCGGCGGTCGTCGCAGGCGAGCGCTTGAGTGCCTGGCTGTTTCGCCTGCCCGCCACGCCCGATGAATATCCCGCAGGCCTGGTCTGGCAAGTCCCACAAGAAAAACCGCGCCAACAGGCCCTGAAGGAACAGGTCGTTCTGCAAATGGCAGCCACAGGCCGTCATCCAGCCCTGGTCGACTGGTTGCGCCAACGCCCGGTCACCGGCCGCGCGACGGTGGCCATTCCTGATGCACGCTGGCTGGCCACCCATCCGGACCAAGACCCCATTCTGCAGGCCGGCCATGCCGTCCGCATGCCGCGCCGCCCCGGCACCGTGACCGTGGTGCTTGAAAACGGCCAGCTCTGCCAGGTGCCGCATCGCGCCGGTGCGCTCGCGCCCGAGTATCTGCGCGCCTGCGTGGACAACGACGACGCCAGCCAACGCGATCAGGCCTGGATCGCCCAGCCCGACGGCCAACAACTGCGCTACGGCATTGGCCTGTGGAACGCCGAATCGCAACTTCCCCCCGCACCTGGCGCCTGGATCTGGGCTCCCCGCCGTGACAGCGAGATTTCGGCCGAGCAATCGGACTACCTGATCCGTTTTCTGGCCACGCAAGGGCCGGCGCCCGACGGCCTGTCCACGCCCACTCCGGCACTGGCCAACGGCACCGCGCCGCCCACTCGCCGCACCCGCGACCTGCAGGTAACCGCCAGCGACTGGGGCGAAATCGGACTGCTGCAGACCCCCACCGCCCGCATGGCCGAAACCGGCGCCTTCCGCGTGCACGTCAGCCGTGTGCAGCCCTACACACGTGGCACCGTCATGTTCCAGCCACTGGAGTGGTTCGAGGCGGGGTTTCGCTACACGGACATCAGCGACCGTCTCTACGATCCGTCGCAAACCATTGCCACACAGTCGTACAAGGACAAGAGCATCGACTTCAAGATCCGCCTCTGGCCTGAATACCGCTATATCCCCCAAGTGGCCTTGGGCGTGCGAGACTTCGGCGGCACAGGTCTCTTCTCGGGCGAATACGTCGTTGCCAACAAACGCACCGGCAACTTCGACTGGAGTCTGGGCATGGGCTGGGGCTACCTTGGTGCCCGCGGCGACATTGGCAACCCTCTCGGACTAATCGCTAGCCAAGCCAAAACCCGGCCAGGCTCGTCGACGACCGGCACCCCGGGAAGCGCCGACTTCAAGTCCATGTTCCGCGGCCGCAACGCACTGTTCGGCGGCGTGCAATGGCAAACCCCGCTGGACCCGCTGATCCTCAAGCTCGAATACGACGGCAACGACTACAAGCGCGAGCCCGCGGGCCGGCGCGACTGGGATCAAAAGACGCCCATCAACGTCGGTGCCGTCTACCGCTATTCCCGCGCGCTGGACTTCACGGTGGGCTATGAGCGCGGCAACAAGGTCATGGTGGGCTTTACGCTGCACACGAATCTGGCCCAGGCGAGTGTGCCCAAGGTGTTCGACCCACCCGCTCCACCTGTGCAAGCCCAGATGCCGACGGCCCGCCCCGACCTGGACCGCACCGCGCGCGACATCGGCAGCCTGACCGGCTGGGCCGTCGAAAGCATGCGCCAGGACGGCCAGATGCTGCACGTGATCGTGGACGACGACGACACGGTCTACCGCAGCACCCGCACCGAAAAAGCCCTGGCCGTTTTGCACCGCGACGCCCCCGCGGATGTTCGCTACTTTGCGCTGGACTTCACCAATCGCGGGCTGGCGCTGGATCGCCGTACCGTCAACCGCAGCACCTGGGTCGAGCGCCGACTGGTGGCCAAGGCCCCTTCGCAGCGCGGCAGCTTTGGCCTGCCCTACAGCTATCTGCGTGGCGAAGGCGGCGCTGAACGTGTCCTGCAAATCCATCGGCTGGGCCAAGGGCCGGTTCAACTCGCATCACTACAGCCTGACCTGCCACTGGCTACCGCACAGGTGGCAGCAGCCTCTGCCTCGAATCCACCGCCACCGACAACAACGGCCAGCAGTGCGCCAGCAGACAACACGACAAAACCCGCCTCTGCGACAACCCCAGGCACGCCGCTGACCTGGACCTCCAGCGACAGCCGCTGGCGTGGCGGCTTCGCTCCCAGCCTCTGGCAATCCTTTGGCGGACCGGATGCGTTCATGCTCTACCAGATCGGCATCCGTGGTTCGGCCGAATACAGCTTCACGCCCAACACCTGGATCAGCGGCGGCGCCAACTTCCGCCTGCTCGACAACTACGACAAGTTCAAGTATGTAGCGCCCAGCAACCTGCCGCGCGTGCGCACCAACGTGCGTGAGTACGTGACCGATTCGCGCCTGACCATCGACAACCTGCAGCTCACACACGTCGAGCAGTTTGGCCGCGACCAGTTCGTGAGCGCCTACGGCGGCCTGCTCGAATCCATGTACGCAGGCGTTGGCGGTGAATGGCTGTACCGACCCGTGGCCAGTCGCTGGGCCCTGGGTGTGGACATCAACCGCGTCAAGCAGCGCGGCTTCGACCAGAAGTTCTCGATGCGCGACTACAGCGTCACCACCGGCCACGCCACCCTGTACTGGGACACCGGCTGGAACGGCATCAAGACCAAGCTCAGCGCAGGCCAGTACCTGGCGGGTGACAAGGGCGCCACGTTGGACATCAGTCGCACCTTCACCAACGGCGTGACCATTGGTGCCTGGGCCACCAAGACCAATGTATCGTCCGCGCAGTTCGGCGAAGGCAGCTTTGATCTTGCCCCCGTTTCACGGACACCCCTATAAGCGATTAACTATCGCAATAGGAGGTGGACGATGACCAAGAGCAAGGCAGGCAGAAAGGGGCAGGAGTTCAGCCTGGAGTTCAGGCAGCAGGCACTGTTGCGAGCGGCCACAGAAGGGGTAACCACGGTGGCTCGTGATCTGGGGTTGCAGCCTGCCCAGCTGTACAGTTGGCGCGCCCAGGCGCGGCGGCACGACCAGGACGATCAGGCACAACGCTTGGAGTTGGCCGAACATGCACGGCTCAAACGTGAAGTGGCGCGGCTGGAGGAGGAGAACGCTTTC
>WNDQ01000045.1:26296-30967 GCA_009912175.1 Paracidovorax wautersii | reverse complement strand
TGCCTGCTGCCTGAACTCCAGGCTGAACTCCTGCCCCTTTCTGCCTGCCTTGCTCTTGGTCATCGTCCACCTCCTATTGCGATAGTTAATCGCTTATAGGGGTGTCCGTGAAACGGGGGCAAGATCAGAGATCACCGCGACCTACGTGGTGCTGCGCATCTGGGACGACCGGCGCCTGATCATCCCGCTGCAGTGGTTCATCGAGAACCCCTTCCAGAACTGGACACGCACCAGCTCGGACCTGCTGGGCGCCGTGTTCTTCTACGTCGACTTCACCATGCCGCTGGCGCCGCTGCGCGCCGAGCTCGAACGCATCGTGCCGACCTTTCCCGAATGGGACGGCCGCCTGATCCTGCTGCAGGTCACGGACACCACGGAAAAGACCCTGCAGTTGCGCGTGCTGGTGACGGCGCAGTCGTCGGGCCTGGCCTTCGATCTGCGCTGCAAGGTGCGCGAGGGGCTGATCGACTTCATGCAGCGCCAATACCCGCAGCACCTGCCGCAGCAGCGCATGGCCTTTGATGCGCAGCGGCAGATGATGGACGCCGCAGCGCCGCCCTCGGACCGCGTGCGCGCGGCGCCGCCGCAGGACGTTTGATTACAGCGAGGCCGACGTGCCGGCCACGGCCGCATCGGCTTGCCGCGACTGCGGCGAGCGCAGGCCCAGCCGGCTGGGCAGCAGGTACTGCTGGCGATACAGCTCGAAGGGCATGGTGTCGCTGGCTTCAACTTGCCGCTGCGCCTCGAATGACTCGGCGGCCGTCTGCTCGAAATGGGCAATCTCGTGCGCCGCCAGCGGCTGCGCCAGCAGCACCTGACGTGTGGCCGCCGAGCGCTCGCGCACGAAGTCCATGAAGCTGCCGCCGTGGTCGTGCAAGGTCGCCGCCAGCACACGGGCCGACGGCAGGCGCGCCGGGTCGGCGGCCATCTCGGCCACGGCCTCGACCGCGCGCCGGTAGGCGTTGCCGCCCAGTTGCGCGTCGACGTGGGCGGCGACCGTGCGGCATTGCCCGATCACCTGGTCGGCCCACTGCGGCATGCTCAGGCGCTGGCCGGCGCGCTCGAACAGCAGGCCCGGTTCACGTCCGCGCTCGGCCGCCAGATGCTGGTTGCGCTTGAGCACCTCGATCTCTTGGGGCGTGTCCGGCGGGCTGTCGGCCAACAGGTTGACCAGCAGGAAGATGTCCAGAAAATGCGCCGTGGTGGCGCTGATGCCCAGCGGCTCGAACGGGTCGAGATCCATGCAGCGCACCTCCACGTACTGCACACCGCGCTCGCGCAGCGCGTGCAGCGGGCGTTCGCCCGAAAACACCGTGCGTTTGGGGCGGATGGTGCCGTAGAACTCGTTTTCGATCTGCAGCAGCGTGGTCGACAGCTGGTTGTAGTCGCCGCCCGGGTTGCGCACACCAACCGTCTCGTAAGGCCCGTAGGGCTGCGTGAGCGCGTCCTGCAGCGAGGCGCCATAGCCGTCGAGGTCGTTGTAGCTCACCGCCAGCGTGGCCTGCGCGTCGCTCTGATAGCCCAGCCGGCCCATGCGCAGCGAGGTGGCGTGCGGCAAATGCAGGCCCTGCTCGCCCAGCGGCTGCAGCACGTGGTCGCGCGCGGCCAGGAAGGAACCGCAGACGGCGGGCGAAGCGCCAAACAAATAAAGCAGCACGGGCGCGTCGCGCCGGAAATTGCGGATCAGCGCGAAGTACTCGTCGCTCGACACACCGGGCAGCGACCAGTTGTAATGGATGCCCGAAATCGTCTGCATGCGCCGGCCGTAGCGGTGGCTCAGCCCCATGCGGTAGATGCTCTTGGCGCTGCCGACGTTGGAGGTGCCGTAGCGGCCGATGGGAATGGTTTCGTCCGAGGGCAGCCCGCACGGCATGCTCGACACCCACAGCATCTCGTCGCCGAGCTGGTCGAGCACGCGGTAGACCTGGCGGTGGATCTGTTCGAGCTCGCCCATGGCGCCAGCCACCTCGCCGTGCGCGCCGGTGACGATCTCGATCTGCGATTCGCTGAAATCGGTGGTGATGGTCGGGTGCGTGAGCGCCGCCCCCAGCGCCTGGGGATGCGGCGTGAGCGCCAGCTCACCGCCCGGCAGCGCGCGCAGGCTTTCCTTCTCGATCCCACGGCGCATGCCCCGCAGACGGTCGGCGGTGAGCGTGGCCCATCGATCTTGCAAACGGCTCATGAATGGCTTTCCTGCTGGCTATTTATTGTTCAAAGCGGGGGGCGGAAGGTATCACGCACGCCCGGACAGCGCTGTTTTGGGGTTTTTAGCAGAGCCGCGAAACGTTTGCACGGCGGGGCCGCGGCCCTGCCGTGGCGATGCGCAGGCCAGGCTATCGCGCCAACGCCTGCTGCAGCCAGGCGTCGAGGTCGCCCACCTCTTCGCGGCAAACCGAATGCTCCATCGGGTAGGTGTGCCAGGCCACGGCATAGCCCAGGTCTTCCAGCGCCTGGCGCGAAGACTGCGCACGCTCAATCCGCACGATGCCGTCGTATTCGCCGGCGGCCAGGAAGATGGGCGTGGACTGGCTGGCCGGGTGGCGCTCGGCGGCCGTGGTCTCGGCCAGCGGCAGGTAGCCCGACAAGCCCACGATGCCGCCCAGGCGCTGGCCGTAGCGCACACCGGCCAGCAGCGCCATGGCGCAGCCTTGCGAAAAACCGCCCACGACGATGCGCTCTGGCGCGATGCCGCGCGCGATCTGCTCGTCGATCAGGCCATGCACCAGTTGCAGCGAGGCACGCAGGCCGCCCTCGTCCTCGCGCCGCACCAGGTCGGCGCCCAGGATGTCGTACCAGGCCGGCATGCGGTAGCCACCGTTGATGGTCACCGGAATCACGGGCGCGTAAGGGAAGATAAAACGCACCGGGCCGACCGCGTCCAGGTTCAGTTCCTGCACGAAGGGCACGAAGTCGGTCGCGTCCGCCCCGAGGCCATGCATGATGATGACGGCGGCCGTCGGCTGCGGCGCCGTCTCGATCTCGATGGGCGGGCGGGGCATGGTCAAGGTAACGGTCATGACAAGAGAACGGTGCGTAGAACGGGGAAGATGCCAGCGGCATGCGCCGGGTACAGATTATCCTGAACTCGCCGCACCGCCCCGACCGCCGGCCGCCGATGCCCCCCCGAAACCTCCGTCCATGACCCAAAACCCCACGCCGCCCAGCGCCCTGCCCTGCGTGGCGCGTGCGGCCAGCGATCTGGTCCTGCTGCAAGCCCACGCCCAGCGCCAGGAAGGCGTCAGTGGAACTGCTCTTCCTCGGTCGAGCCCGTGAGCGCGGTGACACTGGAGCGCCCGCCCTGGATCACGGTGGTCACGTCGTCGAAGTAACCGGTGCCCACTTCCTGCTGGTGCGACACGAAGGTGTAGCCACGTTCGCGCGCGGCGAACTCGGGCTCCTGCACCTTCTCGACATAGGCCGTCATGCCGCGCTGCGCATAGTCCTGCGCCAGGTCGAACATGTTGAACCACATCGAGTGGATGCCCGCCAGCGTGATGAACTGGTACTTGTAGCCCATGGCGCCCAACTCGCGCTGGAACTTGGCGATGGTGGCGTCGTCCAGGTTCTTCTTCCAGTTGAAGCTGGGCGAGCAGTTGTAGGCCAGCAGCTTGCCCGGGTGCTTGGCGTGCACGGCCTCGGCGAAGCGGCGCGCAAATTCAAGGTCGGGCGTGCCGGTTTCGCACCAGACCAGGTCGGCGTAGTCGGCATAGGCCACCGCGCGTGAGATCGCCTGCTCGATGCCCTTGCGGGTCTTGAAGAAACCTTCAGACGTGCGTTCACCCGTCAGGAAGGGCTTGTCGTTTTCATCGACGTCGCTGGTGACCAGGTCGGCCGCCTCGGCGTCAGTGCGGGCGATCACCAGCGTGGGCACGCCGTACATGTCGGCCGCCATGCGCGCGGCGATCAGCTTCTGCACGGCTTCCTGCGTGGGCACCAGCACCTTGCCGCCCATGTGGCCGCATTTCTTGACCGAGGCCAACTGGTCCTCGAAGTGCACGCCGCCCGCGCCGGCGCGGATCATGGCCTTCATCAGTTCGAAGGCATTGAGCACGCCGCCAAAGCCCGCTTCGGCATCGGCCACGATGGGCGCGAAGTAGTCGATGTAGCCGGCCTCGCCCGGCCCCACGTTGCGCGACCACTGGATTTCATCCGCCCGGCGGAAGGCGTTGTTGATGCGCTCGACCACCTTGGGCACCGAGTCGACCGGGTACAGCGACTGGTCCGGGTACATCGAGGCGTAGCCGTTGTTGTCGGCCGCCACCTGCCAGCCCGACAGGTAGATGGCCTGGATGCCGGCCTTGACCTGCTGCACCGCCTGGCCGCCCGTGAGCGCGCCCAGGCAGTTGACGAAGGGCGCGTGGTTGACGAGGTCCCAGAGTTTTTCCGCGCCGCGCCGCGCCAGCGTGTATCCAATAGGGAAGGAGCCGCGCAGGCGCACCACGTCGTCGGCACTGTAGCCGCGCTGGATGCCCTTCCAGCGCGGGTTGTCGGCCCAGTCCTGCTGCAGTGCCGCGATCTGCTGTTCACGTGTGGGGTTTTTCATGCGATGTGCTCCTGGAAGTGAAGAAAGGGGGGGGGGGGGGGGGGGGGGTGCGGGGGGGCGGGCCAAACTCACCACTGTCGAGTGTGTGGGTTCCGTATCCAAACGGATCCATACAAGAGAGAATGCAG
>WNDQ01000045.1:0-26286 GCA_009912175.1 Paracidovorax wautersii | reverse complement strand
CCTGCTGGTGGTGTCGTGCTGGTCTTGTTTGCGTGTCTGGAGGTCAGTGAGTGGCCGGTGGGGTTTGGTGATTTGTGGTGTTGGTATGTGTGTGGTGGGGGGCGTGGGTGGGGGGTGTGTGGGGGTGTGTGGGGTGGGGAGGCCGGGAATCTCAAGGCCGGTGGACTCAACACACAACTGCCGGGCCTGTGGCTTCACTTTAAAAGCGCATCGCGATGGCAGAACAGTCTTATGTCTTATGTAAGACTTATTTTTTAGTGATAAAAATCAATGGGTTGTTTTTTATTTTCCGTATTGCAAAACAAGAATTCCAGATTTGGAAAATTTTGACGCATCGCAACATCTGCGGTTTCCACCATGTGAAAGGTGTTTTCGATCCCTCGAAATCCCCGCGCCAACGCCGTTGCCAGGCTTGCGGCCCGGGTCGCTTGCCTCTTTTGCAGCGCAGTACCCTCGCCTGCCGGAGCCGTCCGACATTCATGTAGGTGTTAGCTGACACCGCTTGAAACAGGGCGGCGCGCACAAGCCGCCACCCCGAAAATCGCAGGGATACCCTGCAACAATTACTAAGAAAAAAATTGTTCCGATTGCTTGGAAAGCCCAGTTTTCTCCATTAGCATGCGACCTTGCTCTGGCACGCCCAGACGGTTAAACATATCCAACAAGGACTTAGGACACCATGGCAACTGCAAAAACCGATGCTCCTGCTAAGAAGCGCACGCCGAACGCTGCTTTCCTCAAGGAATTGACCCCCAGCGCTGAATTGGCCGCGATCGTCGGCGCCAAGCCGCTGCCCCGCACGGAAGTCACCAAGAAGGTGTGGGAATACATCAAAGGCCACAACCTGCAAGATGCGACCCAACGCCGCATCATCGTGGCCGACGCCAAGCTCAAGGCAGTCATCGGCAAGGACAAGGTCGACATGTTCGAGCTGACCAAGCTGGTCAACCAACACCTGAAGTAAGCCGCGCGATTGCGGCACGGCCCTTGGGCTGTACCGCCTCGCCATCACAACCCGGATGCCTGCAAAGGCACCGGGTTTTGTTTTTTGGGGCCCAGGGTTATGCCTTGGCGGCCCGGCCGGCACGCATGGTATGGTGAACCTCCACCCGGGAGCGCCTGCATGCCTTCAGCCCTTCCTTTTGAGCACGGCCTGGACGCCAGCGGGCGCCCGCCGCCCTTGCCACTGGCGCAGTCCCGCCAGCGCTCGCGCGATTTCGGCCTGGCCGCCTCGCGCGCCCCTGATCCCGAACTGCCCTCGCACGCGGACATGGCCGAGCTGCTCAGCCGCAACGAAGCGCTGCGCACGCACGCGCGCCCCGTCATGGAGACGCTGCGCGAGCAGATCGCCGGCACCGACAGCATGGTGCTGCTCACCGATCACCACGGCACCATCCTGCATGCGCTGGGCGACGACGACTTTCTGGTGCGCGCCAGCCGCGTGGCCCTGCGGCCCGGCGTGACCTGGTCCGAGCGCCAGCGCGGCACCAACGCCATCGGCACCGCCCTGGCCGAAGGCGATGCCGTGCAGGTGCACGCCGGCGAGCACTACCTGCAAGCCAACCACGTGCTGACCTGCGCCTGCGCGCCGATCCGCGACCCGCTGGGCCAGGTCGTCGGCGCGCTCGACGTCAGCGGCGACCACCGCCAGCCCCAGGGGCATACGCTGGCGCTGGTGCGCATGTCGGCGCAGATGGTCGAGAACCACCTGTTCGCCACCCATTTCGAGCGCAGCATCCAGCTGCACTTCCATGCCCGCGCCGAGTTCGTCGGCACGCTGGTCGAAGGGCTGGTGGCCTTCACGCCCGACGGGCGTTTTCTTTCGGCCAACCGCAGCGGCCAGTTCCAGCTGGGCCTGCCGCTGCGCGCGCTGCAGGCCCACACCTTTGCCTCGCTGTTCGGCGCCAGCATGGCCGAACTGCTCGCGCACATCTGGCGCCAGGGCCTGGCGCCGCTGCGCCTGCGGCTGCACAACGGCATGACCGTGGTCGCGCGCGCCAGCTTCGACCGGCCGGTGCAACTGAGCCTGTCGACGCCGCCACCGGCCGACACGCCGCCCGCGCCCCGTGCAGCGCCGCAGCCGCGCGAACGCGCAGGCCTGGCGGCGCTGGCCGACACGCATGACGCCGCCATCACCCTGGCCGTGCAACAGGCGCGCAAGGTGCTCGACCACGCGGGCATCAGCATCCTGATCCGGGGCGAAACCGGCACGGGCAAGGAGGTGTTCGCGCGGGCGCTGCACCAGGCATCGCGGCGCCGCAACGGCCCCTTCGTTGCCGTCAATTGCGCGGCAATTCCCGACACGCTGATCGAATCGGAACTGTTCGGTTATGAAGAAGGCGCCTTCACCGGCGCGCGCCGCAAGGGCCATCCCGGCAAGGTCCAGCAGGCGCACGGCGGCACGCTGTTTCTCGACGAGATCGGCGACATGCCACTGCCCATGCAGGGCCGGCTGCTGCGTGTGCTGCAGGAGCAGGTCGTCACGCCGCTGGGCGGCACCCGCGACGTCGCGGTGGACGTGCGCATCGTCAGCGCCACCCACCGCGACCTGCACGCCCTGATGGCCCAGGGCCTGTTCCGCGACGACCTCTACTACCGGCTCGACGGCCTGAGCCTGCGCCTGCCGGCGCTGCGTGAACGCGAGGACCTGGCCACGCTGATCGACCAACTCGTCGCCACCCATGCGCAGGCGGCCGGCATCACGCCCCCGCCGCTCGACGATGTGGCGCGGGCACTGCTGCTGGCCCACACCTGGCCCGGCAACTTCCGGCAGTTGCACAACGTGCTGCGCCACGCGGTGCTCATGGCCGAGGATGCAGGCCGCGCGGCCCGCATCGGCCTGCAGCACCTGCCTGCGGATTTTGTCGCCGCCGATGCGGCCACGCCTGCGCCGATCACACCCGCTCGGCCCGCGCGGGGCCCAGCCGCCGCGCCGCCCTCGCCCGCCCTGCAGGCCATCACCGCGCAAGCCGTGGCCGACGCGCTGGCGCGCCACGGCGGCAATGTCTCGGCCGCGGCGCGCGCACTGGCGGTCTCGCGCAACACGGTCTACCGCCACCTGCGGCGCAGCGGACCGGGCTGAAAGCCCGCGCGGGCCGCAGACCCGTCGCGGGCATCGCGCCTCAGAAAAAGCCCAGCGCCTTGGGGCTGTAGCTCACCAGCAGGTTCTTGGTCTGCTGGTAGGCCGACAGCGCCACCTTGTGCGTCTCGCGGCCGATGCCCGACTGCTTGTAGCCGCCGAAGGCCGCGTGCGCCGGGTAGAGGTGGTAGCTGTTGGTCCAGACACGGCCGGCCTGGATCTCGCGGCCGGCGCGGTAGGCACGGGTGCCGTTGCGGGTCCGCACGCCCGCGCCCAGGCCAAAGATGGTGTCGTTGGCGATTTCGTAGGCCTCGTCCTCGGTCTTGAAGGTGGTGACCGCCGCCACCGGGCCGAAGATTTCTTCCTGGAACACCCGCAGCTTGTTGTGGCCCAGCAGCAGCGTGGGCTTGACGTAATAGCCACTGCCCAGGCCATCGGCCGGCGCATGGCGCTCGCCACCGGTCAGCACCTGCGCGCCCTCGGCGCGGCCGATGTCGACGTAGCCCAGGATCTTGTCGAGCTGCTGCTGCGAAGCCTGCGCGCCGATCTGGGTCTGCAGGTCCAGCGGGTGGCCGGTCTTGATGCGCTCGACGCGGCGGATCGCGCGTTCGATGAAACGCTCGTAGATCGACTCCTGGATCAGCACACGCGACGGCGCGGTGCAGACCTCGCCCTGGTTGAGCGCGAACAGCGAGAAGCCTTCGAGCGCCTTGTCGAGGTAGTCGTCCTCGGCCTCCAGCACGTCCTCGAAAAAGATGTTGGGGCTCTTGCCGCCCAGCTCGACGGTGGAGGGAATGATGTTCTCGGCCGCCGCGTGCAGGATGGCGCGGCCCGTGGCGGTCGAGCCGGTGAAGGCCAGCTTGCCGATGCGTTTGCTGTTGGCCAGGGCCTGGCCGGCTTCCTTGCCGTAGCCGTTGACCACGTTGAGCACGCCCGGCGGCAGCAGGTCGCCGATGATCTCCAGCAGCACCAGGATGGAGGCCGGTGTCTGCTCGGCCGGCTTGAGCACCACCGCGTTGCCGGCGGCCAGCGCGGGCCCGAGTTTCCACGCGGCCATCAGCAGCGGGAAGTTCCAGGGAATGATCTGGCCGACCACGCCGATGGGCTCGTGGAAGTGGTAGGCCACGGTGTTCTCGTCGATCTCGCTGATGCCGCCTTCCTGCGCGCGCAGCACGCCGGCAAAGTAGCGGAAGTGATCGATGGCCAGCGGCAGGTCGGCCGCCAGCGTCTCGCGCAGCGGCTTACCGTTGTCGATGGTCTCGGCCACGGCCAGCAGCTTGAGGTTGGCCTCGATGCGGTCGGCGATCCGCAGCAGGACGTTGCCGCGTTCCTGCACCGAGGTCTTGCCCCAGGCGCGCCGGGCCTTGTGCGCGGCATCCAGCGCCAGCTCGATGTCCTTGTCGTTGGAGCGCGGCACCGAGGTGAACACCTGGCCGTCGATGGGCGAGACGTTGTCGAAATACTGGCCGTCCACGGGCGGCACCCACTGGCCGCCGATGTAGTTGCCGTACTGCTTCTTGTAGGGGTTGTCGATGCCGAGATGGGCGATGTCTGCCAGATCCATGGAAGTCTCCTGAGGGAACAAGGTTGGAATTGCCAAGGCGCGGCACCCGTCACAGCGCGTGGCATGCCGCGTCCGCTGTCCTTGCGCGCAAACGCCATACCTGTTCGCCCGCGCGCCCGGCCCGCGCCTGCCCTGCCCGCGTTTTTTGTGAGGCATGACAAGGATCTGCACAAGAACCCCATCCCCACGCCGGGTCGACTCAGCCCGCGCCCCACCCTCATGGCCTGGTGGAAACCCCTGTGACACGGACCGCTGGAACTGCGCAGCCGCTGTTGCGCAGCGCAACAGCCGGTGTTCCGTTCTGGCGCAACCGTGAACACCTCTTCCCCACCCAAAAAAGAAGGCGCCAAAAACGGCGCCTTCGGGTCAGGATCGGAATCGCGCCAGCGTCAGTTGGCGGCGGGAATCAGCAAGCCGCGCTCGACCGCGGGCCGCGCGACGAAGGCGTCGAGCACACGCCGCACTTCGGTGAACCGGGCGAAGTCGACCAGTTCACCCGCGCCGTAGAAGCCCACCAGGTTGCGCACCCAGGGCAGGATGGAGATGTCGGCGATGGTGTAGTCCTCGCCCATCACCCAGCCGCGGCCGGCCAGGTGCGCGTCGAGCACGCCCAGCAGCCGCTGGCTCTCGGCCACGTAGCGGTCGCGCGGGCGTTTGTCCTCGTACGCAGCACCCGCGAACTTGTGGAAGAAGCCGAGCTGGCCGAACATCGGGCCGATGCCGCCCATCTGGAACATCACCCACTGCAGCGCGTGGTAGCGCGCGGCCGCATCGCGCGGCAGCAGGCGGCCGGTCTTCTCGGCCAGGTAGACCAGGATGGCGCCCGACTCGAACAGCGCCAGCGGCTGGCCGCCCGGCCCGTCGGGGTCGACGATGGCGGGGATCTTGTTGTTGGGGTTGAGCGAGAGGAACTCGGGCGACATCTGGTCATTGCTGCCGAAGTCCACGCGGTGGGCCTCGTAGGGCAGGCCCAGTTCCTCCAGCGCGATGGAGACCTTCACGCCGTTGGGCGTGGGCAGCGAATACAGTTGCAGGCGATCGGGGTGGCGCGCCGGCCATTTGCGGGTGATGGGAAAGTCGGCAAGCGTGGGCATGTCGAAGGACGGTCTTTCTCGAAGAATGGAAGCAAGGCAGGCTCAGGCCGTGGCCATCACCGTGCGGCGGGCGCGCCGCACGCGGAAGGCGCTGGTGATCAACACAAGCTGAACCAGGGCCAGCCCGATCCAGATCGCGCGCCAATGCCCCTGGTCGGCCAGCAGCCCGAAGACGATGGGCGCCACGGCCTGCCCGATGTCGAGCCCCGAGTACACCACACCATAGACCCGCCCCGTGGCATTGGCCGGCGCGGCGCGCTTGACGATCAAATCACGCGAAGGCCCGGCCAGGCCGGTGGCCGCGCCCATGGCCGCGAACAGCACGGGTACGGCCAGCGCCGGCACCGCCAGCACACCCAGGCTCAGCGCCACCAGCGCGGCCGAGCCAAAACCCCAGGCGACGATGCGTTCGCAGCGGGCCGGATCGGACGCCAGAAAACCGCCCACCACCATGCCGCTGGCATTGGCCACCATGTAGACGGTCAGGCAGATGGCCGCCCATTGCGCCGGCACCGCGTGCAACTGCCGGGCCGACTCGGGCGCATAGGTCTGCACCACGCTCAGCACCACGGCGTAGAAGAAAAAGAAGACGAAACACATCCAGACCGCGGGGATGCGCAAAAAATCCAGCGACCCGCCGGCCGCCGGCTCGGCGGTCGCCCCGGGCGCGGGTGCCACCACCGGCGCGGCGGGCAGCGCCAGGTGCGCGCGCCAGAACCAGGCCACCGCCAGCACCAGCCACGACAGCAGGCCGGCCACCGCCAGCGCCACCTGCCACGAGAACAGCAGCGCCAGCGGCACCACCAGCGCCGGCGCCAGCGCCCAGCCCAGGCTGCCCGTGATGCCGTGCACACTGTAGGCATGACCCAGGCGCTGGCTGGCCACCTTGCGGTTGAACAGCGTGTAGTCGGCCGGGTGGAAGACACCGTTGCCCACGCCCGCGACCACGGCGCTGGCCAGCAGCATACAGTACGAGGTGCTCAGCGCATAACCCATCGCCCCCAGCCCGAGCAGGAACAGGCCGGCCAGCAAGATGGGCCGCGCGCCATGGCGGTCGACCAGAAAGCCCGAGAGCGTCTGCACCACACAGGACACCACAAAGAACGTGGTCAGCACGAAACCGAGCTCGGCATAGCTCACGCCGAACGCATCGCGCAGCCACGGAAACAGCGGCGCCAGCAGCAGCTGGGTGAAGTGGCTCATGGCGTGCGCCAGGCCCACCAGGCCGATCAGGATGGAGTCGTCGCGGCGGCTGCGCGGCGCGGCCGGCAGGATGGAGTCGGGGGATGTCGTGCTCATGCGCGCATGCTAGCGTGCGCACGGTCGTCTGAAACACGACAAAATGACAACCTCTGTCGAATTTGCGACAAGCCCCTCTTTTTGTCCAACATCACGCACCGACCGGCAAGCCCATGGCCCCCACCTCCTCCCGCCCGCAGGCCGGCACGGCCCACACGCCCCGGCGCGGCCAACCGTCGACCTGGACACCCGTCGGGCCGCTCACGCCCCACCTCTACCGGCCCACGCCCGAGCGCCCGCTGCGCGCCAAGCGCCACGTGCTGCAGGCCAGCAGCGTCGTGCGCCCGCACTGCCACGACTGGTGGCAGCTCAGCTTTTCCACACACGGCATCCTGCGCATGACCGCCAGCGACATGACCTACACGCTGCCGCCCTCGCGCGCGATCTGGATTCCGCCGGGGCTGACGCATTCGGTGACCGTGGTCGAGGACGCCGTGCTCTACACGCTCTACGGCTTGCCAGCGGACTTCCCGGCCCGGCCGGCCGGCGCGCAGGCACGCCCCGAGTCCCACTGGCACGATTGCCGCGTGCTCGAGCTGACCGACCTGCTGCGCCTGCTGGCGCTGGAGCTGGACACCACCGCCGACGACGTGCTGCCAACCCGCCACATCCCCGTCGACACACGGCGCGAGGCGCTCATCGCCCCGCTCATCCTCGATGAACTGCGGCGTGCCGACAGCGCCCCCATCGGCGTGCCGCTGCCGGCAGACAAGCGGCTGCGCAGCCTGTGCCAGAGCATGCTGGTCGATCTGGCACGCCACGACACGCTCGAAGGCTGGGCCGCCGAAACGGGGGCCAGCGCCCGCACCATCCACCGGCTGTTTCGCCAGGAACTGGGCACCACCTACGTCCAGTGGCGCCAGCAGGCCGTGCTGGCGCAGGCGCTGGCGATGATGGCGCGCGGGCAGCCGCTGGCCCACATCGCCGCCGACCTGGGCTACGACAGTGCCAGCGCCTTCAGCGCCATGTTCCGCAAACGCTACGGCGAATCGCCCAGCCAGTTCGCGCGGCGGCTGGCGGCGTAGCGGCGTTCAGGTGCGTTCGGCGGGTATGGCGGGCGCAGCGCCGGTTTCGGCCTGCAGCGCGGCGGCCAGCGGTTGCAGGTTTTCCAGGTGCACCACACGCTGGGCGTAGGGAATGTCCACGCCATGCTCGCGCAGCAGGCGCAGGATGGCGATGTTGACCTCGCCGCGCGCGTTGAGCTGCCCGTTGAGCAGGTCGCCGATCACATAGGACAGCGTGAACTCCAGCCCGTCGGCGGCGAAGGCCGAAAGATAAGCCGTCGGCGCTGGCGTGCCCAGCACACGCGGGCAGGCGGCCGCGGCCTGGACCAGCAGGCGCGCCACCAGGTCGGGGTCGCTGTCGCCGCCCACCACGATCACGGTGTTCAGCGTGATGCGTTCGTCGCTGCTCGTGAGGTTTTCCACGCGGCTGCTGATGAAGGTGTCGTTGGGCACCAGCGCCTCGCGTCCGCCATCATTGATGACGGTATAGCGCGTGTTGATGTCGGTCACCTTGCCCTGGAAGCCGTCGACGCGCACCACATCGCCGATGCGCACCGAACGCTCGGCCAGGATGACGAAGCCGCTGACGTAGTTGGACGCGAGTTTCTGCAGGCCAAAGCCGATGCCCACGCCCACCGCGCTGCCCAGGATGGCCAGCGACGACAGGTCGATGCCCACCGAGCTGAGCGCCACAATGAAGCCGACGAACAGCAGCAGCACACGCACCGTGTTGGCGGCAATCTTGCGACCCGAGAGATCACGCTGGCCGGCCACGTTCTTGAGCAGCCGCTGCTCGACCACCGACGACAGCCACAGCGTGAGCACCAGCACCACCGAGACCGACAGCAGCCCGTCGAGCAACTGGCGCAGCGACATCGTGCCCTTGCCGAAGCTCCAGCGCACGTCTTCCATGGCCGCCAGCATGTCGGGCAGGAAACCGGTGATCCACAGCACCCAGCCGACCCACGCGACCCAGGACACGGTGCGCTCGACCCAGCGCACCCACGCGGCCGTCGGGAAGGCGACCGCCAGCACCCGCGCCACGACACGGATGACCACCAGCGCCACCAGCGCGGCCATGACGATGCGAAACACCGGCGTCGGTCCGTCGCGGTCGAGCACCTGGCGCACCAGCTCGGCCAGCGCCAGCGCGATCACGGGGAACAGCACGCCGTCCTGCGTGCGCTCGCCCAGCATCACCTTGGCGCCCGGGAAACGCGCGCGCAGCCGGCTCGCCAGCACATAGGCCAGGCCAATGGCCACCGCAACCGCCAGCAGGCGGTACCACACGGTCACCGAGTCCAGCTCGGACAGCAATTCATGGAAACGTTCAGGCATCATGGCCGGGCACAGCAGGAAGTCAGGAATGCGCCACTATAGAGTGGCCCGGCCCGGCCGCTACAGGTCGCACAGCAGGCGCACGTGGGTTTCCACGCAGCGCGCCAACGCATCGAGCGCGTAGCCGCCCTCCAGCATCGACACCACCCGGCCGCGCGCGTGGCGCCGCGCCATCTCCAGCACCCATTGCGTGAGCCAGGCAAAGTCCTGGTCACTCAGCGCAAGCTGGCCCATGTCGTCCTCGCGATGGGCGTCAAAGCCCGCGCTCACCAGGATCAGCTCGGGACGGAAGGCGTCCATGCGCGGCGTCCACATCAGCTCGACCATCTCGCGGATGTCCATGCCGCGCGTGTAGGCCGGCACGGGCAGGTTGAGCATGTTGGCCGCGGGCGACTCGGTGCCGCTGAACGGATAGAACGGGTGCTGGAAAAAACCGACCATCAGCACCCGGTCGTCGCCGGCCAGGATGTTTTCAGTGCCATTGCCGTGGTGCACGTCGAAGTCGACCACGGCCACACGCCGCACGCCGCACGCCGTGGCGCTCCAGCGCGTAGCGCGTGGCAACAGCCACGTTGTTGACCAGGCAGAAACCCATGGCCCGCGCGCGTTCGGCATGGTGGCCGGGCGGGCGCACGGCGCAGAAGGCATTGGCCAGGTCGCCGCACAGCACGGCGTCGGTCGCGGCCAGGGCGGCGCCCGCGGCGCGCAGCGCGGCCTGCCAGGTGTGCACATTCATGGAGGTGTCGGGGTCGATCGCCGCGTGCGTGGGGCCGCCCGCGGCCACGTCCTCGGCCAGGCGTTCGGCCATGCCGCGCAGGCTGTCGAGGTAATGCGTGTCGTGCGCCAGCGCCAGGTCGGAGATGGCGGCCAGCGGCGCCTCGCGCCGGTCGAGCGCGTCGCCCACGCCCGACAGCAGCAGCCGGTCCTCGATCACGTCGAGCCGGGCCGGGCACTCGGGATGCCCGGCGCCCATCTCGTGCTTCCAGCAATCGCGATGCGTGAAATAACCCGTGCCCGCCATGGTGTCTCGCTCGTTGTTCTGGTTGCCGGCGCGTCCCGTGGGAGCGGTGCGCCGACGCTTCATTTCAGCTTAACACGCGGCTTGCACAGCGCTCGCGCGCCATGGGCGGCGGGCCGGCTAGACTCGGGAGCCCAGCGCCGCTGGCCGGCCCCTCCTCTTCTATGGCAACTCCTGGTTCTTCTTCACCTGGCGCCCGCCCCCGCGTCCTGCACTTCGTCACGGGCGGCTTTTCCGGCGCGACCCAGGTGGCCGTCGACCTGGTCGCGGCCCACCTGGAAAGCCAGCGCTTCGAGCCCCTGCTGGTGCTGCGCCGCAAACGCGGCACGCCGCCCGAGCGTGTGCAGGCCTTGCGTACACGCGGCCTGCCCGTCGAGCTGGTGCCGGGCTGGTCGCACCTGGCCACGATTGCCGCGCTGGTCAAAATCTGCCGGCGCTTTCGGCCGGACGTCTTGGTCGCGCATGGCTTCAGCGACCACCTCTGGGGGCGCTATGCCGGCCTGCTGGTGGGCGTGCCGCACCTGGTGCATGTCGAGCACAACTCGCGCGAGCGCTACAGCGCGTGGCGGCTGCGGCAGGCGCTGTGGCTGTCGCGGCGCACCGACCTGATCGTCGGCTGCTCCGAAGGCGTGGCCGCCGCGCTGCGCGAGCGCGGCTTTCCGCCCGCCAAGGTCATGGCAATTCCCAACGGCATCCGGCTGCAGCCCTTCGACGCGGCCGACACGCACCCCTGGCCCCAACGCCGCGCCGCCGCCGTCATGGCCGCGCGTTTTGCGCGCCAGAAGGACCACGCGACCTTGCTGCGCGCCATTGCGCTGCTGCGCCAGCAGGGTCTGGAGTTGCCGCTCACGCTGGCCGGCGCCGCCACCGGGCGCCACGCGCAAGCCGCGCAAACCCTGGCAAACGAGCTGGGCATTGCCGATCTGGTGGACTTCATCGGCCACTGCGCCGACGTGCCCGGCCTGCTGATGGCGCACCGCGTGTGCGTGCTCTCGTCGCATTACGAAGGCATGCCGCTGGGCCTGGTCGAGGGCATGGCGGCCGGCTGCGTGCCCGTGGGCAGCGACGTCGTCGGCATCCGCGAGCTGATCGACGACGGCCGCACCGGCCACCTGGCCGCGCCTGGCGATGCGCAGGCCCTGGCGACGGCACTGCGCCTGGCCGTCTCGGACACCGGCGACGGCGCTGCCATCGCCCAGCGCGCGCGCCAGCAGGCCCTGGCCGCGCATGGGCGCGCGCTCATGGTCCAGCGCTACGAGGACGCCTTCGCGCGGCTGCTCGACCCCACGCCTTCCTCCCTTTCTTCGCCCGCTTGAACACCATGTCTTCGTCCTCGCCCGCCGCGCCGTGGCTCAGCATCCTGATCCCGGTCTACAACGTGCGGCCTTATCTGCAGGCCTGCCTGGACAGCGTGCTGCCGCAAGCGGCCGCCTGCGCGCAGCCGGTCGAGGTGATCGCGCTGGACGACCAGTCCAATGATGGCTCCTGGGAGTTGCTGCAGCAGTTGCAGCAGGCGTACCCCGCCCTGCGCATCCTGCGCCATGAGCACAACGGCGGCCTGAGCCGCGCACGCAACACGCTGCTGGAAGCGGCCACGGGCGACTACCTGTGGTTTCTCGACTCCGACGACCTGCTGGCCGACGGTGCCGTCGCCAGCCTGCACGCGGCGGTGGCGCAGCACGCGCAGCCCGACCTGGTGATCTGCGGCTTCCGCCTGGTGCGCGAGGTGATGAAACCCAAGCACGTGCGGCGCGGCGAACTGCACCGCGCCACCTTCGCCGGCCCCGCCGACCAGCGCCTGACCGATACGGCCACCCTCCTCGGCGGCCTGATGGCCACCGGCCAGATGCACAGCTGGAGCAAGATCGCACGCCGCCACCTCTATGGTGACGACCTGCGTTTTCCGCCGGGCCGCCATTACGAGGACATGGCAACCACGCCCCGGCTGGCGCTGCGCGCGGCCAGCGCCGTCTACGTGCCGCAGGTGTGGGTCGGCTACCGGCAGCGCGCCGGCAGCATCCTGGCCACACTCTCGCCGGCCAAGCTGCAGGATCTGGCCCAGTGCTGGCCCGAGATCGCGCGCGCCGTGCGGGCCCGGCCGAACACCGAGGCGCAAGTCCAGGCCGGCGTGGCGCAGTTCATCGCCCGCAGCTTCCTGGGCGCCGTGCGCAAAGTCCCGCCCGCCACGGGCGACGGCCCGTCCACGCGCAGCCTGCGGCTGGCGCTGGACGCGGCCCTGAACCTGCTGGGCCTGGACGCCCACGCCCTCGCCACGCGCTTTCTGCGCCAGGGCTGGTTCTGGCGCGCGGCGCGGCTGCGCTACTGGCTCTGGAAAACCCGGCGCTGAGCGCCAGGAAGGCCATGATGCGGCCATCGGCCCTGTATGCTCGACCGCCATGGGCCCCAACCGCCATCGCCTCGCGCCCGATCACCTGCCCGCCCTGACGTCGCCGTCCGCTGACACAGCGCCCCGCCGGCGGCAATTGCTGACCCTGCTGGGCGCCAGCGCCCTGGCACCCGGCGCCTGGGCCCAGCAGGCCGACAGCGCCAGCACGCTCTACGCCACGCGGCCCGACGCCATGGCCTATGCCCGCACACTGGCCGACGCCCATCTGCTGCCGCTGGACTGGGTGCTGGACACCGTCGGCCAGGCGCGTTTTCTGCCGCGCGTGCCGCCGCTCATGGTGCCCTCGACACGGCCGGCCGCGCGCAACTGGGCGGTCTACCGTTCGCGTTTTGTCGAGCCCATCCGCATCCGCGCGGCACGCGCCTTTGTCGACCGCCATGCGGGCACGCTGCAGCGGGCCGAGCGCGAATTCGGCGTGCCCATGGGCATCGTCGCCGGCATCCTGGGCGTGGAGACCATCTACGGCCGCAACATGGGCAACATCAGCGTGCTCGACGCGCTGGGCACACTGTCCTTCGATTTCCCGGCCGCCCACCCGCGCGCGCAGGCCCGCACCACCTATTTCCGCGGCGAACTCGGCACCTTCCTGGCCTTGAGCTTTCGTGCCCGGCGCGATCCGCGCGGCTACCTCGGCAGCTATGCCGGCGCCATGGGGCTGCCGCAGTTCATGCCCAGCAGTTGGGAGAAATACGCCATCGACTACGACGGCGACGGCGTGGTCGACCTGTTCTCCAGCGTGGCCGACGCCATCGGCTCGGTCGCCAACTACTTCATCGCCCATGGCTGGACGCCCGGCATGCCGACGCATTTCCCGGTGCAGTTCGACACGGCCCGGCTGCAATTGCCCACGCTGCTGGCGCCGGACATCCTGCCCAGCTTTTCGCCGCAAGAGATGCAGGCCCTGGGCGTGGTGCTGCCCGAGGCAGCCCTGGCCCACGCCGGCAAGCTGGCGCTGATCGAGCTGCCCAACGGCAGCGGCCCGTCCAACTACGTGGCGGGCACCACCAACTTCTACGCCATCACACGCTACAACTGGAGCAGCTTCTACGCGATGTCGGTGATCGAACTGGGCGACGCCGCCAGCGCCTGACCCGCGGATCGTCTTCTTTTCTTTACTTGATCAGCGCCTGCAGCGCCTTGAACTCGGGGTGCTCGGCGGTGCGCAGCCACTCGAAGATCACCATCTCGGTGGTCACCAGCTCGGCGCCCGCGCCAGCCAGGCGGTCAAAGGCCGCATCGCGGTTGCGCTCGGTGCGCGAGCCGCAGGTGTCCGTCACCACCCAGACCTCGAATTCGTCCTCAAGCAGCTCCAGCGCGGTCTGCAGCACACAAATGTGCGTCTCGCAGCCGGCCAGCACGACGGCGTTGCGCCCGGGCGCAGGCTGGGCGGGTTTTTGCAGATGCTTGGGCAGGCTGCGCGCGTTGCCCCCCGCGGGCTGGGCCGGCGGCCGCAGCCGGTCGGCCAGGCCAGCGGGCACCGCGCTGAAGTCCAGCTTGTCGATCACGCCCCGGCACAGCTCGCGCAGCTCGGGCGCCAATGGCCCCAGCCGCTCAGGGTTCTGCTCGGTGCCCCAGACCGGCACCGCCAGCGCCTGCGCCGCCTGGGCCAGCCGCAGCGCATTGGCCTGCACGGCCGGGCCTTCGTGTATGGCCGCCATCAGTTTGGCCTGGTAATCCACCAGCACCAGCTGGCAATCCTGTTCATCCATCAGCATCTTGGTTTCTCCGCTCTGCGCATAGGCCCGCCCGGGTCGGTCAGGCTGGCGCCGTTCATGGGCATCAATCTTGCTGCCTATTGTCGCGGCAGAACGCCCCACCGGGCGCTTTCCCAGGAAATCGGCCCCTGATTCACCGAACTGGTGCCATTCAGGGACCGTATTCATCTGTAAAAAAACAAATCAAATTCAAAAAACGCTAGTAGGATCAAGCTTTTGGTCGATAAACTGCACGCCACCGCCAACTGGTGCCTCATCCTACAACCCCCTGCAGCCCAATCACTTGCCCTGCCCATGCGACATCTGATTGCCATCACTGGCCTGCTGCTTTGCAGCCAGGTCCACGCAGATCCCCTTCAGTCCCCCTCCCACCGTAAGCCGATCGACTACAGCCGCAGCCATGCGCTCAGCGGCAATGGCGGCACGGCACCGACTACGCAAAGTGCACTGGATGAGTTGATCGCCAACCGGACCCCGGCGGCGGCGGCAAGGGGAACGACCAGCGAACTCATGAACGAGGACGTCGCCACCTGGCTGGCCTCGCAGGGCGGCACCAAGGTGGCGCCCGCCGGCATGGCATCGGCCGCGCCGGCTGCCGACGGTGTCAACACCACAGGACTGGCCGACCGCTTCGCCTCGCTCGTGGTCGACGCCATCGGCCACATCGGCATCCCCTACAAGTACGGCGGCAACAGCCTCGAAGCAGGTGGTTTCGACTGCAGCGGCTTCGTCAAGGCCATCTACAGCGAGGCGCTGGGCGCCATTCTGCCGCGCCGCTCCGAAGAGCAGGCCGCCGCCACCGCCAAGATCAACCGCACCGAGCTGCAACCCGGTGACCTAGTGTTCTTCAAGACCACACGCCGCGCCTTCAGCCACGTGGGCATCTACATCGGCGAGGACAAGTTCGTGCACGCCCCGCGCACCGGCGCGCGCATCCGCATGGAGAACATGACCGACAACTACTGGACCAAACGCTTCAACGGCGCACGACGCGTGCACGTGGCCGAGAGCCAGGCACAGCAGGCACATGCCGGCGCCGGGCTCGGCGCCTATTGAGTCGTCAACGGATTCCTCCCAACGAAAACCGCCGGGCGTGTCCATCACGCCCGGCGGTTTTTTTGTCTGAGGGGATCGTGAACAGGTTCTTAGCGCTGGCCGCCCAGCGCACGCCGGCGCGACCAGCCCCAGAGCGCGGCGCCGGCCAGGATCATGGGCAGGCACAGCCACTGGCCCATGCTCATGTTGAATGCCAGCAGGCCCAGGTAGCTGTCGGGCTCGCGGAAGTACTCGGCGATGAAACGGAAGGTGCCGTAGCCCACCAGGAAGGCGGCCGAGACCTCGCCCAGGTGACGCGGCTTGCGTGCATACAGCCACAACAGCAGGAACAGCGTGAGACCTTCGAGCAAGGCCTGGTAGAGCTGCGAAGGGTGGCGCGGCAGCATCGAGCCGCTCTGGGGAAAGACCATGGCCCAGGGCAGCGACGGGTCGGCGAACCGCCCCCACAGTTCGCCATTGATGAAGTTGCCCAGCCGGCCGGCCGCCAGGCCCAGCGGCACGCAGGGCGCGATCAGGTCGGTGACTTCCAGCCAGGGTTTGCGGCGCACGCGGGCGAACAGGATCATCGCCACGATCACGCCCAACATGCCGCCGTGAAAGCTCATGCCGCCGCGCCAGACGTACAACACTTCGAGCGGATGCTCGGCGTAATACGCCGGCTGGTAGAACAGGCAAAAGCCCAGGCGCCCGCCGATGACGACGCCCAGCACGCCCCAGAACAGCATGTCCTCGATGTCGCGGCGCTGCCAGCCCAGCGCCGCGTAATGCGGCTGGCGCGTGCGCAGCGTGCCAAAGACGACGAACAGCACAAAGGCCACGAGGTACATCAGGCCGTACCAATGGACGGCCAGCGGGCCGATCTGGATGGCGATGGGATCGAATTGAGGATGGATCAGCATGCGCGCATTGTGCCCAAATCGGCAGGTGTCCTGCACCCCGCGCGCGTTCGTCCCACAATGGACCGAAGGCCGCCGCCATCCGGCGCACGCGGCCTCATGCCATCACTCCCATCCCTCTTCCAAGGAGCGCGCTTCCGATGTCTCTTCCCACCCGCGAACTGGGCCGCTCGGGCCTGCAGGTTTCCCCGCTGGCCTTTGGCGGCAATGTCTTTGGCTGGACGGTCGACGCGGCACAGTCGCTGCGCCTGCTCGACGCCTGGCTCGATGCCGGCTTCAACTTCGTCGACACCGCCGACGTCTATTCACGCTGGGCGCCCGGCCACCAGGGCGGCGAATCCGAAACCCTCATCGGCCAGTGGCTGGCCCAGGGCGGGCGCCGCCAGCGCGTGGTGCTGGCCACCAAGGTCGGCATGGACATGGGCGACGGCCGGGTTGGCCTGCGGCCCGAACACATCCGCCGCTCGGTCGACGCGTCGCTGCAGCGGCTGCGCACCGACTACATCGACCTCTACCAGTCGCACCAGGACGACGAACAGGTGCCGATCGAGGACGTGCTGGGCACCTACAGCGACCTGATCCAGGCCGGCAAGGTGCGCGCCATTGGCGCCTCCAACTTCAGCGCGGCCCGGCTGGCGCAGGCGCTGGAGGTCAGCCAGCACCACCGCCTGCCGCGCTACGAAAGCCTGCAGCCGCTCTACAACCTGTACGACCGGGCCGTGTTCGAGCGCGAGCTGGAACCGCTCGTGCTCGAACACGGCGTGGGCGTCATCAACTATTACGCGCTGGCCGCCGGTTTTCTCACGGGCAAGTACCGCAGCGCGGCCGATGCGCACAAGAGCACGCGTGGCCAGCGCACGGTCGAGAAATACCTCAACGAACGCGGCCTGCGCATCCTGGTCGCGCTGGACGAGGCCGCGCAGCGGCATGGCGCCACCCCGTCCGAGGTCGCGCTGGCCTGGCAGATCGCACGGCCCGCGATCACGGCGCCGATCGCCAGCGCCACCTCGCTCGACCAGCTCGCGCAGTTGCGGCGCGCGGCCGAACTGCAGTTGGACGCGGCCACCATCGCGCGGCTGGACGCGGCCAGCGCCGAGGCCTGATCAGGCCGCCAGCGGCACGTTCTCCAGCGTTTCGAGAAAGCTGCGCTGCCACCACTGGATGTCGCGCTTGCGCAGCACTTCCATCAGCCGCTGGTGGCGCGCCACACGCTCGGCCAGCGGCATCTGCAGCGCCACCTGCATGGCCTCGGCCGTGCTGGCCGTGTCGTAGGGATTGACCAGCAGCGCGTCGACCAGTTGCTCGGCCGCGCCCGCAAAACGCGAGAGCACCAGCACGCCGGGGTCCGACGGGTCCTGCGAGGCGATGTATTCCTTGGCGACCAGGTTCATGCCGTCGCGCAGCGGCGTGACCAGCGCCACGCGCGCGGCGCGGTACAGGCCCGGAATACGTTTGCGCGCGATGGTGCGGTGGATGTAGCGCACCGGCATCCAGTCCAGCTCGCCGTGGTCGCCGTTGATGGCGCCGCACAGCGTGTCCATCTCGCGCCGCAGGTCGGCATAGGCGTCCACGTTCTCGCGCGAGGGCGAGGCGATCTGGATGAGCGTGCTGTGGCCGCGGTTTTCAGGGTAGCGCTTGAGCAGCTCGGCAAAGGCCTTCAGGCGCTGCGGCAGGCCCTTGCTGTAGTCGAGCCGGTCCACGCCGATGAGCAGGCGCCGGCCACGGTACTGGCGGCGCATGGTCTGGAACACGTCCATGGCCTCGCGGCCCTGCGCCATGCGCTGGAAATCGTCAACGTCGATGCTGATCGGCCAGGCCTGCACGACCACGGTGCCGTTGAAGGCACGAAAACGCTGGTCGTCGAGCCGCTCGGCATTGGCCTCGTTGACGACGTAGCGTGTGAAGTGCGTCACGTCGGTCTGGCTCTGCAGGCCGATCACGTCGTAGGCAAAGAGCGAACGCATCAGCCACTCGTGCTGCGGAATGGCCGCCAGCAACTGGTGCGGCGGCAGCGGCACGTGCAGAAAAAAACCGATGCGGTTCTTGCAGCCCATGGCCCGCAATTCACTGGCCAGCGGGATCAGGTGGTAGTCGTGGATCCAGATCAGGTCGTCCGGGCGCAGCAGCGGCATGAGCTTGCGCGCGAACAGCCGGTTCACGCGCCGGTAGCCTTCCAGATGGCGCTGCTCGAAGTCGGCCAGGTCCAGCCGGTAATGGAACACCGGCCAGAGCACACCGTTGCTGTAGCCCTCGTAATAATCCTTTTCGTCTTCCTCGGACAGATCGAGCTCGGCCAGCGTGACGTCGCCGGCCTGGTGCACATGCAGCTCGCCCTCGCCCGGCGTGCCATCGACGATGGTCTTTCCGCTCCAGCCAAACCACAGCCCACCGGCCTCGCGCAGGGCATCGCTCAACGCGACAGCCAGACCGCCCGCGGCGGCCTTGCGCGGATCAGCAAGACGGTTGGAAACGGCGACAAGTCTTGGCATCAGTTATTCCTCATTCAAATCACGCTATCCCACTGTGCTGACAAGCGCATGGCCCCGTTGATGATCCCGACCATCGAATAGGTCTGCGGAAAGTTGCCCCACATCTCGCCGGTGACGGGATGGGTGTCCTCGGACAGCAGGCCCAGCGGATTGCGCACGGCCAGCATGGCCTCGAAGATCTCGCGCGCTTCCTTCTTGCGGCCGATGCGCGCGAGCGCGTCGATGCGCCAGAAGGCGCAGATGTTGAACGCGGTCTCGGGCCGGCCGAAGTCGTCGGGCGCCTCGTAGCGGCGCATGTAGGGGCCGTCGCACAGCACGCGCTCCAGTTCGTCGACGGTGGAGACGAAGCGCGGGTCCTTGGGGTCGATGATGCCGACCTCGGCCATCAGCAGCACCGAGGCGTCCATGTCGCGCCCGCCGAAGCTCTCGGCAAAGGCCTGGCGTTCCTCGTTCCAGCTCTCGCGCAGGATGCGTTCGCGCATGCGCGCGGCGTGCGCGCCCCAGTACTCGGCGCGGTCGTGCAGCCGCAGCGTGGCGGCGATCTTGGCAAGCCGGTCGCACGCCGCCCACGACATCAGGGCCGACGAGGTGTGCACGCGCGCGCGGGTGCGCAGCTCCCACATGCCGGCGTCGGGCTGGTCGAACACGGCCACGGCCTGCTCGCCCACACGCTCGAGCGCGCGGAACTCGCGCGGGCCGCCGCGGCGCAGCAGCCGGTGGTCGTGGAAAGCCTGGGCCGCGCCCAGGATCACGTTGCCGTAGACGTCGTGCTGAAAATGCTCCTGTGCCTGGTTGCCCACACGCACCGGGCCCATGCCGCGATAGCCCGGCAGATGGTCGACGAAGTGTTCGGGCAGTTTCTTTTCCAGGCCGATACCGAACAGCGGCTGGATGTGGCCGCCCTGCGAGGCGACCACCACGTTGCTCATCCAGCGCAGGTAGTCCTCCATGGTGGCGACCTCGGACAGGCTGTTGAGCGCGCGCACCACAAAGAAGGCATCGCGCAGCCAGCAGTAGCGGTAGTCCCAGTTGCGCGAGGTGCCCGGCGCCTCGGGAATGCTGGTGGTCATGGCCGCGATGATGGCGCCCGTGTCCTCGTGCAGCGACAGCTTGAGCGTGATGGCCGCGCGGATCACCGCTTCCTGCCACTCCAGCGGCAGCGCCAGGCGCCGCGTCCAGTGGCGCCAGTGGTCGATGGTCTTGAGCTCGAAGTCGCGCGCCGTCTCGCCAATGCCGGTCTGCAGCGTCTCGTCGGGCCCGAGCAGAAAGTTGAGCTCGCCAGGCACGACAAAGGCGGTCTGCGCCAGCACGTGCGAGATCGGCGCGTCGGTGTACAGGCGCAGCGTGAACGCGGGCCCGACAAAACGCACGTGGTTGCTGCCGTGCGTGATCTCGGGCTCGGTGCGGCCCCAGTCGAAACGCGGATTGAGCCGGATGCGCACGCGCGGCCAGCCGTGCAGCGGGCGCACGCGCCGGATCACCATCATGGGCCGGAAGGTGCGCTCGCGCGTGGTGAAGCGCGGTGCGAAGTCGGTGATCTCGATGGCCTGGCCGTGCACGTCGTACAGCCGCGTGCGCATCACCGCCGTGTTGGGCACGTAGCTTTGTTCGGCGTGCGAGAACGATTCGAGCTCGATGCCGAAGGAACTGCCGTTGTCGGAGTCGTCGAGCAGCGCGTTGAACACCGGGTCGCCGTCAAAGCGTGGCAAACAGCTCCAGACGATGCGCGCGCGCGCATCGACCAGGGCGCTGAAGGTGCAATTGCCGATCACGCCCAGCGACAGCGAGGCGGGCAGCGTGGGCGAGGCAGGCGTGGGCGTGTCTTCAGGTGAGGTCATGACGGTGTGTGGTGTGTGGCGGCTGCTTTCGGGATGGCGCGGCAAAGGCTGCAGGGCCGCCGCGCCGGGGGTCACTCAAACGGAGAAGCCGTCCAGGCGCGCGGCCGCGGCTTGCAGATGGGCCAGGACGGCGGCCGGCCCGGCCAGGCGATAGCGGGCCGCGCTGGGGCCCGGGCCCACCTTCACGCCCTGCCCGCCCAGACGATCGGCAGCGACGATGGCGGCTTCGTCCGTCGTGTCATCGCCCAGGAACACGGGCGCGCGGCCCAGGAAGGGCGGCGTCTGCATCAGCGCCTGCAAGGCGCGGCCCTTGTCGACGTCGGCGGGTTTGAATTCGACCACGGCCTTGCCGTGCAGCAGCGCCAGGTCCGCGCGCGGCGCGGCCAGTTCCCGGGCCAGCGACAGGCACTCCGGCTCGAACTGCGGCGCACCGCGGTAATGCAGTGCCACACCGTGGCGCTTGCGTTCAACCCGCAGGCCGGGCCGGGTCTGCACGAAGGCGTCGAGCTGCACGGCGATGTCGCTCAGATCGGGCGTGGGCGCACTCAGCAGCTCGCCCGAGGGCAGCCGACGCACGGCGCCGTGCTCGCCCGCGCCGGCCAGTTGCAGCGGCGCCAGGAAGGCATCGATCTGCCCGAGCGGGCGCCCGGTGATGATGGCCACCGCGCCCTGCAGCCGCGCGTGCAGCCGCGCCAGCGTCGGCACCAGATCGGCCGGCAGCACCACCTGGTCCGGGGTCTGGGCAATGTCGACCAGCGTGCCGTCGAAGTCGAGAAACAGGGCCGCATCGGGCCCCGGCAGCGGCGGCGTGTCGCCGGCTGGTCCTTTCGCATCGGCTTGCGCCTCGCGCTCAGTAACAGGAGGTTGCATCGTCAACATTCCTTCCACCTTAGCATGCACCAAGCAAGAAGCGCGCACACTTTGCCGGCCTTGCGGCAACGTCCTACGGCCTCGGCTGTGCCAGACGGGAAGGTCCCGCCGGCACGTTTCATGAGAACGTGCCGACGCCCCGACGTTCCAAATCTTTGCAGAACCGGCAACGTCTTTTCAAGCGGTACGCATGGTTTCCTGGCCCACCTGGGCTGCCACAAAATCCACGAAGCCCGAAACGGCCGCGCTGGCCGGCGCATGCGGCCAGACCAGGCTGGTTTCGCACCAGACCGTCTGGGCCGCGGGCGCGCGGCGGTAGACCACGCCGGGGCGGCGCAACTGGGTCACGCTCTGCGGCACCCAGGCCACGCCCAGGCCGGCCGACACCAGGTTGATGATGGTCTGCATCTGCACGGCCTCCTGCTCGACCTGGGGCGACTGGCCGGCCTGGTGGTAAAGACCGAACACGGCATCGTAGACCGAGGGCAGGCTGTGGCGCGGAAAGATCACCAGCGGCTCGCGCCACAGCGCCGGCATGGCGGCGGGCGCCAGCGGCGCACTGGCCGCGTCCGCGCTGCCGGCCAGCGGGTGCGACTGCGGCAGCGCCAGCCACAGGGGCTCGCGCGCGATCGGCAGGCGCTGCAGGCCCTCGGGCTCGAAGCCGGCCACGTGCAGCACGAAGCCCGCGTCGATCTGCCCCTGCGCGATGCCGGCGACCTGCACGTCGCCTGTGGCCTCGATCAGCTCCAGCGTCACGCGCGGGTGCAGCGTGCGGTAGGCGCGCACCCAGCCCGGCAGGCGTTCGTAGCCAAAGGTCGAGACAAAGGCCAGCCGCACGCGGCCGACCTCGCCGCGCGCAATCGCGCGTGCGCGCTCGGGCAGGGCCTGCGCGCGGGTCAGCAGGTCCTGCACGTCGGGCAGCAGGGCCTCGCCTTCGGCCGTGAGCTGCACCCGCCGCTTGGTGCGCTCGAACAGGCGCACGCCCAGCGCCGCCTCCAGCTGGGCGATGGACTGGGTCAGCGGCGGCTGGGTCATGGCCAGGCGCGCGGCGGCGCGGCCGAAATGCAGTTCCTGCGCGACGGCGACGAAGTGCCGCCAGGCGCGCAGATCGGGGACGGGAGGGGTGAGGCCTGGACTCATATGCAAAACATATTAATCAAGAATTAAAAATGGATTGGAAATATTGCCGGGGGCATCGCATACTGCCGCCCTCGCGGCCGCCTCCCGGCGTGCCAGCCTGCCCAACGACAACACCCGCCCCACGGAGCTTTCATGAGCGAAACCAAGGACCTGGCGATCAATCGCCGCAGCAAGAACATCACCGAAGGCAAGTCGCGCGCGCCCAACCGTTCCATGTACTACGCCATGGGCTACCAGGAAGGCGACTTCAGGAAGCCCATGGCGGGCGTGGCCAACGGCCACAGCACCATCACGCCCTGCAACTCGGGCCTGCAGAAGCTGGCCGACGCGGCCATCGCGGGCATCGAGGAAGCCGGCGGCAACGCGCAGGTGTTCGGCACCCCCACCATCTCCGACGGCATGGCCATGGGCACCGAGGGCATGAAGTACTCGCTGGTCAGCCGCGAGGTCATCTCCGACTGCATCGAGACCTGCGTGGGCGGCCAGTGGATGGACGGCGTGCTGGTCGTCGGCGGCTGCGACAAGAACATGCCCGGCGGCCTGATCGGCATGCTGCGCGCCAACGTGCCGGCCATCTACGTCTATGGCGGCACCATCCTGCCCGGCAAGTACAAGGGCCAGGACCTGAACATCGTCAGCGTGTTCGAGGCCGTGGGCCAGAACGCCGCGGGCAACCTCAGCGACGAAGACCTCACGGAAATCGAAAAACGCGCCATTCCCGGCACCGGCTCGTGCGGCGGCATGTACACGGCCAACACCATGTCGAGCGCCTTCGAGGCGCTGGGCATCAGCCTGCCCTACTCGTCGACCATGGCCAACCCGCACGACGAGAAGGCCAATTCGGCCAAGGAATCGGCCAAGGTGCTGATCGAGGCGATCAAGCGAGACCTCAAGCCCCGCGACATCGTGACCAAGGCGGCCATCGAGAACGCCGTGGCCGTGATCATGGCCACCGGCGGCTCGACCAACGCGGTGCTGCACTTCCTGGCCATCGCGCACGCGGCGGGCGTGGAATGGACCATCGACGACTTCGAGCGCATGCGCAAGAAGATCCCGGTGATCTGCGACCTCAAGCCTTCGGGCAAGTACCTGGCAGTCGACCTGCACCAGGCCGGCGGCATCCCGCAGGTCATGAAGGTGCTGCTCGACGCGGGCCTGCTGCACGGCGACTGCATCACGATCACGGGCAAGACGATTGCCGAAACGCTGGCCGACGTGCCACCGCTGCGCGCCGACCAGGACGTGATCCGCCCGATCACCAACCCCATGTACGCCGAAGGCCACCTGGCCATCCTCAAGGGCAACCTCTCGCCCGAAGGCGCGGTCGCCAAGATCACCGGCCTGAAGAACCCCGTCATCACCGGCCCGGCACGGGTGTTCGACGACGAGCAGTCGGCCCTCAAGGCCATCCTCGACGGCAAGATCGTGGCCGGCGACGTGATGGTGCTGCGCTACCTCGGCCCCAAGGGCGGCCCGGGCATGCCCGAGATGCTGGCGCCGACCGGCGCGCTGATCGGCGCGGGCCTGGGCGAATCGGTGGGCCTGATCACCGACGGCCGTTTCTCGGGCGGCACCTGGGGCATGGTGGTCGGCCACGTGGCGCCCGAAGCGGCGGCGGGCGGCCTGATCGCCTTCGTCGAGGAAGGCGACTCGATCACCATCGACGCGCACACGCTCGCGCTGCAGTTGCACGTGGACGACGCCGTGATCGCCCAACGCCGCGAGGGCTGGACCCCGCCCCAGCCGCGTTATGTGCGCGGCGTGCAGGCCAAGTTCGCCTTCAACGCGGCCAGCGCCAGCAAGGGTGCGGTGCTCGACGATTTTTAAGCGCACCCGAAGCGCCGCCCCTGCGGCGCTTCTTTCCGCTGACTGCATGACCAAGCCATTCCTTGCATCTGCCACGCGCCGCCTGCTGGCCTGCGCGCTGGCGGCGCTGCCGCTGGCCGTGCTGGCCCAGCAGCCGCCCGTGGTCGACCAGAAATTCATGGCCAGCAAGAACTGCCTGTCCTGCCACAGCGCCCAGCGCAAGATCGTGGGGCCGTCGTTCAAGGACATCGCCACCAAGTACGCCAACCAGCCCGAGGCCGCCGCCCACCTGGCCGAGAAGATCCGCAAGGGCGGCTCGGGCGTGTGGGGACCGATCCCCATGCCGGCCAACCCCAAGGTCAGCGAACAGGACGCCAAGCTGCTGGCCGACTGGGTTCTGGCCACACCGGCCGCCGGCAAATAAACCCGGGCGACCTCCCGCCCAGCCACGCAAAGGCCACCGGCCGGGTGCTGCAGTCCGCATGCACCCGGCCGGTGGTCTCTTTTTTGTCGCTAGCTGTCGAGTCTCAAGAGGTTGTTCACACCTGGGGCGTATGGTGCTCGCCACCGCGAGCCAAGCAGATCAATCCGCAATGAACGCCGGCGCCCTTTGCCTCACTGGGAGTTGGTCGCGATTGCTCGTCACGCCGACGGCGGCCTCGTCCCCGTCAATGCTTCTGCGACCTGCCAAAGGCGCATTGAATCGCCGTTCTTGGCGGATCGCGGCTGGTCGGCAACATGCGAGTTCCCGATGATCAGGAATCGCGGGCCGAAGAATGCGCCCTGGGTTGCTGCGGGATCCGTTGCCGCTTGGAGGAGCGAGTCTGTTCCCCATTCCACGCCCATGGAAGGCACCAAGCGGAACAACAGCCTTTTGCGGGTTGAGTCACTCCCCATGTTCGGCCCGCTCGTCTGCAGATTGGTGCGTACATGGCCCGGATGGGCGCTCGTACTGAGCAACGGCCAGCCACGCTCTCGTGCGATCGCTGCCAACCGATTTGCAAACAACAGGCAAGCAAGCTTGGACTGCGCGTACGCCGCCATGGGCGTGTACGACTTTTCCCCTTGCAGGTCGTCGAAGTTGATTTGAGCCCCTATCGCGGCGCTGCTGGTCATTGTGGTGACGCGAGAAGCCTTCGCTGCAAGCAAGAGGGGCAGTAGCAGATGGGTCAGTGCGAAGTGACCGAGAAAATTGGTCGCGAACTGAAGCTCGAATCCGTCGGAGCTCAGTTCACGCCTCGGCGGCATCATGAGGCCCGCGTTGTTGACCAGCAGGTCGAGCGGGCGTCCTTCCTGTCGCAACTGAGCACTGAAAGCCCGCACACTTTCGAGACTGGAGAGATCCATCGTGCGGACCTCGATCAATGCCTTCGGGAACTCCTTGTGTATTTCGCGACGCGCTAAATCGCCCTTTGACTCGCTGCGCACAGCCATGATGACCTCGGCTCCAGCCGCTGCCAGTCGTTTGGCCGCCTCCTTTCCCGTGCCGCTGTTGGCTCCGGTGATGACGATTCGACGCCCCCGTTGATCAAGGACTGGGTACATCTGATCTTGCCCCCGTTTCACGGACACCCCTATAAGCGATTAACTATCGCAATAGGAGGTGGACGATGACCAAGAGCAAGGCAGGCAGAAAGGGGCAGGAGTTCAGCCTGGAGTTCAGGCAGCAGGCA
>WNDQ01000044.1 GCA_009912175.1 Paracidovorax wautersii | reverse complement strand
GCTACGCTGGTTTGCGACGCGCTGCGCATGGCGCTGTTTGCTCGCAATCGGCCTCGGGGAGTGATCGTGCATACTGACCGTGGTAGCCAATACTGCTCGCGCGAGCACCGCGCCCTGTTGGAGCAATACGCTTTGATCGCCAGCATGAGTGCCAGAGGCAACTGCTACGACAACGCAGCAATGGAGAGTTGGAACCACAGTCTGAAGGTCGAGGCCATCCATGGTGAACACCTCGCCACACGGGAGCAGGCCAAGGCTCATGTGTTTGACTACATTGAGGTTGACTACAATCGGATCCGGCTGCACTCGACCCTGGGCTACCTCAGCCCAGAGCAGTACGAGCTGGCCAATGTCGCTTAGATAGGTGTCCGTAAATCAGGGGCAAGATCATACCAAATCCACAAAACTGGTGATTGTGCGCACGTAGGACAAGACTGACACTGCGGGATGCCAGGCCCTGGGGCCGGGGGAGAGCTCGCCATGGAATTCGAAGTTTGCAATTGCACGGATGCCGAGTACGAGCGCATCGCGCGTCCGGCCTGGGCCCGGCTGATCTGGGGCCAGCGCCGTTGTTTCCGCTGCGCTGCGTGCGGCGCACGCATGCTGGTGGCACCCCGCAAGATCGAGGAAGCCGTCTGGCGCCAGCGCCAGGCGCGCACCGAGTTCCTGACCGCCCCGCTGCAGGCGCGCGGCGAGCTTTGAGGGCGTGAACACGTTCTGAGGCCGGGCGCCGGCCCGCTGTTTTCGCGGCGCCCTCCGACAGCGCGGGCGGTATCGGCTTGGCACAGTCAGTGCAGGCCATTGCCAAGCGAGGTGCCGCCATGATCAAGTTCTTCACGCCCGCCAACCGGTATCTGAAACAGTGCCGCATGTACCTGGAGACGGCACGCATGTCGGCACTGGAGCATCAGATCGCGGCCGAGCACCATGCCGCGCTGGCCCAGATGTACCGGGCCCGTGCCGAACGCCTGGAGTCGGAATTGTTCGGCATTCCGGCCGACGCCACCGGCCCTGCTGGCGACTTGCTCGGCGACTTGCCGCCGCAGGACCGGCCGCGCTTCAAAAGCGTCTCCTAGAGCGTGTTATGCCCCGGCGCGCCCACAGCGGCTTCACATGCCGTTGCGCATTCGTTTGTGGTGCAGATACTTGCCGTTGACATGGATGGCTATGATGCGGCGCATGCGCTGAACGTGAAGGTTCGGCGCCTGGCATCATCAGGAGCAGCCCGTTGTCAGAACAAGAGCCCAAGCAGTCCCGGCCCGCGGCCGATTCCTCGTCTTCCAACCCATCCCCAGGGCGTGAGCCCGCGCCTGCCGACCAGGGCAAGTCCTCGGCCCTGAAGCGTCCGGGCACGCGGGTCGTGCTGTCGATCGTCACCCTCGTCGCCGTCGTGGCCCTGCTCGCGTGGGCCTACCACTGGTGGACCGAGGGGCGTTTCCTGCAGTCCACCAACAATGCCTATCTGCAGGCCGATTCAGTCACGGTCGCGCCCCGGGTGAGCGGCCACGTCACCGAGGTGCTGGTCGAGGATAACCAGCAGGTCCAGGCCGGTGAGCCGCTGGCCCGCATCGACAGCCGCAATTCCAGCGCCACGCTGGAGCAGGCCCAGGCGGCGGTGGCCGTGCGCGAGGCCGACATCGAGGCCGCGCGCGCCAACATCGCGGCCACCGCCGCCACGGTCGAGCAGGCGCAGGCCCAGGACGAGTCCTACCGGCGCACGCTGGCCTTCGCGCAGGGCGAGGTCGAACGTTTTGCGCCGCTGGTCAAGACCGGCGCCGACACGCAAGAGCACCTCGAGAGCCTGACGCACCAGCGCGACCAGGCGCGCGCCCAGGCCACGGCCGCACGTGCGCAGATCCGCACGGCCCAGGGCCAGGCGGCGGCGGCGCGCGCCCAACTGGCGCAGGCGCAGGCGGGCCTGGCGCAGGCCCAGGCCGACGCGCAGCGCGCGCGCATTCCGGTGGACGACGCGACGCTGACCGCGCCCATTGCCGGGCGTGTTGGCGACAAGACGGTGCGGGTCGGCCAGGTCGTGGCGGCCGGCACGCGGCTGATGTCCATCGTGCCGGTGGACGCGCTCTACCTGCAGGCCAACTTCAAGGAAACGCAGATGGGCCTCATGCGGCCGGGCCAGCCGGTCAAGATCACCATCGACGCGCTCGGCGGCGGCACGATCGAGGGCGAGGTCGACAGCATCTCGCCCGGCACCGGCGCGCAGTTTGCGCTGCTGCCGGCGGAAAACGCGACGGGCAACTTCACCAAGATCGTGCAGCGCGTGACCGTGCGCATCCAGATGCACCCGACCGAGGCCCAGCGGCGCGTGCTGGTGCCCGGCATGTCGGCCGAGGTCGTGGTCGACACCCGCCCGGCAAAATGAGCAACACGCCCGCCGCCGCTTCGTCCCCCGAGCGCGCCGACGCCGGCGCCTGGCTGGCGGTGGCCGCCGGCACGATCGGCTCGTTCATGGCGACGCTGGACATCTCGATCGTGAACGCGGCGCTGCCGACGATCCAGGGCGAGATCGGCGCCAGCGGCACCGAGGGCACGTGGATCTCGACCTCGTACCTGGTGGCCGAGATCGTCATCATCCCGCTGACCGGCTGGTTCGTGAGGACGCTGGGCCTGCGCAATTTCCTGCTGGGCTGCGCGGTGCTGTTCACGCTGTTTTCGGTGATGTGCGGCTTGTCGACCAGCCTGGACATGATGATCGTCGGCCGCGTCGGCCAGGGGCTGACGGGCGGGGCCATGATCCCGACGGCGCTGACCATCGTCGCCACGCGTCTGCCGCCCGCGCAGCAGACGGTGGGCACGGCGCTGTTCGGCATGACGGTCATTCTCGGGCCCGTGGTCGGACCGCTGCTGGGCGGCTGGCTGACCGAGAATTTCAGCTGGCACTACGCCTTCTTCATCAACGTGCCGATCTGCGTGGCGCTGGTGGTGCTGCTGCTGGTCGGGCTGGAGACCGAGCGCGCACGCTGGGCCGACCTGCTCAAGGGCGACTGGCTGGGCATCGTCGGGCTGTCGGTCGGCCTGGGCTGCCTGACCGTGGTGCTGGAAGAGGGCCAGCGCGAACGCTGGTTCGAGTCGATGTTCATCATCGGCCTGTCGATCGCCTCGGCCATCGGCCTGGGCATGCTGCTGGCGGCCCAGTTCCTGCGCGAGGACCCGGTGATCCGGCTGTCCATCCTGTGGCGGCGTGACTTCGGCTCGGTCTTTCTCATGATCATGGCGGTCGGCATGATTCTGTTCGGGGTCATGTACATGATTCCGCAGTTCCTGGCCGTCATCGCCAACTACAACACCGAGCAGGCTGGCTACGTGATCCTGCTGGCGGGCCTGCCCACGGTGTTGCTGATGCCCACCATGCCCTTCCTGCTGGCCAAGGTGGACGTGCGCATCCTGGTGTTCATCGGCATGGCGTGTTTTGCCGCGTCGTGCTTTGCGGACATCTCGCTCACGGCCGACAGCCGCGGCCCCGAGTTCGTGGTGGGGCAGTTGCTGCGCGGCTGCGGCCTGGCGTTCGCCATGATGGCGCTGAACCAGGCCGCCATTTCGTCGGTGCCGCGCGAGCTGGCCAGCGATGCGTCGGGCCTGTTCAACGCGGGCCGCAATCTGGGCGGCTCGATGGGGCTGGCCATCATCTCGACCTACCAGGAACGCCGCCTGGCCTTTCATGCGGACTGGCTGGGCAGCGCCGTCACGGCCAACGCGCCGCAGGGCCAGGCCTTCCTGCAGGGCATGACGCAGCAGTTGACGCAGGCCAGCGGCGACGCGGCGCTGGCTTCGCAGCAGGCGCTGAGCGTGGCCGCGCAACTGGTTCAGCAGCAGGCGCTGGTCATGGCCTACAACGACCTGTTCTGGATCTTCGGGGTGATCGTGCTGTGCACCATGCCGCTCATCCTGTTTCTCAAGCCATTGCCCAAGGGACAAGGAGTCAGTCTTGCCATGCATTGAGTCGTCATTGATGCGCAGGCCGCCCGCCGCGCGGGTCTGGCCGCTGGCCTGCGCGGCCGCATTGGCGCTGGCCGGCTGCGCGCTCGGGCCGGATTACCAAGGCCCGCCCCAGGTCGCGCCGGGCGCCCAGGCCGAGGGCACGCTCAAGCGCGCGGCCGAGGCCGGTGTCGAGCGCGCCCCGCAGCCGCTGGCCGCGCAGTGGTGGCGCGCGCTGGGTGACGCCACGCTGGACCAGCTCGTCGACGACGCGCTGCGCAACAACCCCAGCCTGCGCGCCGCCCAGGCCAAGCTGCAGGCCTCGCGCGCGCTGGTGAGCCAGCGCCGCGCCGAGATGCTGCCCTCGGTGGGCGCGGGGGCCGGCTACACCTACCTGTCGCCGCCGCGCTCGCTCGAACGCGGGGTCGACCGCGCGCTGCAAGCCGCCGGCAACACGTCCAGCAACGTGGACCTCGACACCAAGCTCTACACCGTCGGTTTCGATGCGAGCTGGGAGATCGACGTCTTCGGCCGGCGCAGCCGCGCGGCCGAGGGCGCTGCCGCCCAGGCCCAGGCCGACGAGGCGGCGCTGGCCGATGCCCAGGTGCAACTGGCGGCCGAGGTGGCGCAGGCGTATGCGGGCCTGATCACCTACCGCCGGCAAGCGGTGATTGCGCAGGACAGCCTGGCCAAGGTGCAAACCATGCTCGATCTCACGCGCCAGCGGCGCGAGCGGGGCGCCGCCTCGCAGCTGGAGGTCGAGCGGCTCGACGTGCAGCGCCGCCAGCAGGAATCCCAGTTGCCGACGCTGCGCGCCCAGGCCGTCATCGCGCAGGACCAGCTCGCCTTGCTCACGGGCCGCGAGCCCGGCAGCCTCGACGGCCTGCTGGCCGGCGCGCAAGCCTGGCCGCAGGTGCCCGCGCGCGTCGAGGTGGACGACGCCGGCGCGCTGATCCGCCGCCGCCCCGACGTGCGCCAGGCCGAGCGCCAGCTGGCCGCCGCCAGCGCCCAGATCGGCGAGGCCATGTCGGCCTACTTTCCGCAGGTGCGGCTGCTGGGGCTGATCGGCCTGGGCGCCGAAACGCCAGGCGGGCTCAACCGCGACTCGGCCGCCTTCATGGTCTCGCCCATGCTGAGCTGGTCGCTGCTGGACTTTGGCCGCACGCGTGCGCGCGTCGACCAGGCGCGCGCCGGCCACGAGGCCCAGTTGGCCCAGTACGAGGGGGCCGTGCTGGCCGCCCTGCAGGATGCCAACGGCGCGCTCGGGCGCTTCGGCGCTGCGCGCGCGCAACTGGTCACGGCCGAACAGGCCGAGCAATCAGCCACACGCGCCGCAGTCCTCATGCAGCAGCGCCGCGACGCCGGTGCCGCTTCGCTCATCGACCTGCTCGACGTGCAGCGCCAGCAGCTCAGCGCGGCCGACGCCGCAGCCCAGGCGCAGGCGCAGGTGCTGGCCAACTACATCGCGCTGCAAAAGAGTTTGGGGCTGGGCTGGGGCGAGCAGGCCGCCAGCCAGGTGTCGGCGCGCTGATCGCCGCGGCGGTCAGCTTTCTGCCTGCGCCGTGTCCAGCAGCCAGCGCTTGAAGGTCTGAAGCGCGGGGCGGTTGGCCGATTCTTCCGGATAGACCAGGTAATAGCCCTTGGCATGGCGCAAGCTGCGGGGCGACAGGCGCACGAGCTTGCCGGCGGCCAGCATGTCCTGCGCCATGAAGGCGGGCAGCAGGGCGGCTCCCAGGCCCGCGGCCGCCGCGTTGAGCGCCATGCTCATGATCTGAAAACGAGGCCCGTCGCGCCCCGGCTGGCCAGGCAGCTCGGAGAAGCGGAACCACTGCTCCCACGCATCCGGCAGGGTGTGGTGGTGGAGCAGGCCATTGCGGGGCGTGTGCTCGGTGACGGCCGGGCCGTTTGCCGCCACCCACGACGGCGCGGCGTAGGGCGCCAGGTCCAGGGGCGCCACAAAGTCGCAGGACATTCCGGCTCGGTGCCCCTCGCCGAACTCCAGCGAGGCGTCGATGGCCGAGGCCTTGAAGTCGGCGGGGCCCACGTGCGTGTGCAGGCTCAGCGTGATTTCGCTGTGCGCGCGGGTGAAGGCGGGCAAGCGCGGGATCAGCCAGTAGCTCCCGATGGAGGCGCCCGCCGACAGCGCCAGGTTGCCGCCCAGCCCCTTGAAGGTGATCACGTGGGTGGTCGCGCGCTCCAGCCGCTGCAGCAGCGGGGCGATTTCTTCAAGGTAGTAACGGCCGGCGTCGGTCAGCGCCAGGGCCTCGCACCGCCGCAAGAAGAGCCGCACGTCCAGGCGCGACTCCAGCGCCTGGATCTGCCGGCTGACGGCCCCCTGGGTGAGGTGCAGCTCGTCGGCCGCCGCCGTGAAGGAGCCGAGCCGGGCACTGGCCTCGAAACACAGCAGCGCAGTGGTGGAGGGCGCGCGGTACATATTGTCACCATGAGGTTTGCACATGCGCAGTGCGGCGGCACCATTGTTGTGCCTTCATGTGCATGGAAAAGATGCATGAGGATATCTCATGCAGGCACGAAAAATCATGGTTTGATGAATCACCGTGGGCTTGCGATCATGCGGGCCAGTTCCGTTCTTTCTCCCCGCGTGAAAAGCCGATGCACCCCCTGATTTGCCCACGCCAAGGCCATTGGCGCCGATCTTCGACCGCGCGGGTGCCTGCCGCCACGCGCCGCCATGGGAAGGCGCGCTGATGCTGGACGTGCTCATCACGGGCGGGACCGTCATCGATGGCAGCAATCGCCCTGGGTACACGGCGGACGTGGGCATCCGGGACGGACGCATCGTGGCCATCGGCGATCTGGCGGGCCGCAAAGCCGCGCGCCACCACGACGCGCGTGGCCGGATCGTCAGTCCCGGATTCATCGACGCCCACACCCACGACGACCGTCTGGTGCTGGACGCGGGGGAAGAGGCGTGCCACCCCAAGCTCAGCCAGGGCGTGACCACCGTCGTCACAGGCAACTGCGGTATCAGCCTGGCGCCGCTGCGCTGGACGGACGGCGCGCCGCCTGCGCCACTGGATCTGCTCGGTCGCGACGGCTGGACGTTCGAGCGCTTCGGCGACTACCTCGATGCGCTGGCGCGCAGCCGGCCGACCCTGAACACGGCCTGCCTGGTGGGCCATTCGACGCTGCGCGTGCGCCACGTGGCCGATCTGCAGAAAGAGGCCGATGCGCGCGAATGCCAGCGCATGGCCGCAGATCTGCAGGAGGCCTTGAAGGCCGGTGCCATCGGCCTGTCGACCGGGCTTTATTACCCGCCCGCCCGCGCAGCCAGCACGGCAGAGGTCATCGCCGTGGGGGCGCCGCTGCAGCGGCATGGCGGCATCGTGGCCATGCACCTGCGCGGCGAGGCGGACCAGATCGATGACGCGCTGCGCGAGGGCTTCGAGATCGGCCGCGCGCTGGGTGTCGACACCGTGCTTTCGCACCACAAGCTCATCGGAAAGCGCAACCACGGCCGCTCGGCGCAGACGCTGGCCCTGATCGAGGAAGCGGCCCAGGCCCAGTCGGTGTGCATGGACTGCTACCCGTACAACGCCTCGTCCACCATGCTGCTGGCCGCGCGCGTCAACCAGTCGTCGCAAGTGCTGGTGACCTGGTCCGAGGTCGATCCGAGCGCGGCGGGGCGTTCGCTCTTTGCGCTGGCCCAGGAGCGCGGCGTGAGCCCCGAGTCATTGGTACAGACACTGTCGCCCGCGGGCGCGGTTTATTTCGCGATGGACGAGGGCGATGTCAGCCGCATCTTGGCCCATCCGCTGACCATGGTGGGCTCGGACGGCCTGGCGCGCGACCGCCGCCTGTTTCCGCTGGAGACCGCCGTCTACAAGATGACGGGCCTTCCGGCACGCCGTTTTGGACTGCAGGGCCGTGGCTTGCTGGGCGAGGGCTGCGCGGCCGACATCGCGATCTTCGATGCCGCGACGATCGCGGACCGGGCCACGTTCGAGAACCCGACCGCGGCCAGCGTCGGCATGGACGCCGTGTTCGTCAACGGCGTGCTGGCCTGCGAGCAGGGCCGCACCGTCGAACGCCACGCGGGCCAGGTGCTGCGCCACGGCCGCACCCCGTGAGTTTTTTTGCCGCTCCCGTCGTTCTTCTGACTGATTCACCCACCCATCCACCCACGCCAGCCGGACTTTTTTCATGAAACCCACTGCCTTCCTCTCCAAACGTGCTTTTTCGCTGAGCCTCGTGGCTTTGGCCTTGCTGGGCGCCAGCGCGGCGCAGGCGCAGAACGCGCTGGAAGCGATCGAGAAGTCCAGGACGGTCAAGATCGCCATTCCCACGGATTACCCGCCCTACGGTTTTGTGGGCGCCGACATGCAGCCCCAGGGCCTGGACGTGGACATGGCCAGGCTGATCGCCGACAAGCTCGGCGCCAAGGTCGAGTTCGTGCCGGTGACCAGCGCCAACCGCATTCCCTACCTGCAGACCCAAGAAGGCCGACCTGGTGATCTCCACGCTGGGCAAGACCGCCGAGCGCGAGAAGGTCATCGACTACGCGGCAGCCTATTCGCCGTATTTCCAGGCTGTCTTCGCGGCCAAGGACATGAAGATCCAGTCGTGGACAGACCTGGCCGGCAAGAGCGTGTCCGTCGTGCGCGGCGGCATGGAGGACCAGGAACTGGCCAAGGTCGTGCCCGCGGGCGTGGACGTCAAACGTTTCGAGGACAACACCGCGACCGTGGCTGCCTTCGTGGCGGGCCAGACCCAGGTCATCGCCACCAGCGCATCGGTGGCCGCGCAGATGCTGAGCAAGAACCCGCGGCTCAATGCCGAATACAAGCTGCTGCTCAAGGACAGCCCCAACTACGTGGGCGTGGCCAAGGGCGAGGACGCGCTGCGCGCCAAGGTCAACAGCATCATTGCCGAGGCGCGCGCCAAGGGCGAACTGGATGCCCTGTCCAAGAAGTGGCTGGGCCGCCCCGCCGGCGACCTGCCGCTTTGAGCCCTGAACCATCCGCCATGACCTTCATGCACCAGAGCCGCGTGCACGAGATGGGCGCGCCGGCCGGGTTGGCCGGCAATCCCCAGATGCCGGCGCTGCGGCAGTTGCTGGTGCTGCTGCACCCATGAACGCCTCGGTACACCCCCTGAACGAGAGCGCCAGCAGCCGGCAGCCCGGCGTGGTCATTCTGGCGACAGGCGGGACGATCGCAGGATCGTCCGCCGACCCCACGGACACCACGCGCTACGCGGTGGGCGCACTGGAGGTCGGTGCGCTCATCGACGCCGTGCCTGGCCTGCGGGAGATGGCGCGGCTGTCGGCCGAGCAGGTCGTCAACGTACCCAGCAGCGACATCGACCAGGGCGTGCTCCTGCGCCTGGCGGCGGCCGTCAACGGCCGGCTGGCCGATGCACAGGTCGATGGCGTCGTGGTCACGCATGGAACCGACACCCTGGAAGAAACCGCGTTCTTTCTGGACCTGACCACGCAAGGCAGCGACAAGCCGGTGGTCCTGGTGGGCGCCATGCGCCCGGCCACGGCGCTGAGCGCGGACGGGCCGCTCAACCTGCTGCAGGCTGTTGCGCTGGCGGCCAGTCCCCAGGCCAGGGGGCGCGGGACGATGGTGGTCATGAACGACCGCATCGAGTCCGCCTACTACACGACCAAGACGAGCACCACGGCGGTCGACGCCTTCCAGGCCGCCGAACCAGGCAGCCTGGGCATGTTCCTCGGGGCCCGGCCTCATTTCTACTATTCGCCGGCGACACCGGTCGGGCGTGCGCGGTTTGACGTCAGCGGCCTGGACACGCTGCCCAAGGTCGCGATCATCTATATGCATGAAGGCCAGGACAGCGAGCAGATGGACATGGCCATCGAACGTGGCGCCCGGGGCATCGTGCTGGCGGGCAACGGCGCGGGGTCCGTCGCGGCCCGCATGAAACCGCGGCTGACCCAGTTGACGCGCCAAGGCTTTCCCGTGGTGCGCGCCAGCCGCACGGGCAGCGGCTTTGCCGTCAAGGAGGATGGCGGCGGCGTCGCCTCGGGCGCGCTCAATCCGCAGAAGTCACGCATCCTGCTGATGCTGGCCTTGGCGATGGGCGCGGATCTGGCGCGGATCCGGCAGTTGTTTGCCTGGCCTTGATTGGGGTCGCACGACTGGTGACCGATCAAGAGCCGTGGGCGCCATCGGTGTCTGTGGAAGGCGCGCCGCGCTGCTGATCGATCTGTTGAACGGCCAGGCGCACGGCCTTGCGCACTTCGGGGTCGGGGTCGCGCGAGGCCTGGGCAAGCGCAGGCAGTGCTTGTGCATCGCCGATCTCGCCCAGCGCCAGCGCGGCTTCCTTGCGCAGATTGCTGACGGTGTGGCGCAGCGCATCGGCGAGGGCGTCGATGGTGCCGCGGCTGCGCAGCCGGCCCAGCGCGCGCGCGGCCTGCAGCCGCACTTGCCAATGGCTGTCGGCCAGCGCTTGCCGCAGGGACTGTTCCGCTGGCGCCTGGCGCAGCTTGCCCAGGGTGGCGGCGGCTTCTTCACGAACCTGCCAGTCGGCGTCGCCGAGCGCGATTGTCTCGGCGACTTGCCGGGTGCCGTTGTCGCCCACGGCCAAGGCCAGGGCGGCGACGGCCGCGCGCCGCACGCTGCTGGCGGGATCGGCCCGCGCGAGTTGCTGCAGGCGTGCAAGCGCGGGCTGGTGCCGCAGATAGCCGAGCACACCGATGGCTTGAAGGCGCAGGGTTTCGTCGGCCTCGTCCAGCGCGGCCAGCGCGGGCTCGGCGCTGGCGGGCTCACGCAGTTCGCGCAGGGCCTGCAGCACGGCGGCGCGCGCACGCGCCGTGCCCCGGGCGGCATGCGGCAGTAGCCATTGCGCGGCGTGCGGGCTCTTGAGTTCGGCCAGGCTTTGGGCGGCACTGGCGTGGACATCGGCATCCGCATCGTCCAGCGCCGCCACCAGGGCCTGGATGGCGGTGCGGTCATCGGTCGCCTGCAAGGCCTGCGCTGCCGCGGCGCGCACTTCGGCGGCCGCGTCTTGCAGTGCGGCGATGAAGAGCGGCAGGAAGCGGTCGTCGGCCTCGTCGGCCAGCTCCATCACCGCGATGCGGCGCACGCCCGCGTCGGGCGAAGCGAGACGGCCGCCGATCCAGGGCGGGGCAAGGGTGTTGTCGTGGGTCATCATTCGGCAGGCAGGCGTGCCCGGTCAGGCCGGCAGTCCCAGCGGCGACAGGCGCGCCAGCGGCGCGGCGGCGCTGGGGTGCAGCAGGTCCAGGCATTGGCGCTTGAGCGCGGTGAAGTGGGGCTCGGTGACCAGCGAGGGATCACGCGGGCGTGGAAAGTCGAGCGCGAATTCGGCGACGATGCGGCCAGGGCGCGGGCTCATCACCAGCACGCGGTCGGCCAGGAACAAGGCCTCGTCGATGTCGTGCGTGATGAAGACGATGGTCGTGCCCACGCGTGCCCAGGCGTCGAGCAACTGGCGCTGCATCATGAGGCGCGTCTGCGCGTCCAGTGCACCGAAGGGTTCGTCCATCAGCATGACGCGCGGGCCATTGATGAGCACGCGCGCGATCTCGGCGCGCTGCTGCATGCCGCCCGACAACTGCGCGGGGTAGGCGTGGGCGAAGTCGGCCAGGCCGACCAGACGCAGCATCTCCTGGGCACGCGCCTGGCGCGGGCGGCGCGCGACGCCTTGTATCTTGAGGCCGAAGGCCACGTTGTCCTGCACCGTCTTCCAGGGGAAGAGGGTGTGGTGCTGGAACACCAGGCCACGCTCGGGGTGGGGCCCGTCGATGGTGTGGCCGTCGACCTCGATGCGGCCGGCCGATGGCCGCAGGTGGCCCGCCAGCGCGCCCAGCAGCGTGGATTTGCCGCAGCCCGAAGGACCGAGCAGGCAGACGAATTCGCCGGCGGCGATGTCCAGGGTGATGTCTTCCACCGCGTCGAAGGCGCGCTCGCCATGGCCCAGCCGCACACGCACATGGTGAAGGCCGATGCGCCCGGGCTTCATGGCCGGTCTCCACGCCGCCAGGGCATAAGGGCCGCGCCCGCACGCCGCACCAGCGCGCTGCTGCCCATGCCCAGCAGGCCGATGAGCAGCATGCCCACGATGATGTCGGCATAGTTCTGGATGGTGTAGGACATCCAGGTGTAGTAGCCGATGCCGAACTGGCCCGAGATCATCTCGGCCGTCACCAGGCAGAACCAGGCCGTGCCCATGCCGATGGCCAGGCCCGTGACGATGCTGGGCAGTGCACCCGGCAGAACCACTTCGGCAAAGAGCGCCAGGCGTCCGGCACCCAGGCTGCGGGCCGAGGCGATCAGGCGAGGGTCGACGGCCTCGACCCCGTGCACCGTGTTGAGCAGGATGGGAAACAGCGCCCCCACGAAGGTGATGAAGACCATGGAGGCCTCCGACGACGGGAACATCAGGATGGCCAGCGGGATCCAGGCCACGGCCGGAATCGGGCGCAGCACTTCGAGCGGTGGCAGCAGGGTGTCTTCGGCCCAGCGCAGCCGTCCGATGAGCAGGCCCAGGCCAATGCCGATGACCGCCGCGATGCCGAAGCCCGAGAACACGCGCGCCAGGCTCGCGCCCAGGTGCTGCGCGACCTGCGGTGATTGCGCCAGCGCCCAGGCCGCCTCGGCCACGTCGGTGGGCGAGGGGACGTTGCGGAAGGTCAGCAGGCCGAGATCCCACCGGTAGCGTGTGGCGAGATGCCAGGCGATCAGGCACAGGACGATCGAGGCCAGGCGCAGCGCGGGGCTGCGCCATGCCGCAAGACGGGGCCGGGCGGATGCGGCGGGCGGCTGGGCGGCCGCCAGGGGCAGGGTCGTGTTCATGGGCTCGCCTCGATGGCCGTGGCCTCAGGCCGCCAGCGCTGCGCGTGCGCCCGCGAAGTCCACCACGCGCCCGCCGCCGTGGCGAGCCGCCCAGGCCTGCGCCTGGCCTTGCAGCAGGAAGGCGTCGATGGCGCCGCCCTGGCCCAGCACGAACCAGGCATCGGCCACCAGCAGCTTGTTGCCGCTCTCCCGGTCCTGGGCATAGACCACGCGCGCCTTGCGGCCCGCTTTTTCCTGATCGGCCAAGTCGGCCAGGGCGCTCTCGGGCGAAGCGTAGTGGCGCACCAGTGCCTCGCCCTGCAGCCAGACCTGGGCCACGCGGCTGGTGTTGTCGATCGCCTTGCCGGTGCGGGCATCCTTGGCCTTGAGCGGCGCGCGGGCCGTGTTGCGCAACTGGCTCTCGTAGTCCAGCCCGGCGGCGGCGAAGGCGGCGCGCACGTAGCGGTCCTGGATGAAGGCGTCGACGTCGATGTCGCTGTCGGTGCGCTTGAGCAGGCGCAGCGTCTCGACGGAGGTGCGCACGGCCTGACGGAACTCGGGCTTCCAGCTCAGGTCGCGCGTCTGCAGGCCGAGCGGGCCGTGGAAGAGGTAGTTGACCTCGGCCTCGATGCCGGTGACCTTGGCAATGAGCTCGCTGTATTTTTCGGGCTCGGCGGCGATCAGGCGGTCGGCCTCGATGGCCGCGCGCAGCACGGCCACGACGACTTCCGGGTATTGCTGCGCGTAAGCTTCGTCGACCAGCGTGCCGTGGAAGGTCGGGGCCGCGGCCTGGGAGCCGTCGAAGATCTTGCGTGCGAAGCCCCGGTAGGGGAACAGCTCGGCGAAGGGCACGAAGTCGGCGTGCGCCTCGACCTTGCCGGCCTGCAGCGCGGGGCCGGCCACTTCGGGCGCCTGCGTGGTGATGGTCACGTCCTTGAGCGGGTCCCAGCCCTGCGCCTGGATGGCGCGCAGCAGCATGCCGTGCGCGGTCGAGGCGAACGGCACGGAAATCGTCTTGCCCTTGAGGTCGGCAAGCGATTGCACGGGCGAGTCCTTGGGCACGACGATGCCGTTGCCACTGCCCGTGGTGCTGCCGGAGAGCGCATTGATGAAGAGGCTGCGCCGCCCCGCTTTCTGGAATGCCGCGCCGTTGAACGCGCCAGGGAAGTCCGCCATGGAGCCGAAGTCCAGCTTGCCGGCGACCATTTCGTTGGTCAGCGGCGCGCCCGAGGTGAAGTTCTTCCACTCGACCTGCCAGTCCACGCCCGCATAGGCGCCGGTGCGCGGCAGGTATTTCTCCATCAGGCCCAGCTCGCGCACCAGCAGGCCGCCCGTGGCGCAGTTGATGGTGGTGTCCTGCGTGCCGATGGCCACGCGGATGGTCTTGCGGCCTTGCGCGAACGCGGGGCGGGCGGCCAGCCCCAGGGTGGTGGCTGCGGCCAGGGTCATGGCGGCTCGTCGGGTCGTCTTCATGGGGGGCACTCCTCAGGGGTTTTTAGGAAAAAAAGGGGCGCATGGTCGCTCGGGGCGGGCGGCGGTTGTCGTGTGAACAGGCGCTAACGCAGCAGGTAGGGGATGTCGACCGCGATGGCGCCGGTCGGGCAGTCCTTCTCGCAGGGCAGGCAGTACCAGCATTCGTCGTGTTTCATGTAGGCCGTCCCTTTGTCGGGATCGATGGCCAGCACGTCGAGCGGACAGACGTCCACGCAGACGGTGCAGCCCTTGTGGGCGATGCATTTGTCGGGGTCCACGCGCACGGGGACGCTGGTGGGGTGGAGGGCAAGGGGCATGGGGTACGTGGGTGTCTGGTTGTTGGGGGTCAGGCGGGCTCGGCCTGCGCCTGGCTGGCGTGCGTGCGTGCGTGCGCAGGTTCTCGTAGGCGCCGCGTTCGTGCGCGGCCAGCGGCACCAGGTAGGGGGCGACCGGGCGCTTGAAGCTGGCCATGCGGCCGTCGCGCAGGGCCAGTTGGGCGTGGCAGAACCAGTCGCGGTCGTTGCGCTCGGGATGGTCCACGCGGTAGTGGTAGAGGCCCCAGCGGCTTTCGGTGCGGAACAGCGAGGCGCGCGCGGCCATCTCGGCGCAGTCGCGGATGGCATGCACTTCCATGGCCCGCATGAGCTCGTGCGGCCCGGGCGCGGCAATCTGGTCGAGGTCCTCCTGGATCTGCTCGAAGCGCGCCAGGCCGATCTCCATCTTGCGTGTAACCTTGGGGGGCTGCAGGTAGTCGTTGACCAGCCGGCGCAGCTTGTACTCGACCTGGGTCGGCGGCAGGCCGTCGGCGCGGCCCAGCGGGGCCAGCACGCGCGCCTGCTCGCGCGCGACCTGGCCGGCATCGACCTCGGGCAGTTCGACCTCGGCGCAGCGGCGCGCGGCGCTTTCGCCGGCCAGGCGCCCATAGACGAAGGCGCCCAGCATGTAGTTGTGCGGCACGCAGGCCAGGTCGCCCGCCGCGTACAGGCCGGGGACCGTGGTGGCGGCATGTTCGTCGACCCACACGCCCGAGGCCGAGTGGCCGCTGCACAGGCCGATCTCGGAGATGTGCATCTCGACCATCTGGTGGCGGTAGTCGGTGCCGCGCCCGGCGTGGAAGAGCCCGCGGCTGGGCCGCTCGTTGGTGTGCAGGATCTGCTCGATGGTGGCGATGGTTTCTTCCGCCAGATGGTCGAGCTTGAGGAAGACGGGGCCGTTGCCGCCCTGGAGTTCGTTGTAGAACTCCATCATCATCTGGCCGCTCCAGTAGTCGCATTCGATGAAGCGCTGGCCCCGGCTGTTGGTGGTATGGCCGCCGAACGGTCCGGTCACATAGGCGCAGGCCGGGCCGTTGTAGTCCTTGATGAGCGGGTTGATCTGGAAGCACTCGATGCCCGAGAGCTCGGCGCCGGCGTGGTAGGCCATGCTGTAGCCGTCGCCGGCATTCGTCGGGTTCTCATAGGTGCCGAACAGGTAGCCCGAGGCGGGCAGCCCCAGCCGGCCGGCCGCGCCGGTGGCCAGCACCACGGCCTTGGCGCGCACGACGTGGAATTCGGCGGTGCGGCAGTCGAAGGCCATGGCCCCGGCGATGCGGCCGTCGTCGGCCGTCAGCAGGCGTGTGGCGACCAGCCGCTGCGACATCTCGACCCGCAGCCGCTTGAGGCGCCGGTAGAGCACGTTCTTGACGTTGTGGCCCTCGGGCATGGGCAGGACATAGGTGCCCATGTGGTGGACCTTGCGCATGGCGTAGTCGCCCGTGCCGTCCTTCTCGAACTTGACGCCCCAGCGGTCGAGCTCCTCGATCATGGCGTAGCTGTTGCGCGCGTAGGCCATGAGCGTGGCCTGGGTGACGATGCCGTCGTTGGCGATGGTGATCTCCTTGACGTACTGCTCGGGCGTGGCAAAGCCCGGCACGACGGCGTTGTTGAGGCCGTCCATGCCCATCGAGATCGCGCCGCTGCGCTTGACGTTGGCTTTTTCCAGCAGCAGCACGTTGAGGGCCGGGTTGGCTTCCTTGGCCTTGGCCGCGGCCATGGGGCCGGCCGTGCCGCCGCCGATGACCAGCACGTCGACCGTGCGCGTGACGACGTTCATGCCTGGCCTCCCTGGTCTGGCGTGCCGGCGGCCGCTGGCGTGCGGTTGATGCGCAGGCGGTACTGGAAGGCGTCGCCACGGAAGTACAGGTCCTCGAAATCGAGCGGCCGGCCGGCTGCCGTGTGCGTGAGGCGTTCGATGCGCAGCAGCGCGGTGCCCTCGGTGACCGCCAGGGCGTGCGACAGCGCTTCGTCGGCCAGGGTGGCGTCGATCTGCAGGTCGGCATGGCCCAGCGCGATGCCGTAGTCGTTCTCCAGGATGAGGAAGATGTCGCGCCCGGCCAGGTCTTCCTGGCGCAGGCGTTCGCCGATGTCGTGCGGCAGGTAGGTCACTTCGTACGACACCGGGGCGCGGTTGATGTGCCGCACGCGCTTGAGCTGGGCCACGGGCTCGCCGGCCACCAGTTTCAGGCGTTCGGCCACGCGCGGCGAGGCGGGCACGGTCTTGTGGCTGAGCACGCGGTTGCGCACCTCGTAGCCCATGCGGGTCATCGCCTCGGCAAAACCTTCGAGTTGCGACAACTGCTGGAACGCCTTGGGTTTGGACACGTAGGTGCCTTTGCCGGGAATCTTGAAGATGAGGTTCTCGCGCTGCAGGTCGGCCAGCGCCTGCCGCACCGTGATCCGGCTGACCTTGAACTGCGTGCACAACTCGTTCTCCGAGGGCAGGCGCTCGTGCGGTGTGTAGCTGCCGTCGAGGATGCGTTCACGCAAGGCTTCGCGCAGCTGGGTGTAGAGCGGGACGGGCGAGAGTTCGATCGGGCTCGTGGAGCGGGAGGCGGGGTTCATGGTCTATCTTGTTATGACAAGTTATGTTGGACGAATCCTAGAAATTCACTCTTTTGTCGTGAACAAACAAAAACAAGATTGCTTATCTGGAAATTCGGTGTCATTTCCTGTGCAGGACAGACCAGGGCGGCCTCGCTTCTGCATCCGTGCTGCCCCTGGCAAGGCTTGGCCTTGAAGAAGCATCACATTTGCAATACGATCCGCGCATGAAAACCGCCACCATCCCGCCCGTTCGTGTCGACCGCGCTTTCCGCGAGGAGATGGAGCAGAGCCTGCAAGGCTCGGAGACGCTGACGGCGCTGGTGGAGGTGGCCGTTCGCAATGAAATCGACCGGCGCAAGGCCCAGACTGAATTTGTACGCAGGGGTCTGGCCGCCATCGAGAAAACGGCGGCGGATGGCGACGGCGTGCCGGCCGATGCGGTCGTGGCCGGACTGGAGCAAAGGCTGGCGGCCGCCAGGCGGCGCAAACCGGCATGACCTATGCGGTTGTTTTCAGTCCAGAGGCCGTCGGCGATCTGGCGCAGCTGTTCGCCCCCATGCTGGAGTGCGACCTGCACAATCCCCCGGGTGACCCGGATCTGCCCCAGCAGGCTATCGATGCCATTCGGCAGGCGGGCCAATTGCTGGCGCACAGTCCGTTCAGTTGCCGCAAGGCCGGTCCCGGCCCCTTCTTGCGGGAGCTCATCATCGCGTTCGGCACCACGGGCTATGTAGCCCTGTTCGAAATACGAAACAACCAGAATGTGATCGTCGGCGCGGTCCGGCATCAGCGTGAAAGCGATTACCACTGACATGAATTCCACGGCGTTGACCCCCGGCCTGATGGTCATCCACGGCAACCAGCCGGAAACCCTGCGCGAGCTGCTGGTGGGCTGGATGCGGCGCTACCCGCTGGCGCCGCTGGAGACCGAGACGGTGCTGGTGCAGAGCAACGGCATCGCCCAGTGGCTCAAGCTGGCGTTGGCGCGCGACGTGGCCGATGGCGGCCTGGGCGTGGCGGCCAGCCTGCAACTGGTGCTGCCCGCGCAGTTCCTGTGGCAGGCCTACCGCGGCGTGCTGGGGGCTGAGCAGGTGCCGGAGCTGGCTGCGCTCGACAAGGCGGCGCTGACCTGGCGGCTCATGCGTTTGCTGCCCACGCGGGTGGGGCAGGACGATTTCCAGCCGCTGCGGCGTTTTCTGGCCGACGACCGCGACGGGCGGCGGCTGCATCAACTGGCCGAAAAATTGGCCGACCTGTTCGACCAGTACCAGGTCTACCGTGCCGATTGGCTGGCCGACTGGGCGGCCGGGCGTGACCAATTGCAGCGTGCCCAGGGCGGCACACAGCCGCTGGCCGACGGCCAGCGCTGGCAGGCGGCGCTGTGGCGTGCGCTGCTGGCCGATGTGGGCGAGGCCGGCATGGCCGGCAGCCGCGCGGGCGTGCATCAACGTTTCCTGCAGGCCATGGCCGGCGAGGCGCCCACAGCGGGCAGCCTGCCGCGCCGCGTGATCATCTTCGGCATTTCGTCGATGCCGGGGCAGAGCTTCGAGGCGCTGGCCGCCATGGCGCGCCACTGTCAGGTGCTGCTGTGCGTGCACAACCCCTGCCGCTACCACTGGGCCGACATCGTGGCCGACAAGGACCTGCTGCGCCACGAGTTCAAGCGCCATGCGCGCAAGCCCGCCGCCCGCGCGCTGCGCCAGGGCGAGGCCCAGGACTTTCACCAGCATGCGCAGCCGCTGCTGGCGGCCTGGGGCAAGCAGGGGCGCGACTACATCAACCTGCTCGACCAGCACGACGAGCCGGCGCGTTACCGCGAGCGCATCGAACCGCTGACGGGCGGGCGCATCGACCTGTTCGACGAACCCGCCACCGGCACGCTGCTGGGGCAACTGCAGTCCGACATCCTCGACCTGCGACCGCTGGCCGAGACGCGGCAGGCCTGGCCGCCGGTCGATGTGGCGCACGACGTTTCGGTGCGTTTCCACGTGGCGCACAGCCCGCAGCGCGAGGTCGAGATCCTGCACGACCAGTTGCTCGCGCGGCTGCAGGCCGACCCGCAACTGGCGCCACGCGACATCATCGTGATGGTGCCCGACATCGACGCCTACGCGCCGCACGTCGAGGCCGTGTTCGGCCTGCTCGAACGGCGCGACGCGCGTTTCATTCCCTACACCCTGGCCGACCGCCACCGGCGCGGGCACGAGCCCATGCTGGTCGCGCTGGAGTCACTGCTGCAACTGCCCGAAAGCCGGCTGACCACCAGCGAGATCCTGGACCTGCTGGACGTCGGCGCCGTGCGGCGACGACTGGGGCTGGGCGAGGAAGCGCTGCCGCTGCTGCGGCGCTGGATCGTCGGCGCGGGCGTGCGCTGGGGGCTTGACGGCGGCCAGCGCCAGCAACTGGCACTGCCTGCGGCCGAGGGCGCCAACAGCTGGCGCTTCGGGTTGCGGCGCATGCTGCTGGGCTTTGCGGTGGGCGAGGGCAGCGGCCAGGGCGAGCCCTTCGGCGGCATCGAGCCCTATGCCGAGATCGGCGGACTGGACGCCGCCGCGCTCGGCCCGCTGGCGCTGCTGCTCGACCGCATCGAGTGGGCCTCGCGCGAGCTGGCCGCGCCGGCCACGCCCAAGCAATGGGTGGCGCGCCTGCGCGCGCTGGTCGACCTGTTCTTCGACCCCGGCACCGACGCCGAAACACTGCTGCGCCAGCAACTGCTGCAATTGCTGGACCCCTGGCTGGCCCACTGCGAAGCGGCCGGGCTGGACACCGAACTGCCGCTGGCCGTGGTGCGCGAGACCTGGCTGGCCGCCATCGACCAGGGTGGGCTCAACCAGCGTTTCATGGCCGGCGCCGTGAGTTTTTGCACGCTGCTGCCCATGCGCGCGATTCCCTTCAAGCTGGTCTGCCTGCTGGGCATGAACGACGGCGACTACCCACGCCAGCAGCCGCGCGCCGACTTCGACCTGATGCAGCACGACTACCGCCCCGGTGACCGCTCGCGCCGCGAGGGCGACCGTTACCTGATGCTCGAAGCGCTGCTGTCGGCGCGCGAACAGCTCTATGTGAGCTGGGTCGGCCGCAGCATCCGCGACAACAGCGAGCGCGCGCCCTCGGTGCTGGTGGGGCAGTTGCGCGACCACCTGGCGGCGGGATGGCGGCTGGTGGACGGTCAGGGCGCCGATGGCGGTGAACACCTGCTGGCGGCCCTGACCACGGTGCACCCGCTGCAGCCCTTCAGCCCGGCGTATTTCCGCGAAGCGCCGGCACAGCCGGGTCTGCCGGCGCTGGACGGGCTCTACACCTATGCGCGCGAATGGCGCCAGGGGCACGACGGCGTGGCGCCGCCGCCCGGCAGTCAGCCGCTGCCGCCCAAGGATCAGGAAGCGCCCCTGCGGCTGCGCGAACTGGCCGAGTTTCTGGTCAACCCGGTGCAGGCTTTTTTTGTACGCCGGCTCCAGGTCCATTTGAGCCGCGAAGAAGCCGTGCAGGCCGACGACGAGGTCTTTGCGCTCGACGGCCTGCAGGCCTGGCAGGTCGGCAACGACGTGTGCGAACGCCTGCGCGTCTGGGCCGTGCAGCAGCCGCCGCAAGCCGAGACGGCCACGGCCGTGCGCGACGAAGTCGGGCGCGAGGTGCAGCGCCTGCGGCGCGAAGGCAAGCTGCCGCTGGCGGGTTTTGGCGAGCTGGCCATGCAAGCCCTGCAGGACGAATTGACCGCGCTGCTGCAGCGCTACGTCGAGCAGTGGCGCCAATGGACGGGCCCCGCCGTGGAACAGATCGCGGTGCGCCACACGCAGGGCGACGCCGACGGCCAGCCGCTCGTGCTGGAGGACGAATTGAACGACGTGCACACGTCGCGCACGCAGCCGGACGGCCTGGTGCGTGTGCAACTGCTCAGCAGCCGCCTGCATGAAGGCAAGACCTACAAATGGCACACGCTGGTGCGGCACTGGGTGATGCACCTGGCGCTGCAGTTGACGGGGCAGCCAGGCACGACCGTGCTGGTCAGCCCGTCGGGCGACCTGGTGCTGCGCCCTTTGGCGCTGGACGAGGCGCGCGGCTTTGCCGACGATCTGCTGGACGCCTGGCGCCAGGGCATGCGCGAGCCGCTGCCGGTCGCGCCCCGCGCGGCCTTTGCCTGGCTGGGCGCCGAGGGCGACGAGGCGCGTGCCCGGCGCGATGCCGAGCGCGCCTACGACGGCGATTTCGGCAGCACGGGCGAAAGCCAGCGCTCGCCCGCACTGGCGCGGGCCTACCCGGGTTTTGCCGACCTGCTGGCCACGCCGCAGGCCTTTGCACATTGGGCCGAGCGTCTTTATGGCCCGATACGCGCTTGCGTGCGCGGCCAGGCGCAGGCCGATGCGGCTGAAGGAGAGGCCCCATGACCCGGCCCGACACCGCCCAGCCGGCCACGCCGCTCGATCCGCTGGCGCTGCCCCTGCACGGCAGCCGCCTGATCGAGGCCAGCGCCGGCACCGGCAAGACCTACACGATTGCCACTCTTTATGTGCGTCTGGTGCTGGGCCATGGTGGCCCGCACGCCTTTGCGCGGCCGCTGGCGCCGCCCGAGATCCTGGTCGTTACCTTCACCGACGCCGCCACGCAAGAGCTGCGCGACCGCATCCGCGCGCGCCTGGTGCAGGCCGCGCAAGGCTTTGATGACGCCCAGGCCGCAGCAGCGCTCGACCCGCTGCTGGCAGCGCTGCGCGAGAGCTACGCCCCGGACCAGTGGCCGGCCTGCGCGCACCGCCTGCGCCTGGCGGCCGAATGGATGGACGAGGCCGCGGTTTCCACCATCCACGGCTGGTGCTACCGCATGCTGCGCGAGCACGCCTTCGACAGCGGCAGCCTGTTCCGGCAGGAATTGCTGACCGACGAGCAGGCCCTGCTGGAACAGGCCGTGCGCGACTACTGGCGGCGCCACTTCTATCCGCTGCCACCGGCCGCCGCGGCCGAGGTGCTGAAATGCCATGCCAGCCCCGAGGCGCTGGGCCAGGCGCTGCGGCCGTTGCTGGCGCGGGACGAGGCGCTCTTCACCGCCGGCGGCGTGCCGCTGGAGCGGCCTGGTTCGCTGGAGGCGCTGCTGGGTGACTTGCAGCAGTGGACCGCCACGCGCGAGGCACAGCTGCTGCACACCCGTGAACTGTGGGCCGGGCACGAGGCCGAACTGCGCGCGCTGCTCATCGACCTGCGCGCGCATCTCAATGGCAACACCTTCCGTGAAAAGGGCGACGACGCGCGCTTCGAAGCCTGGCTGGACGCGCTCGCGCACTGGGCGCGCAGCGGCGAGGGTGACGACACGCTCAAGCTGCATCGCCTCGCACCCAGTCGGCTCAAACTCAACGGCAAGCGGACCTTGCCGCCGCACGCGGCATTCGCGGCCATCGAGGCGCTGACCGAGCACGAACAGACGCGGCCCGACATCGCGCCGGGCCTGCTGTTGCATGCACTGAACGCCGTGCGCCAGGCGCTGGCGCGCGAGAAGGAACGCCGGGCCGAACTGGGCTTCGACGACCTGCTGGCGCGGCTGGCGCGCGCGCTCGACGGAGAGCAGGGCGAGGTGCTGGCCGTATCGATCCGCCAGCATTTCCCCGTGGCGCTGATCGACGAATTCCAGGACACCGACCCGCTGCAGTACCGCATCTTCGAGCGCGTCTACGCACCGGCCATGCACGCGGGCATGGACAGCGCGTCGTGCGGCACGGGCCTGCTGCTGATCGGCGATCCCAAGCAGGCCATCTACGCCTTTCGTGGCGCCGACATCCACACCTACCTGCGCGCGCGTGAAACCACGGCCGGCCGGCACGACACGCTGGGCACCAACTACCGCTCCACCGAGGCCATGGTGGCTGCCGTCAACCATTGTTTTGGCTATGCCGAAACACACCACACGCGTGGTGCCTTCCGTTTTGCGCGGGCCGATGGCGACAACCCCGTGCCCTTCGTGCCGGTGGCCGCAAACGGCCGGCCCGAGCGGCTGGAGCTGGCCGGTCAGCCTGCGTCTGCCCTCACGGCCTGGCTGCTGCAGCCCGAGCCGGGCGAGGGCGCCAGCGTGATCGGCACCGCACGTTACCGCGACGAGATGGCCGAGCGCAGCGCCAGCGCCGTGCGCGGCTGGTTGGCCGATGCGCGGACTGGCCGGGCCGGACTGCGCCAGGCTGACGGCACCTTGAAACCGCTGCGGCCGGCCGACATCGCCATCCTGGTACGTGGGCGCAGCGAAGCCGAGGCGGTGCGGCAGGCGCTGGCGCGCCGGCAATTGGCCAGCGTCTACCTGTCGGACCGCGACTCCGTCTTCCGTTCGCGCGAAGCCGCCGACGTGCTGTGGTGGCTGCAAGCCTGCGCCGACCCCTCGCACGACGCGCGGCTGCGCGCGGCGCTGGCCACCACCACCATGGGCTGGTCGTGGCAGGCGCTCGACCGGCTCAACGAGGACGAGCTGTACTGGGAAGCCCTGGTGCAGCGTTGCCAGGACTACCGGCGCATCTGGCAGCGGCAGGGCGTGCTGCCCATGCTGCGGCGCTGGCTGGCGGACTTTGATGTGGCCGCGCACCTGCTGGCGCAGCCTGACGGCGAACGCAGCCTGACCAACGTGCTGCACGTGGCCGAATGGCTGCAGCACCAGGGCATGGAAATGGACCGCGAACACGCGCTGATCCGCGCCCTGGCCGACAAGCTGGCGCAGCCCGCGCAGGAAGAAATCCTGCGGCTGGAAAGCGATGCCGATCTGATCAAGGTCGTGACCATCCACAAGTCCAAGGGGCTGGAATATCCGCTGGTGCTGCTGCCTTTCATCAGCGGCTGGAAAGAGGTGGACACGCGCGCCAGCGCCGTGGCCTTCCATGCCGATGCGCAGGAAACGGCACCGGCCGGCTACACGGTCGAGCTCTCGCGCGACAAGACCAGCGCCGCCCCGGCCGTCGAACGCGCCAACGACGAGCGCCTGAGCGAAAACATGCGGCTGCTTTACGTGGCGCTGACACGCGCACGCCATGCCGTCTGGCTGGGCGTGGCGCCGCTGGCCTCGGGCGGTGGCAAGACCTGCGAACTGCACAAGGGCGCGCTGGGCTACATGCTGGCTGGAGGCGCCGCCATCGATGCCGCTGATCTGCCCGCGCGGCTGGCCGACTGGCGCCAGGGTTGCGCAGACATCGTGGTCGAGCCCGCGCCGCCCGCCGACGACGCGGTGCTGCCGCCCGTGGCCGCACCGGCGCTGGGGCCGGCCCGCCAGGCGCAGGGCCAGGGCTTCGAGCGCTGGTGGATCGCCAGCTACTCGGCCCTGCGCGCCGGCAGCGAACTCACGCCCGATCACGACGCCGAGGCCGCCGAACGGGCCGAGCCCATCAGCGTGCAGGAAGAAGACCTGCGCGAATCCAACGCCGACGCGGCCTGGGTCGCTGCCGCAACGGCGGCTGCCACCGTGCCACGTGCCGGCAGCCGCCACGCCTTCCCCAAGGGCGCCGAGGCGGGCAGTTTTCTGCACGGCCTGCTGGAGTTGGCCGCCGCCCAGGGCTTTGCCCAAGCGCACGCGCAGCCGCAGGCCTTGCGTGAGGCGATTGCCCGGCGCTGCGCCCCGCGCGGCTGGCAAAGCTGGATCGACCCGCTGGCGAATTGGCTGGGCGCCTTGTTGGGCACACGCCTGCCGCTGCCTGGTGCCGAGCCCGCCGCGCTGGCGGATGTGGGCCCGTACCAGAGCGAGATGGAATTCTGGTTTGCCGCCGCGCACGTCGACACCCGCGCGCTCGACCGGCTGGTCAGCCGCCACACGCTGGGCGGCGCCGCGCGCCCGGCGCTACTGCCGGAGCAACTCAACGGCATGCTCAAGGGCTATATGGACCTGGTGTTCGAGGCTGATGGGCGTTACTACATCGCCGACTACAAATCCAACTGGCTCGGTGCCGACGAGGCCGCCTACACCGACGCCGCGCTGCGGCAGGCCATGCTGGCGCACCGCTACGACCTGCAGTACGCGCTCTACACGCTGGCACTGCACCGCCTGCTGCGCAGCCGCTTGGCCGACTACGACTACGAGCGTCACGTGGGCGGCGTTCTGTATCTGTTCATGCGCGGCATCGGCGCGGTGGGGCAGGGCGTGTATGCCGAGCGGCCGGCGCGTGCGCTGGTCGAGGCGCTCGATGCCTTGTTCTCGAATGCGGACGGGGAGGTGACGCCATGAGCCGGCGCAAGATCGCTCAACTCGGTCAGCTCGACCTGCTGGCCGACGCCGAAGCTGAGGTCGCGGCCATGCCTGACCGCACGCAGTTGCTGGCCCTGCTCGAACAATGGGCCGAGCGCGGCTGGCTGCGCCGCGTGGACCTGGTCTTTGCGCGTTTCCTGGCCGAGCAGGACGGGCAGGCCGATGCCGCCGTGCTGCTGGCCGCCGCGCTGGCCAGCCATCAGTTGGGGCGCGGGCACGTTTGCCTGGACTTGCCGGCGACCCTGGCCGACAGCCGTTTTGCCCTGTCCCTGCCGCCCGACGGCGAGGCCGGCGAAGACCTGCCGCGTCTGCCCGGCGACGTGATCGACGCGCTGACGCTGGCCGGCTGGCAAGACACCCTGCGTGCCAGCGCCCTGGTCGAGACCGGCCCGGGCAATACACCGCTGGTGCTCGCGGGCGAGCGCCTCTACCTGCGGCGTTACTGGCAGTACGAGCAGGATGTACTGGCCGGCTTGCGCACACGCCTGGCGCAAGCCGCGACGCTGCGCGAGCAGATAGCACCGGCCGATCTGGCGCGCGGGCTCGACGCCTTGTTCCCCGTGGCGGCGGCCCCCGGCGCGGTCGACTGGCAGCGCGTGGCCTGCGCGTTGATGGCGGTGTCGGCCTTTGGCGTCGTCACGGGCGGCCCGGGCACGGGCAAGACGACCACCGTGGTCAAGCTGCTGGCCCTGCTGCAAAGCCTGGCGCTGCAAGGCGACGGCCAAGGGCAGGGCGGTCGCGCGCTGCGCATTCGTTTGGCCGCGCCCACGGGCAAGGCGGCGGCGCGCCTCAACGAATCGATCGCGGGGGCCGTCCACACCCTGGCGCTGGACGGTCTGCCGGGCGGCGAGGCCGTGCGTGAACACATTCCGCGCGAGGTCACCACGCTGCACCGCCTGCTAGGCAGCCGGCCCGACACGCGGCGCTTTCGGCATGACCGCCACCAGCCGCTGCCGCTGGACGTACTGGTGATCGACGAAGCCTCGATGGTCGATCTGGAGATGATGGCTGCCGTGCTCGACGCACTGCCGCCGCGCGCGCGCCTGCTGCTGCTGGGCGACAAGGACCAGCTGGCCTCGGTCGAGGCCGGCGCGGTGCTGGGCAGCCTGTGCCAGCGCGCCGAGGGCGGCCACTACTGGCCCGCGGTCGCCGACTGGCTGGCGGCGGTCGGCGCGGGCGTGGTGCCCGCCGCGCTGCGGGACACGCACGGGCAGGATGCCGACCAGGCCGTGGCCATGCTGCGCCGCAGTTACCGCTTCGACGCGGCCAGCGGCATCGGGCAACTGGCGCTGGCGGTCAACGCGGGCGATGCAACCGCCGCGCGCCACGTGCTGGCGCAGGCGCCGGCCGACCTGCAGGTCGCCACGCTGTCCGGCGAGGATGATGCGGCGCTCGCCCGTCTGGTTGTCGATGGCGGCGCCGGTGGTGGCTTGAAGGGTGGCGCGGGGCGCCGCGGCTACCGGCACTACCTGGAGACCTTGCGCGCGCAGCAGCCCGCGCTCGACGCGGATCAGGACGCTTTGGATGACTGGGCGCGCGCGGTGCTGGCTGCCTACGGCGAGTTCCAGGTGCTGTGCGCGCTGCGCCGCGGACCGTGGGGCGTCGAAGGACTCAACGCCCGCATCGCCCAGGTGCTGGCCGAGCGGGGATGGATCACGTCGACGCAAGGCTGGTACCCGGGCCGTCCGGTGCTGGTCACGCGCAACGATTACGCGCTGGGCCTGATGAATGGCGACATTGGCGTGACGCTGGCCTTGCCGCACCGGGCGGCGGATGGCGAGCGGGTGTGGGTGAACCGCGTGGCCTTTGCGGCGGGCGACGGCAGCGGCCGCATCCGCTGGGTGCTGCCCAGCCGCCTGCAGGCCACGGAAACGGTCTATGCGATGACGGTGCACAAGTCGCAGGGCTCGGAGTTCATGCACGCGTCGCTGGTGCTGCCCGATGGCCTGAGCCCCGTGCTCACGCGCGAACTGGTCTACACCGGCATCACGCGTGCGCGGCGCTGGTTCACGCTGGTCACGGCCGCGCGCAAGACGGGCAAGGCCGACACACTGGGCGTGCTCGCGGCGGCCCTGCAGCGGCGTGTGCTGCGCGCCAGTGGGCTGAGCGACGGCCTGGCGCCGCCCACCTCGCGTTGAGCCCCCGCGCCTGTTGCTTGCAAGCCGAGGGCGGCATCTGGCGTAGGACAGGATTTGCTTTGGGCGCCGAGCGCGCCAGGCCCGGGTGGCCTGAGGTAAAAACTGGGCTTTCCAGCCTCCGCCAGACGCGGGCCTTGCAGGCCGCGTGCGGAGGTGCCGCTCACGTTTCCAAAGAAAGCGAGGCTCGCAGCATGAGCATCCGTACCCTTCTCCTTCTCGTCGTGGGCGCGGCCATCGTGCTGCTGGCCGCGCTCAACTGGCCGGCGCTGGCGGCCGTGCAGACCATCTCGCTGGGCTTCACGAGCGTGCAGGGGCCGCTCGGGCTGGTGCTGATCGGCCTGACCGCGGTGCTGGCGGCGGTCTTTCTGGTCTACATCTTCTACCTGCACAGCACGGTGATGTTCGAGACCCGCCGCCACACCAAGGAACTGCAAAGTCAGCGTGAACTGGCCGACCGGGCCGAGGCCTCGCGCTTCACCGAGCTGCGCACCTTCCTCGATGGCGCGCGCCAGGAGGCGCGGGCCCAGCACGAGACGCACAAACAGGACCTGTTGTCGCGCATCACCACGCTGGAGGCCGCGCTGGTCGCGCGCATCGAGCAAGCCGACAACACCAGCGCGGCCTTCTTCGGCGAGCTGGGCGACCGCATCGACCGGGGCGCGGGCCATGCGCCGCCGCGCGCGGTCGGGACTGCGGCCGCGGAGCCTCCCGCGGGCGTGCCGCCCGTGCACGATCCCTTCCTGGGCGACGTGCGCGCCACCGACGGGTTCGGTCCGCGCTGATCAGTCCAGGCTGATCTTCGCCGACTTGACCAGCGCCTGGAACTTGGTGGTGGTCTCGTCGGCAATTTGCCGGCGCATCTCGTCACGGCTGTTGCCCACGGGCTGGGCGCCGATGTCATCCATACGTTTGGCGAAGTCGGGCGAATGGATGATGGCGACCATCTCGGTGCTCAGGCGGTCGAGCACTGGCGCGGGCGTGGCTGCGGGCGCCAGCACGCCGAACCAGGTGCCGATGTTGAAGTTGGCCAGGCCGGCCTCCTGAAGCGTGGGCGTGTTGGGCAGGGCCTTGGAGCGCTCGGCCGTGGTCACCGCGATGGGCCGCAGCTTGCCGGCCTGGATGTGGGGCAGCACCGGCGTGATGGTGTCGAAGGACATGAGGATCTGCCCGCCCAGCAAGTCGGTGGCCAGCGGCCCGCTGCCCTTGTAGGGCACATGCACGAGCTGCGTGCCCGTCTGCGCCTGGAATTCGGTGCCGATCATGTGCTGCGCGGTGCCGTTGCCGTTGGAGCCGTAGGTGGCCAGCTCGGGCTTGGCCTTGATGAGCTGCACCAGTTCCGCCACGGTCGTGGCCTGCGTGCGCGCGGCGTTGACGACCAGCACGTTGGGCACCATCGCGATGGTGGTGATGGGCTGGAAGTCCTTCTGGAAATCGTAGTTGAGCCGTTTGTAGACGCTGGGGGCGATGGTGTGGTGCACCGCGCCGATCAGCAGCGTGTAGCCGTCGGGCGTGGCCTTGGCCACGTAGTCGGCGCCGATGGTGGCGCCAGCGCCGGGCCGGTTGTCGACGATGACGGGCTGGCCCAGGCGCTGCGTCAGCCGCTCGGCCAGCGTGCGGGCGAGCACGTCGGTGCCGCCGGGCGGGAAGGGCACGACCAGCGTGACGGGCCGCGCGGGCCAGTTGTCGGCCGCAGATGCCGTGCCGCTGCCGGCGGCGGCCACGGTGGCGAGCAGGGCGGCCGTGAGCAGCTTGCGGCGCATCGGTGCGTAGGTCATGGTTTGTCTCCGTCGCGCCTTGGGGCGCTTGTCATGGTTGGGGAAGGTCTGGTTGGACAGCGGCAGGCGTATTGCGCGCCTGCGCGTCGGGTCGGGTACCGGGGTTGCCGGCGCCGGTCGTGAGCGGGTTCAGGCCGCCTTGCGTTTGTGCTCGGCCGCGAGGAAGCCGCAGACCGCCTCGGTCACTTGCGCAGTGGTGGCCGTGCCGCCCAGGTCGCGCGTGTGCAGGGCGGGCGTGGCGGTCACGTATTCGATGGCCTGCATCACGCGCTCGGCCGCGTCGTGCTCGCCCAGGTTCTGCAGCAGCATGACCACCGACCAGAAGGTGCCCACCGGGTTGGCCACGCCCTGGCCCATGATGTCGAAGGCCGAGCCATGGATGGGCTCGAACATCGACGGGTAGCGGCGCTCGGGATCGATGTTGCCGGTGGGCGCGATGCCCAGGCTGCCGGCCAGCGCGGCGGCCAGGTCGCTCAGGATGTCGGCGTGCAGGTTGGTCGCCACGATGGTGTCGAGCGTGGCCGGGCGGTTGACCATGCGCGCCGTGGCCGCATCCACCAGTTCCTTGTCCCAACGCACGTCGGGGAATTCGCGGGCGACTTCGGCGGCGATCTCGTCCCACATCACCATGGCGTGGCGCTGCGCGTTGCTTTTGGTGATGACCGTCAGCAGCCGGCGCGGGCGCGATTGCGCCAGCTTGAAGGCAAACCGCAGGATGCGCTCGACACCGGCGCGCGTCATGACGGACACGTCGGTGGCGGCCTCGATCGGGTGGCCCTGGTGCACGCGGCCACCCACGCCCGAATACTCGCCCTCGGAGTTCTCGCGCACGATGACCCAGTTCAGGTCCTCGGCCTTGCAGCGCTTGAGCGGCGCGTCGATGCCGGGCAGGATGCGCGTGGGGCGCACGTTGGCGTACTGGTCGAAACCCTGGCAGATCTTCAGGCGCAGGCCCCACAGCGTGATGTGGTCGGGAATGTGCGGATCACCGGCCGAGCCGAACAGGATGGCGTCCTTGCCGCGCAGCGCGTCCAGCCCGTCGGCGGGCATCATCTGGCCGTGCAGGCGGTAGTAGTCGCCGCCCCAGTCGAAGTTCTCGAAGTGAAAGCGCAGGCCGGGGCTGTACTCGGCCACGGCTTGCAGCACCTGCTGGCCGGCGGGAATGACTTCCTTGCCGATGCCGTCTCCGGGAATGGTGGCGATGGCGTAGGTTTTCAAAATGGCGTCTCCAGAAAAAGAATACGGGTTGGGTAGCCGGACTCTAGGTCGCCATGGGGGCGCACGCGCTATGCTGGGCTCAAAGCATTCTTAACTTCAAGTTAACGACCGCCAATGAAAACCCTGATCCAGCCCTCAGACCTGTCCTTCTTCGCCACGCTGGGCAGCGCCGGCAGCCTGAGCGCCGCCGCACGCGAGATGGGCGTCAGCACGGCCGCCGTGAGCAAACACCTGTCGCAGATGGAGGCGCGCATCGGCACCTCACTGGTCAACCGCACCAGCGGCGCATGAGCTTCACGCCCGAAGGCGAGCTGTACCTGGCGCAGGCGCGCCGCATCCTGATCGACATCCAGGAACTGGAGCACCGCCTGGGCCTGGCCAACCACACGCCCACCGGCCTGATCCGCGTCAACGCCACGCTGGGCTTTGGCCGCAGCCACGTGGCCCCGCTGGTCTCGCGCTTCGTGGCTCGCCATCCGGCGGTGGAGGTGCAACTGCAGCTGTCGGTGAACCCGCCCGCCTTGTCCGAGGACGCATACGACGTCTGCATCCGCTTCGGCGAGCCGCCGGACGCCCGCGTCATCGCCACGCGCCTGGCCGCCAACCGGCGGCTGCTGTGCGCCTCGCCGGCCTATCTGGCGCGCTGCGGCACGCCGCAGTCACCGGGCGATTTGGCCGATCACGACTGCATCGGCATCCGACAGGGCGCGGAAGCCTACGGCCTGTGGCGACTCACGCCTGATCGCAAACCCGCCCGCGCCCAGGCTGTCAAGACACGCGGCACGCTCTCGACCAACGACGGCGAGATCGCTGTCAAATGGGCACTCGACGGCCACGGCATCCTCATGCGCGCCGAATGGGACATCCAGCGCTACCTGCGCAGCGGCCGCCTCGTGCAGGTGCTGCCCGGCTACCACACGCCCGAAGCCGACATCCACATCGTCTACCCTGAGCACCACCGCGCCTCGGGGCTCATCCGGGCCTTCGTGGATTTCTTCAAGGAGGCGTTCCGGCAGCAGGCGGCCCGGCAGCCGCAAGTGTGAGGCGAGGGCGGGTCGATCTGGCGCTCAGCGAGCGGCGGGCGCGGGGCGCGGCACGGCGGAGCCGATGTCGGCGACGGCCTGCAAAGGGCCGTGGGCGATGTCGAGCCCATCGGCCAGTAGCGCATTCAGGCGCTGCAGTTGCGCGTCATCGGATGCGGTGACCGGTCCGTCAGTGCGCAAGGCGTGGACCCAGCCGCTCCAGGCCAGGCATTGCAGCAGCGGATTGAGAAAGCCTGGCTGGCGGGCATAAGCCGGCAGCCCTGCCAGTTCGGCATAGCTTTGGGGGCCCTGGCGCAAGGCGTCGAGCAGCGGTGCGGCATGGGCCAGCGGCAGGCGCACGGGGCCGATGCGTGTGTCGAAAGCCAGTTCGCCCGAGCCGCTGCCGGCCGTGGCTTGCGCGGCCGCCGCAGGCAGCAGGCGCCAGCGCTGCGCCAGCAAGGCCGCGCGGTGTTCGTCGGCCGTCAACTGGCTGTGCGCACCACGGCGCTGGTAGAGGTCACGCCGCTGGTTCTGGTTGCGTGCGATGTCCTTGAAGGTTTCGAGCTGGGCGGTATCCGCGCCGCCTTGCCGTAACTCGGCCAGCAGCGGCTGGGTGTTTGCGGGCAGCGACACGGCATCGATGTTGTCCAGCGGAAGCGCGCTGCCTGCGTAATCGCAATCGGCCGTGTCCATGTCCTGCATGACGTCAGCCACATGCAAGGCGTCCCAGTGCGCGTTGAGCAGCTCGTGGGCGAGGTAATCGGCGTTGCCCTGGGCGGCCATGCGCTCGACTTCGCGCAGGGCGGCGGGATGCTCCACAAAATAGCCAGCGCCGCCCTGAGCCATCCGTTGCAGCAACGCCAGGCCGGCTGTCGCCCGCTGCGCGCTGTCGCCGGCCTGGCGTGCGGTGGCCAAACGCATGAACCGCTGGGCTGCGGCAAAGGCGCTGGCTCCGGGCTGGCTCATGTACGCCAGGTAGAGCAGGCCGGCCGGTTTGAGGCGGCTGGCGACGATGCGCTGGATGGCCTGCCGCTCGGCCGGCGCGACCCACGAATACACGCCGTGGCAGACGATGAAGTCGCACAGCGGCAGCAACGAAGCGTCGCCATCGAAGCGCATCACGTGAAAGCGCACATTGCCGATGCCCGCTGCGGCCGCCAGTGCCTGGGCTTGCGCAATGGCCCGCTCGTTGAAGTCGATGCCGATGAACTGCCCCCGCGGATTGGCGGCCGCGGCAATCACGGCATTCAGCCCCGAGCCGCAGCCCAGTTCCAGCCAGACATAGGGCCGGGCCAGGTCCAGTGCGCGGCGGCCCAGGGCCGTCATCACCGACGCCAGCCAGACCGGCATGGTTTCGCGGTGGAAATGCCGGGGGTAGTCGACGTCGGTGAGGTAGGCACTGGCGCTCATGGGGCGGCTCAGAATGAACCCGTGAACGACACGTAGTAGGCGCGGCCGGGTTCGTTGTAGGTGAACGCGCCGCCGCTGGTGCTGTTGGAGCGGCGCTTGATCACCTTGTCGAGCAGGTTGGTGACGCCGAAACTGGTGCGGTAGTTCTTGTTGAATTCATAGGTGCCGCCGAGGCCGAAGACGGCATAGGAGCCGACGCGGTCGAGTTCGGAGCCGGTGGCGTTGGCGCCCCGTGCCGTGAGTGTGCGAGGCTCCTGCGGACCGTAGAACGTGGCGGTGGCCTGAGCGGACAGTTTCTGCGTGGCTTGCCAGTCCAGCGTGCTGTTGACGGTGTACTTGGGAATGATGGACAGGGGCTGACCGGTGCTCTTGCTCTTGTTCTTGAACATCCAGGTGAAGTTGTTGAGCAGCTTGAGCCGGTTGCCGGACGCGCCCAGGATGGGGACGTTGAAGTTGCCCTCCAGACCATGCACCACGGCCTTGCCGGCATTGGTCCACTGGAAGTAGCGGTAAGACCCTTGGTAGAGGTGGCGCCGCTTGTTCGGACAGGGGCCGAGATTTTTAAGTGGGACCGCCGGAGCAGTCATGCTGACGATTTGATCGCAGGCAGCGTCGCGAAGTATGCCTCATCCGGCGTCTGGTCTTCCAGACTCGAATGAGGTCGCCTTTGGTTGTATAG
>WNDQ01000043.1 GCA_009912175.1 Paracidovorax wautersii | reverse complement strand
GCTACGCTGGTTTGCGACGCGCTGCGCATGGCGCTGTTTGCTCGCAATCGGCCTCGGGGAGTGATCGTGCATACTGACCGTGGTAGCCAATACTGCTCGCGCGAGCACCGCGCCCTGTTGGAGCAATACGCTTTGATCGCCAGCATGAGTGCCAGAGGCAACTGCTACGACAACGCAGCAATGGAGAGTTGGAACCACAGTCTGAAGGTCGAGGCCATCCATGGTGAACACCTCGCCACACGGGAGCAGGCCAAGGCTCATGTGTTTGACTACATTGAGGTTGACTACAATCGGATCCGGCTGCACTCGACCCTGGGCTACCTCAGCCCAGAGCAGTACGAGCTGGCCAATGTCGCTTAGATAGGTGTCCGTAAATCAGGGGCAAGATCAAATGACCACGTGGCGCATCACGTCCATCGGGAACATGCCCAGTGCCAGGGCGGCGGTGCGCTGGCCCTTGCGGATGGCCTGCAGGCCCGAGCGGATGATCTCGGCCATGTAGGCGCCCTCGTTGAGCGAGAGCGCGAGCACCGCGCAGACCACGGCCGACAGGCGGATGCCGAAGGACGGCAGCACGTTGTAGACAAAGATGATCTGGAACAGCACGGGCGTGCCGCGGAACAGCCAGAGGTAGGCCAGGGTCGCGCCCTGGGCGGCGCGCCACCGCGTTTTCTGCAGCAGCGCGATGACCAGGCCGACGAGGGCGCCGAAGAACAGCGAGCAGACCGTGATCAGCAGGGTGATCAGCGCGCCATGGAAGAAGGCGGGAGAGATCAGGTAGGTGAAGACGAGGTCGAGGGACATGGTGTTTCCTGGTTCGCGCCGCGACGTCCGCCTCAGTTCAGCAGGCCCACGCTGTCGGGGAACTTCCACTTGGCGATGAGCTTGCTGTAGGTGCCGTCGGCAACGATCTCCTTGAGCGCGGCTTCCAGCGCGGCCTTGGTGGCGCCGTCGCCCTTGCGCACGGCCAGGCCGATCAGCGTGTTGGACTCGAACTCGGGGCCGACGGCTTCGAACACGTTGCCCAGTTCGTTCATGAGCTTGACGGCGCCGGGCGTGGAGTCGTAGTACGCATCGGCGCGGCCCTGGCGCAGCGTGAGCGCGGAGTCCTGCGCGGTCGGCAGGGTCAGCACCTTGACGGGGGCCAGGCCGGCCTTGGTGCAGCGCTCGTTGTCGGCGCGGGCCTGCGTTTCCTGGATGCCGCCCAGCGTGACGGCGATGCTCTTGCCGCACAGGCTGTTGTCGCGGCCGGTGATCTTGGCCGGGTTGCCCTTGGCCACGATCACCTGGTTGCCGATCTTGAGGTAGGGCACGAAGTCGACCTGCTCGCTGCGGGCCGGGTTGATGTACATGGCCGAGTTGATGAGGTCCACGCGCGAGCCCTGCAGCGCGGGGATCAGGCCCTTGAACTCCATGTTCATGGCCTTGGGTTCGAGGCCGAGCTTCTTGCCCAGGGCCTGGATCAGGTCGATGTCGAAGCCCGCGAGCTTGTCGCCGTCCTTGTATTCAAACGGGGCAAAGGTGGCGGCCACGCCGTAGGTCAGTGCGCCCTTTTCGACCAGGGCATCGGGGGCCAGGGTGGCCGCAGGTACGGCGCTTGCAACGCAGAGTGTGGCGAAGAAGGCGGCCAGACGCGGGCCGAGGCGTGTTTTGGCGATCATGTTGAATCCTTGGTTTCGAAAATGCAGGGGGCTTGAAAATTGCGCTTTCCAGACGTCCGGGCAACCGATGTGCAACGCACCGAGCACCCATGCTTTCCTTGCCATGCACCAAAGAGATGCACTCTTGTCCGTCTCGCCTGAGCTTGGTGCCTGTGAGAGGGCTGTTCCGAACGTCCCGAACATCTCCGTGCAATAAGCGTTCCAGTTTGTTTAGTTTGGTATAAAAATACAATGAAGACCGTGCGGACTGCCGGGTGCATTTCCGCCGCCACTGAAAACGAGAGCCAGAAACCACATGCCACGACTTCCCGGTCAAAGCCGCCGACGGCTGGCCAACCAGATCCTGAACCTGCTGCGCGAAGCGAACTTCGAGGTGGGTCATCACCTGCGCGAGCAGCAAATGGCCGACACGCTGGGCGTGTCGCGCACGCCGATTCGCGCCGCCTTGCAGTTGCTGGGCGACGAGGGCATCGTCGAGGTGCGCAAGAACCTGGGCTTCTTCCTGGCCCGGCCGCACAGCGAACTGCCGGTGGCCGACTTCGATGTGTCGTCCTCCGGAGGGCAGGCGCTCTACGAGCAGCTCGTCAACGACCGCATCGCCGGCACCATCCCCAATACCCTGACGCAGACCGACATCGCCAAGCGCTACGGCGTGGACCGGGTCACATTGCTGCGCACGCTCGAGCGGCTGGCCGAAGATGGCCTGATCGAGCGCAACAAGGGCCAGGGCTGGACCTTTTTGCCCACCCTCGACAGCGACCGCGCGCTGCGCAGCGGCTACAACTTTCGCCTCATGGTGGAGCCGGCCAACTTCCTGCTGCCGACTTTCCAGCCGGATCGCGCCGCGCTGGAGCGCTCGCGCATGCAGCATCTGTTTTTGGTGGCGCATCCGGACATCGCCTCCGTCAGCAGCATGCAGCTGTTCGAGACGGACGCGGCCTTCCATGAAATGTTTGCCGAATTCAGCGGCAACATCTTCGTGCTGCAGGCCATCCAGCAGCAGAACCGCCTGCGCAAGCTGATGGAGTTTGCCGGCTATGCCAACCGCCGCCGCGTGCGTGACTGGTGTGGCGAGCATCTGGCCATCATCGACAGCGTGGCGGTGGGCGATTACGCAAAAGCAGGCAACCTCATGCGCGAGCACCTGACCCACGCCGACGACGCGGCAGCACGGCCGGGCAAGGTGCCGCGCACGGCCGTCAGGCCCCGCAAAGCTGCCTGATCATGGTGCGCCGGCAATGCCTGCATGCTGCCGCGCGGCCTGCAGGAATGCGGCGACCAGCGGATGGGGGGCGCCGGCGGCGGAACTCAATTCGGGGTGGCCCTGCATGCCGCAATAAAACGGATGCGCGGGCTGGCGGATGGCGTCCACGATGAGGCCGCTTGCATCGGTGGCGGCGATGCTCACGCCGTGTTCGCGCAGCAGCGGCAGCAGCGCCGGGTTCAGGCCGAAGCGGTGGTTGCAGCGCACCTGGGTCTCGCTGCCCAGCCACGCGGCGAACTGCGGGTCGGCCACGCTCACGCGCTGGTCGCCGACCCGGAATGCGGGCAGGCCGTGGGGGGTGTTGAAGCTCTCCAGCGGCACGAAGCTCTTGATCGGCGCGTGCGGGTCGGCCTCGGCCAGATTGCACGCGCCGGTGCCGGGCAGGCCGCGCAGCACGGCGGTCGCCATGCTCTGCATGCCCAGGCACAGGCCCAGCGTGGGCAGCCCGGACGCCAGTGTCTGCTGCGCCACCAGGAGCTGGCCCGGCACGTTGCCCATGTCGGAGCCACCCGGCAGCACCACACCGTGCAGGCCGCGCAGATCGGCGGGGCCGACGCTGCGCGGCGCGAGAAAACGCAGCTCCAGCACGATGCCCAGCGCATCGGCCGCGTCGGCCAGGCAGGCCAGGGTGGCGGGGTAGACCTGGCGCTGGTCATGCTCGGTCCCCACCAGCCCAATACGCAGGGCGTCGCCGGGCACATCGGGTGGTACGTCCGATGGCTGATGGCGCACCAGCCGGCCGGCCGCATCGCGCTGCCACCAGTCCGCCGGACAGTCGCCATCGTCCGTGGCGCGCAGCCGCCAGCGGCCTTCGTATTCCTCGACATGCCACAGACGCACCGGCACGGCCTGGGTCCGGGCCTCGGCGAGCAGTGCGTCGAGCTGCTCGGCCGCCTGCACCGGCGGGTGCCAGGGCACGACGATGGCGTGGTCGCGGGCGGCCGTCACGATGGCCTTGGCCGAGGCAGTGGGCGCCACCGGCTGGCCGGTCAATCGTTCGTACCACAGCAGCCCGCTGGGCACCAGCATGCCCGCGGCGGCGACGTGCTGCACCGCGTCGGCGCCGCACGCCGGGGGAAAGCGGGCGGGCAGGTGCTGCAGTTGCGCGCCGGAATGCAGCGCGGCGACGGCGGCCATGGCGCCATGGAGCGCGGGCTGGCTGGTGGGGTGGACGACAAGGGTGATCGACATTGGGTGGCCCGTGCAGGAATCGTGCCAATATTGCTTTTAATTAAACAAACAATACAATTCGGGTAGTCGTCTTGCCTCCTTCTTTTTTTGCGGTCTCGTTGATCACTTCTTCCCTTTTCGGAAAGCCTTCATGTCCACACCTCCACTGGCTCAGCGCATGCGCCAGACCCGTCCCTCGCCGACCGCCGAGATCTCGGTCAAGGTGCGTGCCCTCAGCGCCCAAGGCCATGCCGTCATCAACCTGGGCGAAGGCGAGCTCGATTTCCCCACGCCGCCGCACATCGCCCAGGCCGGCATCGCCGCCATCCAGGCGGGCGACACCAAGTACACGGCCGTGCCCGGCACGCCCGCGCTCAAGCAGGCCATCGTCACCAAGTTCCGGCGCGACAACGCGCTGGCCTACCTGCCTGCCGAGGTGATCGCCGGGGCCGGCGCCAAGCAGCTCATCTTCAATGCGCTGCTGGCCACGCTGGACGCGGGCGACGAGGTGATCATTCCCGCGCCGTACTGGGTGTCCTACCCCGACATGGTGGCGCTGGCCGAAGGCGTGCCGCGCATCGTGGCCTGCACCGAGCAGGACGGCTGGAAGCTACGGCCCGAGGTGCTGGAGGCCGCCATCACGCCGCGCACGCGCTGGGTCATCCTCAACTCGCCCAACAATCCCACCGGCGCGGTCTATTCCGCCCGCGAACTGCGCGCGCTCATGCAGGTGCTGCTGCGGCATCCACAGGTGCTGGTCATGGCCGACGACATCTACGAGCACACACGTTATGTGCCCGACTTCGCCACACCCGCCGCGCTGGAGCCCGCGCTGAAAGCCCGCACGCTCACGGTCAACGGCGTGTCCAAGGCCTATTCCATGACGGGCTGGCGCATCGGCTACGCCGGCGGGCCGCAGTGGCTCATCGACGCGATGCAGGTGCTGCAGTCGCAGAGCACCTCCAACGCCAGCTCCATCTCGCAGGCCGCGGCCGTGGCGGCGCTGGAGGGCGACACGGACTTCATCCAGCCCTGGCTGCGCATGCTGGCCGAGCGCCGCGACCGCGTGCTGCAGACGCTCAGCCGCATCGACGGCCTGCACAGCGCCGTGCCCGAAGGCGCGTTCTACGTGTTCGCCAATTGCACCGGCCTCATCGGCCGCGCCACGCCGCAAGGCCACCGGCTTGAAAGCGACCTCGACGTGGCCAACTATTTGCTCGACAGCGCCCATGTCGGCACGGTGCACGGCTCGGCCTTCGGCGCGCCGGGCTATCTGCGTATCGCCTATGCGGTGGACCCGGCCGTGCTCGACGAGGCCTGCCATCGCATTGAGCAAGCCTGTGCGGCGCTGGCGCGTGAGCCCGTCGCCGGCGTGCTGGCCGCTGCTGAGTAGGCCGCACACACTCAGGTCGACAGACGGCCTGAAACTGGTTCACAGTTCAGCCTGATGGCGTTCCAACGACAACAGGAGTGAAGTGATGATCCAGACCGTTTTCAGCGGCCGCAAGGCCGACCTCGGCCACGGCCTCGTGGTCCAGCGTCTGCTGCCGCACGCGCAGCAGCGCGCCGTCGGCCCCTTTGTGTTCTTCGACCATGCCGGGCCGGTGCGCATGGCGGCCGAAGCCGCGCGCGCAGCCGACGTGCGCCCGCACCCGCACATCGGCCTGTCGACCGTGAGCTATTTGCTCAGCGGCTCGGTCACGCACCGCGACAGCTTGGGCGTGGAGCAGGTCATCACGCCCGGCGACGTGAACTGGATGACGGCCGGCCGCGGCATCGCGCACAGCGAACGTTTCGAGGACACGCGTGCCATGGCCGAGGCCGGGCTGGAGCTGCTGCAGTTCTGGGTCGGCCTGCCCGAGTCGCACGAGGAAACCGCGCCGGCCTTCGTGCACCACGCCAGCGCCAGCCTGCCCGTGGCCGAGGAGGGTGGCGCCTGGCTGCGGCTGATCGCCGGCAGCGCCTACGGGCTGGACAGCCCGGCGCAGGGCGCCTCGCCGCTGTTCTACGCCCACCTGCGGTTGCCGGCGGGCGCACGCTGGCCCTGGCCGTCGGGCCATGTGGAGCGCGCGGCCTATGTGGTGACGGGGGAGGTCGAGCTGGCCGGCCAGGTGCTGGTGCCGGGCCAGTTGGCGGTGGCGCCGCCTGGCGCGGCGCCGGACCTGGTGGCGCGCCAGGACGCGGTCGTGATGCTGCTGGGCGGCGAGCCGCTGGGAAACCGCTTTCTGTGGTGGAACTTCGTGTCCTCGCGCAAGGAGCGCATCGAGCAGGCCAAGGCCGACTGGGAGCAGGGCCGTTTTGTGTTGCCGCCCCAGGATCACCACGAATTCATCCCCTTGCCGCAGAAGAAATCGTGACCGCTCCCGATTGATTTTGCTGGGGAATTTCCGGATTTTGGGGTTTGGCGCCACAGTGGCGGCCACATTTTCCTAGCCAGCCCGAAATTCCTGGAGTACAGTCAGCGCCCATGTTGAAGTCGTTTGCTTACTTTTACTTTTGGTTCTCCAGCCCCATTAGCGGCAGAGAGGCCCACGCATAAGTAAACGACGCGTAGGAATCACAAAAACCGCTGGTGGGGCTCCCAAGCCCACCAGCGGTTTTTTTTCGCCCCGACTTTTTTTCCGATCCACCCGCTTTTTTCCTGAATTCACCGAGGAGCCATCCGATGAACGCCAAGCCCACCCTGTCCAGCGAGCCCTGGTATCCGTCGTCCGTCCAACGAACCGGCCAGACAGACGACGAACGTATCCAGGACATCACCGTGCTCCCTCCTCCCGAACACCTCATCCGCTTCTTCCCGATCCGCGGCACCGCCATGGAAGCGCTGGTGGGCGACACCCGCCAGGCGACCAAGGAGATCATCCATGGCCGTTCCGACCGCCTGCTGGTCGTCATCGGTCCGTGCTCCATCCACGACCCGGCCGCGGCCATCGAGTACGCCCGCCGCCTGAAGCCGCTGCGTGACCAGTACGCCGACACGCTGGAGATCGTCATGCGTGTGTACTTCGAGAAGCCCCGCACGACCGTGGGCTGGAAGGGCCTGATCAACGATCCCTACCTGGACGGGAGCTTCCGCATCGACGAGGGCCTGCGGATCGCGCGCCAGTTGCTGCTCGACATCAACCGCCTGGGCGTGCCGGCTGGCAGCGAGTTCCTGGACACCATCTCGCCGCAGTACATCGGCGACCTGATCTCCTGGGGCGCCATCGGCGCGCGCACCACGGAAAGCCAGGTGCACCGCGAGCTGGCCTCGGGCCTGTCGGCGCCGATCGGCTTCAAGAACGGCACGGACGGCAACATCCGCATCGCCACCGACGCCATCCAGGCGGCCGCGCGCGGCCACCATTTCCTGTCGGTGCAGAAGAACGGCCTGGTCGCCGTGGTCGAGACCGCGGGCAACCCGGACTGCCACGTGATCCTGCGCGGCGGCAAGGCCCCCAACTACGACGCGGCCAGCGTGGCCGAAGCCGGCGCCGCGCTGGAAAAGGCCCAGCTGCCGACCGGCCTGATGGTGGACTGCTCGCACGGCAACAGCCTCAAGCAGCACGAGCGCCAGGTCGACGTCGCACGCGACGTGGCGCAGCAGGTGGCGGGCGGCTCGCACCGCATCTTCGGCGTCATGATCGAAAGCCACCTGCACGCCGGGGCCCAGAAGTTCACGCCCGGCACCGACGACGCGGCCAGCCTGGCCTACGGCCAGAGCATCACGGACGCCTGCCTGGGCTGGGAGCCCTCGGTGGACGTGCTGGAGATGCTGTCGCAGGCCGTGCAGGCACGGCGCGCGGTGGCACCGCTGGTGCGCGAGGCGGCCGAAGTGGCGGCCTGATTCTCTCGGGGCTTGGCCAGTCCCGCGCCCGTGGCGCGGGGGTCAGGCCGAAAGCGCTTGCAGCCGCGCCAGCAACTGGCCGTGGATGCCGCCGAAGCCGCCGTTGCTCATGCACAGCAACTGGTCGCCGGGCCGCACGGCCGCGATGACGGCATCGACCAGCGCCGCGATGGTGTCGGCCACGACGGCCTTCTCGCCCAGCGGCGCCAGCGCTTCGTTGGCATCCCAGTCGAGCCCGCCGCTGTGGCAGAACGCCAGGTCGGCCTGGGCCAGGCTGAGGGGCAACTGGGCCTTCATGGTGCCCAGCTTCATGGTGTTGCTGCGCGGCTCGAAGATGGCGAGGATGCGGGTGTCGGCGCCGACCTGGCGGCGCAGGCCGTCGAGCGTGGTGGCGATGGCCGTGGGGTGGTGGGCGAAGTCGTCGTAGACGGTGACGGGCCCGATGCGGCCATCACGCGCCACCGTGACGCTGCCCCGGTTTTCCATACGCCGGCGCACGTTCTGGAACTGGCCCAGCGCCTGCGCGGCGGTGGCCGCGTCCACGCCCAGGTGGGCGGCCGCGGCAATCGCGGCGACCGCGTTGAGCTGGTTGTGGCGGCCGCCCAGCGTCCAGCGCACATGGCCGACGACCTGGCCGAGGTGGCGCACCGCAAAGTCTTCGGGCGGGCCATCGGCCTGCCATTCGGTGGAAATGTCCGTGCCGCCGAAACCCGCGCTCGGGCTCCAGCAGCCCTGGTCGAGCACACGCCGCAGGCTCTCTTCGCCCGCGTTGTAGACCACGCTGCCGCTGGCGGGCACGGTGCGCACGAGGTGGTGGAACTGGCGCTCGATGGCCGCCAGGTTCTCGAAGATGTCGGCGTGGTCGAATTCGAGGTTGTTGAGGATGGCCGTGCGCGGGCGGTAGTGCACGAACTTGCTGCGCTTGTCGAAGAAGGCCGTGTCGTATTCGTCGGCCTCGATGACGAAGGGCGCACCGGCGCCCAGGCGGGCCGAGACGCCAAAGTTCAGCGGCACGCCGCCGACCAGAAAACCCGGGGCCAGGCCGGCGTGTTCCAGAATCCACGCGAGCATGGAGGTCGTCGTCGTCTTGCCGTGCGTGCCGGCCACGGCCAGCACGTGGCGCGGGCGGCGGGGCTGCTGCAGGATGTGTTCGGCCAGCCACTGCGGGCCGCTGGTGTAGGGCAGGCCGGCGTCCATGATGGCTTCCATCAGCGGGAATTTGGGGCTGCCGTCGGCCAGCCGCGCGCGCGAGACCACGTTGCCGATCACCCAGACGTCGGGCTTGAGCGCGAGCTGCCCGGTGCCGTAGCCTTCGATGAGATCGATGCCCAGCGCACGCAACTGGTCGCTCATGGGCGGATAGACGCCGCTGTCGCAACCGGTGACGCGATGCCCGGCCTCGCGGGCGAGGGCCGCGACACCGCCCATGAAGGTGCCGCAGATGCCGAGGATGTGAATGTGCATCGGGGCATTTTATGAGGGCGCCGACGGCCGCCGTCTCTGGCTGCGCGATGCGCCCTGGGATGACAGGGCTGCCTGCCGATACGGCCTAGGATGGAGCCGCCTGCCGCATCGACAATGCACGGACCGTGGGCCGCTTTGAAGGATTTTGACCATGAACCCCCTCCGATACGCCTGGCATGCCGTGCTGGCCGCCGCCGTCCAGTGGATCGACGACCAATGTGCCCGGCTGGCGGCCGCCTTGTCCTACTACACGGTGTTCAGCCTGGCGCCGCTGCTCATCATCGTGGTGGGCGTGGTCGGCCTGGTGTTCGGCTCGGGCACGGCGCACACCGAACTGGTCGAGCAGGTGACGGACCTGGCCGGCCCGCAACTGGGCGGGCTGGTCAACAGCCTGCTGGCGGCGGCGGGCAAGCCGGCCGAAGGCATTTTTGCCACCGTGGTGGCCTTCATCACGCTGCTGGTGGGCGCCACGGGCGTGCTGGTGGAACTGCGCCGTTCGCTCGACGGCGTGTGGTGCATCCCGGAGCAGGGCCAGGCGCAGGCAAGCTGGCTGGTCAAGGCCTGGCAGCTGGTGCGCACGCGCCTGCTCACGTTTTCCATGCTGTTCGCGATCGGTTTTCTGATGATGGTGTCGCTGCTGCTGTCGGCCTACCTGTCGGCCGCCGACCGCTGGGTGAGCGAACACACGGGCGGCTGGGTCGCCATCGCCCAGGTGCTCAATCCGCTGCTGTCGTTCGCCATCATCATGGCGTTTTTCGCCGGGCTGATGTTCGGCCTGCCGTCGCGCCGCTTCTCGTGGCGCCATGTGCTGCCGGGCGCCTTCGTGAGCGCGGCCCTGTTCACGCTGGGCAAGTCGCTCATCGGCCTGTACCTGGGCAAGGCGGCGGCCGCCTCGGTCTACGGCGCGGCCAGTTCGGTGGTGGTGTTCATGCTGTGGATCTACTTTTCCGCCATGATCTTCCTGTATGGTGCCGAGGTCGCCTGGGTGCTGGCGAGTTGCCCCCCGGGTGAGTTGCCTGGCTCGCCGGCGCACCGCGCGGCCATGCAAAGGGCCCGCCACTTGGCCATCGACGCCATGGAGGTGCAGCGCGAAAGCGACGTCGCCACGGGGGATCGCCCGCGCGAGGCGTTGGCGCCGCAGCCCGACGTGCCCGGTGCGCCCTCCCATGAAAACCCAGACCGAAGATGACCGATGACCTGATGACCGAGATCGCCGCCACCGCCGCCCGCATGGTGGTCGAGGAAGGCTTGGAATACGGCCCCGCCAAGCGGCGCGCCGTCAAGCAGCTCAAGCTGCCGGCGCGCACCGCATTGCCCGACAACGACACGATCGAAGCCGAAGTGCGCGACTACATCGCCGTCTTCTGCGCGGACACGCAGCCCGCCGAGCTGCAGGCGTTGCGGCAACTGGCGCTGGGTTGGATGCGCCAGTTGGCTGAATTCCGCCCGCATCTGAGTGGTGCCGTCTGGCACGGCACGGCCACGCGGCTGTCGGATGTGTACCTCCAGCTCTTCTGTGACGACCCCAAGTCGGCCGAGATCGCGCTGATTAATATGGATATGCGCTATGAGGTGGGTAGCATGCAGGGTTTCCATGGCGACACCGTGGACGTGCTGAGCCTGCATGCGCGCGGACCGCGCGGGTCGGTGCTGGCTCAGGAAGACATCGGCGTGCACCTGCTGGTCTACGACCTGGACGATTTGCGCGGCGCGCTCAAGCCCGACAGCCAGGGCCGCACGCCACGCGGCGGCGAGCCGGCCGTGGCCCGGCTGGTCGAAGCCGGCGCCAGCGCGTAGTTGTCCGGCCGGCGCAAGCCGCGGGGTCGCCGTTCTCTCTTTTGTTTTGATGCCCTCATGACGACATCTCCGGTTTCGCCTTCGCCCGCCCCGGCCGCCCTTCGCAAACGGCGCCGTCTGGTGGTGGCCGCCGCCGTGGCAGGACTGGGCGCGGCCGCCGCGGGCGGGTTCTGGCATCTGCGCCGTTCTGCCGGTGCCCATGACGCCAGCGAGCTCTGGGGCCTGGCCTTGCCCACGCCGCAGGGCGGCGTGGTGCGCTTGGCCGATTGGCGGGGCCGCCGTCTCGTCGTCAATTTCTGGGCGACCTGGTGTCCGCCCTGCATCGAGGAGATGCCCATGCTCGATGCTTTCTATCAGGAAGCCGGCGGCCTGCCGGTGCTGGGCGTGGCGGCCGACCGCCAGGCGCCCGTGCAGCGCTTCCTGCAGCGGGTGCCCGTGCGGTTTCCCATCGGCGTGCTGGAGGCCGGCGGTCTCGACCTGACCCGTCGCCTGGGCAATGACAAGGGCGGCCTGCCGTTTTCGCTGCTGTTGGGCGCAGATGGCCGCATCGCCGCGTTGAAGACCGGCCAGCTGTCGCCTGCCGACCTGCAGCAATGGGCGCGGGGCTGAGATCGGTGCGAGCGGCTTGGCATGCGATCGGCCCGCAAAGGCGGGCGATGGCGTCCGATGCCTTGCCTTTGACGCCCGGCGATGGCCGCTTTTTGCGCGGTTGGCGTTTGGGGCCGACTCTGTTAGAGTTCGCCACCCACCGCGTTCCGCTCGGGGCCTGGCGTCGTTTCCCGGCGTCCGCCGTCCCTGTCTCTGGGTTGAATGCGTCGCCTCAAAAGCCTGATGATCATTGAAGATGCATGCATTTCTGAGGAAATGCGTGGCGTTGGTTTGGTTTAAGATAAAATCACCAACTTGTGGCCGCCGAATCGACGGGCGGCGTCTGGAGCATCTATGGATCTACGCAAACTCAAGACCCTGATCGACCTCGTGTCGGAATCCAACGTCTCTGAGCTCGAAATCACCGAAGCCGAGGGCAAGGTTCGCATCGTCAAGAGCGGCGCCCAGGTTGTCGCCGCCCCGCTGGTGGCCGCGCCTGTGGCAGCGGCTCCGGTGGCTGCCGCACCGGCCGAAACCGGCCATGCCGTGCAATCGCCCATGGTGGGCACTTTCTACCGCGCCTCCAGCCCCGGCGCCAAGCCCTTCGTCGAGGTGGGTGACACCATCAAGGAAGGCGACACGATCTGCATCATCGAAGCGATGAAGATCCTCAACGAAATCGAAGCCGACAAGTCCGGCACCGTCACCAAGATCCTGGTCGATAACGGCCAGGCCGTGGAATACGGCCAGTCGCTGTTCATCATCGAGTAAGCCTCCGCCATGTCCGGCGCGCCAGGGCCTTGCAGGCTCGCGCCGGTGTCCTGCATGGCCCCGACGCGGTCTTTCTGCAGCTCAACGCGCACGCTCATTTATGTTCAAGAAAATTTTGATTGCCAATCGCGGCGAGATCGCACTGCGGATCCAGCGTGCCTGCCGCGAGCTGGGCGTCAAGGCGGTGATGGTCTACTCCGAGGCCGATCGCGACGCCAAGTACGTGAAGCTGGCCGACGAGGCCGTCTGCATCGGCCCGGCCCCGTCGGCGCAAAGCTACCTCAGCATGCCGGCCATCATCTCGGCGGCCGAGGTGACCGACGCCGAGGCCATCCACCCCGGCTACGGCTTCCTGTCGGAGAACGCCAACTTCGCCGAACGTGTCGAAAAAAGCGGCTTCACCTTCATCGGCCCGACGCCCGAGTCGATCCGCATCATGGGTGACAAGGTCTCGGCCAAGCAGGCCATGATCAAGGCTGGCGTGCCCTGCGTGCCCGGCTCCGAAGGCGCCTTGCCCGACAACCCGGCCGAGATCCGCCGCATCGCCAAGTCCGTGGGCTACCCGGTGATCATCAAGGCCGCGGGCGGCGGCGGCGGGCGTGGCATGCGCGTGGTGCACACCGAGGCCGCGCTGATCAACGCCGTGCAGATGACCAAGGCCGAGGCTCAAACCGCCTTCGGCAACCCGGAGGTCTACATGGAGAAGTTTCTCCAGAACCCCCGGCACATCGAGATCCAGGTGCTGGCCGACACGCACCGCAACGCGGTCTACCTGGGCGAGCGCGACTGCTCCATGCAGCGCCGCCACCAGAAGGTGATCGAGGAAGCGCCCGCGCCCGGCATCCCGCGCAAGCTGGTCGAGAAGATCGGCGAGCGCTGCGCCGCTGCCTGCAAACGCATCGGCTACCGCGGCGCCGGCACCTTCGAGTTCCTGTACGAAAACGGCGAGTTCTACTTCATCGAGATGAACACGCGTGTGCAGGTCGAGCACCCGGTCACCGAGATGATCACGGGCATCGACATCGTCAAGAACCAGATCCTGATCGCCGCGGGCGAGAAGCTGGCCTTCACGCAGCGCCAGATCGAGTTGCGCGGCCACGCCATCGAGTGCCGCATCAACGCCGAGCACCCGTACAAGTTCACGCCGTCGCCCGGTCGCATCACGACCTGGCACGCGTCCGGCGGCCCGGGTGTGCGGGTCGACTCGCACGCCTACACGAACTATTTCGTGCCGCCCAACTACGACTCGATGATCGGCAAGCTGATCGTGCACGGCGACACGCGCGACGAGGCGCTGGCGCGCATGCGCACGGCGCTGGGCGAGACGGTGATCGAAGGCATTCTGACCAACGTGCCGCTGCACCGCGAGCTGATGGTGGACGCCAGCTTCTGCGCGGGCGGCACCAACATCCACTACCTGGAGCAGTGGATGGAGCAGCGCAACCGCTGACCCGTCGGGCCGCAAGGCCGGTACGATGCGGGCTCGGTGCCGTGGTGACGGCATCGGGCCTTCTGTGTTTTGGGGCCGCACCTGTCGCGGTCCGGGAGAAAAAGATGTTTGAACTGCGCCTGCTGTGCCCCGAAGACCGGGTCGAGATCGTGAGCGAAGCGCTGGATGCGCTCGACGCGCTGAGCGTGTCGGTCGAGGATGCCGACGCGCAGACCGATGTCGAACAGGCGCTGTTCGGCGAGCCCGGCCTGCCGCCGCCCAAGGAGGGCTGGCAGCGCTCGCGCGTGCTGGCGCTGTTTGCCGAGCGCGCGGGCGCCTTCGAGGCCGCGCAACTGCTGCAGGTGCAGGACTTCTTTGGCGACTGCGAGGTGCAGGGCGTCATCGAGGTGCCGGCCCAGGATTGGGTGCGCCTGACGCAGTCGCAGTTCGCGCCGGTCTCCATTACGCCCGAATTCTGGATCGTACCGAGCTGGCATGAACCGCCCGCCGAGGCTCGCCAGATCATCCGGCTCGACCCGGGCCTGGCGTTTGGCACCGGCACGCACCCGACCACCCGCATGTGCCTGGGCTGGATCGCGCGGCAGGACCTGGCGGGCCAGCGTGTGCTGGACTACGGTTGTGGCTCGGGCATCCTGGCCATCGACGCCGTCGACATCGACCCGGCCGCGGTGGACTCGACCCAGGCCAATGCACAGACCAACCGCGTGCAACTGAAGGCGGGTTTGCCCGACGCCGCGCAGGGCAGCTACGCCACGGTGCTGGCCAACATCCTGGCCACGCCGCTCAAGCTGCTGGCGCCACTGCTGTGCAGCCACGTGGCCGCTGGCGGCAACCTGGTGCTTGCGGGTATCCTGGAGCGCCAGGCCGACGAACTCAAGCAGGCCTACGCGCCTTATCTGGCGCTCGAGGTTGCCGATACGCAGGAAGGCTGGATTCTCATGACGGGCCGCAAACCTGCCGTGGGGCATGATCCACGCGTTCAGCGTGTCTGTTTTTTTCCGGGTTTGATGCCGTGACTTCCAACGACGCTCGCGCCATGCTCAGCACGCGCTGCCCTCAGTGTGGAACCCTGTTCGAACTGGCGCCAGACCAGTTGCAGGTGGCGCAGGGCTGGGTGCGGTGCGGCCAGTGCCAGCATGCCTTTGCGGCCCAGGCGATCCCGGTGCTCCAGCCCAAGGCGGACGAAGTCGGCCGAAGCCGGCCTGAAGCCGTGGCCTCGCCGTCGACAGGCCGTGCGGCCGGCGGCGACGATGCGGATGACGACAGCCGTCCGGCCGGGTTCGGCGCCGCGCCACCGGTCATGCCCGACTGGCTCTCCAACCTGAGCCTGGACCTTGACGAGCCGCCACCGCCGCCATCCCCGGCACGTGGTGGCGCGGCAGGCTTGCCGGCGCCCGCGGCGCGTCCCGGCGGCGGGCCGGACGATCCCGCGGTGTATGGCGGCGAGATCGACATCCCCGAGTTCCTGACGCAGCCGCTGGGCCAGCAAGCCATGCCCGACGTGCTGCAGCCGCCCACGCCCCTGGCGCCCACGCCCCTGGCGCCCACGCCCCTGGCGCCCACGCCCCTGGCGCCCACGCCCCTGGCGCCCACGGCGCCTGCCACCACGCCCGCTGTGCCTGCCGCGCCCGCTGCGCGGCCGTTGCCGGTCTCCATGGCCGACGACGATCCGGCCGTGCCGTTGTTGAAGTCGCATGCCGCGGCGCTCCAGCCCGTGGCCGTCCCCCTGCACAGCGAAGCGCCGGCAGCGGCCCGTCTGCAGGCGGCTGAACCGCCAGCGGTCGCCGTGCCGGCACCCGCACCGCGGCCTGCCGGGCGGCGCCTGCGCTGGCTTTGGCTGCTGGCGGCCGTGGCGGCGCTGCTGGCCGCCTACGCCGCATCACGCCAACAAGCCAGGCCCGACGGCGCGCCAACGCCGGCGGCGCAGTTGGCATCCCCGCCCGGAGCGCCGCATGCCGAGCCCGCGCCGCCGTCCGAATCGGCGCCGCCAGCGCAAACGCCAACGCCAACGCAAACACCAGCCACGGCCGACGACGTGGCCACCCCGACGGCGGCCGACGGGCCGACCACGCCCACAGCGGCGCCTGCGCCGCAGCCGCAAGCCGAATCGCACCCGCCCGCGTCGGGCGAAACCGGCGCCGCGGGAGCCACGCCCTGATGCCCGATGCCGGCCGGCGCGCAGCGCTGTCTGCCGGCACCGGGCGCGAGAGAAACGACATCGTCAAGAAGGAAGGAAAAACATGGCAGCTGTGATCTGTGGGTCGTTGGCATTCGACACGATCATGAATTTCGAGGGCAAGTTCGCGGACCAGATCCTGTCCGACCAACTGCACAACCTGAACGTGTCCTTTCTCGTGCCGGGCCTGCGGCGCGAGTTCGGCGGCTGTGCGGCCAACATTGCCTACGGCCTCAAACAACTGGGGGGCGATCCGCTGCCCATGGCGGCCGTGGGCAGCGACGGTGCCGACTACGTGCAGCGCCTGCAGACACTGGGCATCAGCACCGAGTTCGTGCGCGAGATCGCCGGCAGCTATACGGCGCAGGCGATGATCATGAACGATCGCCAGAACAACCAGATCACTGCCTTCCATCCGGGCGCCATGAGCTTCGCGCACCAGATCGACGTGGTCGCGCGCGAGGACATCCGGCTGGGCATCGTCTCGCCCGATGGGCGCGAGGCCATGCTGCAGCACGCACGCCAGTTCAAGGCCGCCGGCATTCCCTTCATCTTCGATCCGGGTCAGGGGTTGCCCATGTTCGACGGTGCCGAACTGCAGGCCTTCGTCGATCAGGCCGAATGGATTGCCGTCAACGACTACGAGGGCAAGATGCTCAGTGACCGCACGGGCCTGTCCTGGGCCGAGTTGTCGCGCCGCGTGCGCGGCATGGTGGTCACGCGGGGCGAGGACGGTTGTGAAGTGTGGGAGGCCGGCGAAGCGGTGGTCGTGGCGCCGTGCAAGCCCTCGGCCATCGTCGATCCGACGGGCTGCGGCGATGCGTTCCGCGCGGCGCTGCTCTACGGGCTGGAACGCGGCTGGCCGCTGGAGCGCGCGGCACGCCTGGGCAACCGTCTGGGCGCCATCAAGATTGCGGTGGCGGGGCCGCAGAACTACGAACTCGATCGCGCCGCGGTGTTCGACGGTCTTTGAGCGGCAAGGCCCGCGCGGCGGCGTCTGCATGAAAAATGATCCCTCGGCCCATCGCTGCGCGATGACCCGATCCCCCGAGGGGATGCTTTTTATCTTGGGGCGGCCCGGCGATAAAAAATGGCCCCTCGGCCCATCGCTGCGCGATGACCCGATCCCCCAGGGGGATGCTTTTTATCTTGGGACGGCCCGGCGATAAAAAAACCGGAGGCTCTGAACGAGCACTCCGGTTTTTTTGAGCTTCGCCCAGGCCCGATGCCTGGTGCGAAGGCGAGAGACCTTACTCGGGCTTGGCCGAGGTGGGGAAGGGCCACGCAGCCTGCGTGTTGATGGTGGTCTCCGCAGCAGGCGCAGCGGCAGGCTTCTTGGGGGCAGGCTTCTTGGCCGGTGCCTTCTTGGCGGCCGTTGCCTTCTTGGCCGGAGCGGCCTTCTTGGCTACGACTTTCTTGGCCGGTGCAGCCTTCTTGGCGGCCGCTGCCTTTTTGGCCGGAGCGGCCTTCTTGGCTACGACTTTCTTGGCCGGTGCAGCCTTCTTGGCGGCCGTTGCCTTTTTGGCCGGAGCGGCCTTCTTGGCTACGACTTTCTTAGCCGGTGCAGCTTTCTTCGCGACGGCCTTCTTGGCCGGTGCCTTCTTGGCGGTAGTCGCCTTGCTTGCGGTCTTGCTTGCCGCAGCTTTTTTCGCAGTTGCCATTTTTTTCTCCTTGATCAAGTTGCCAAGAGCATTGCGGACCTGTGGAAAACCAGGTCCGAACGATTCATCGAACCGCGCAGCGGCTGCCAATTGCATGCGGGCAACTGCACGCGTTTCGATGAATGGGGTTGCCGACGCGACAACAGCGCGTCTGGCGTGAAAGCAAACGGGAGGCGGATGGCGGGACGTGTCGCAGCCCGTGGACACCGAGTCCGCACCGGGACTCGCACGGGTTGTGGGGCATCGCGCTGTGGCAGCGCAAGGACTTCGTCAAGGCGCATCAGGCAAGTGAGTGGGTGGACGAAAACCGACTGCGATGGACGCACGTCCAAACATGGCGAGCATCAGTCGCGTGCACGGTGTGTGAAGGAAAAGGTCCAGTGCCATGAATGCGTCGAAGTCGGCAGATTGATTGCCATTGCTCAGATTATGAGAGTGGCTTGCTGAAAAGCAAAGCCCTGCCGCCGGCCGCATGCGCGCGATGCGCAAAAGATGTTGCTGATAAGCATCGGCCCGGCGACATGGCGCGGGCCGAAATTCACGACGGGGAGGGTCGTGGGCGGGTCGGAAAATGCAGCCCGCTGTCCTTCAGATCGTGTCTGACGCGCGGCCAGTCGAAGCCTGCGCCGGGGTCGTGTTTGCGACCGGGCGCGACATGCTCGTGGCCTGCGATGTGGCGCAGCGCATAGCGTTGGCGCAGTGCGCGGCAGAGCCATGCAAGGGCGTCGTACTGCGCGGCTTCGAAGGCCTGTCCTTCCAGTCCTTCGAGTTCGATGCCGATGGAGAAGTCGTTGCAGTTGGGGCGCCCGAGGTGGGACGATGTGCCCGCATGCCATGCGCGCCGGTCGGCGTCGACGAACTGCCAGACCACGCCATTGCGCCGCACGAAGAAATGCGCGGAGACCTCCAGGCCGCGGATCGTCTCGAAGTAGGGGTGCGCGTGCCACGGCAGAGTGTTGGTGAAGAGCTGGCGCACGGCATCGCCGCCATAGACGCCAGGCGGCAGGCTGATCGAATGCACGAGCACGAGGTCGATGGCAGTGCCCGGTGGCCGCGGTCCGTGGTTGGGCGAGGGCTCGTGCAGGCAGGGCCACAGCCAGCCGCCTAGCCAGATGGGACGAGGTTCTTGGGTGTCAGCCATGGACATGGGGCGGTGTGGGCGCGGGCTCGTGGGCAAGGGGGTCGCCGCCGGTGCCGCTGTCGTCCGATGCACCGAAGGCAGTGATGGCCCGCAGCGTGAGCTTGTCGGACTCGTGGCCTGGCATGGTGATGTTCAGGCGCGCAATGCGGTAGCGGATCTGCCGCAGGCTCAGGCCCAGGCGCGTGGCCGTGGCGGTGCGGTTGTAGTGGTGTTCCTTGAGCGCGCGTTCGATGATGCCGGCTTCGTAGGCGTCGAGGTGGGCTTGCAGGTCGGGCGGAAGAGAAGCGGCCATGGGCGAGGGCGGGGCTGGGCCGGCGCGATGGCCGGAGGGCGTGGTGTCCAGGGTCGACGGCGGGTCGATGGCCGCGTGCAGCGTGTGGCCGTCGCCCAGCGCGTAAGAGCGGTGCAGCAGATTCTCCAGCTCGCGCACGTTGCCGCGCAGCGGGTGCGCCATCAGCCAGCCCAGCAGGGCGTCGTCCATGCGTGGCGGGGGCTGGCCGCTGTCCCGGGCGATGCGCGCGAGCAAGGTGGCGCAGAGCATGGGAATGTCTTCGCGCCGCTCGCGCAGCGCAGGCAGCACGATGTCGATCACGTTGAGGCGATAGAACAGGTCATGGCGGAAGTTGCCGTCGTTGACGCTGGTGGCCAGGTCCTTGTGGGTGGCGCTGACGATGCGCACGTCGACCGCGAGTTCATGGGGCGACCCGATGGGCCGCACCTGCCGCTCCTGGATGGCGCGCAGCAGCTTGGCCTGCATGGACAGCGGCAGATCGCCGATCTCGTCGAGGAACAGCGTGCCGCCGTGCGCGGCCTGGAAGAAGCCGGGGCGATCCTGCGTGGCGCCCGTGTAGGCGCCTTTGCGCGCGCCGAAGAATTCGGCCTCGAGCAGGTTCTCGGGGATGGCGCCGCAGTTGACGGCCACGAACGGCTTGTCGGCGCGGTGGCTGCACGCATGCACCGCGCGCGCGGCCAGTTCCTTGCCGGTGCCCGATTCGCCGTGGATGAGCACGGGCGCCATGCTGCTGGCAATACGCAGAATGCGGTCACGCACGGCATGCATGGCCTCGGAGTTGCCGATCAGCCGCTGGAGCGCGGGAATGTCGGGGACTGCGGGGGGGCCGAGTGTGTCCGGTGCGGTGAGCGGGCGCGGCGGCGTCGAGGGGGTGCGTGGCTGCTTGAGCGCGGACGCCACGACCTGGCGCAACTGGCGCAGGTCGACGGGCTTGGCCAGGTAGTCGAAGGCGCCGGCCTTGAGTGCGGTGACGGCGTTTTCGGCCGACCCATAGGCGGTGATGACCAGGCCATGTTCGCGGCGGCCCGGCGCGAGCACCGCGCGCAGCAGCGCCAGGCCGCTGCCGTCGGGCAGGTTCATGTCGGTGATGAGCACGTCGTAGCCCTGGCGGTGCAGGGCCTGAAGCCCGGCGGCGACCGTGCCCGCCGTGTCGACTTGATAGCCTTCGCGCCGCAGTGTCATTTCATAGAGCACGCGAAGATCCAGCTCGTCGTCGACGACCAGGATGCGAGCAGCGGCGGACGGTGTCATCGGGAAATTATGGCGTCAATCCAAGGGGCTGCGGAACGACGAAAAAACCGTGCAAAACGCGGCTGCACTGCGGTTTCACCGCAGGTGAAGGCTGCTAGAGCGTGTTATGCACTTTTCCATGCCCGCGCAAGCCATGAGAAAGCCCGGATGCAAGGCGCAGGACGCGCGGTGGTGTGTTGCACCACAAGCGGCCTGCAACGCCGCAGACGGGCTTTCTCATGGCTTGCCCGAAGGGTTGGGACCAGAAAGAGCCACTGGCGGCGTTGCGTCTTTTGCCAAGGCCCCGGCCTTGGCGGCAAGCCGCGCCTTGCGATTGGCCCTTTCTGGTCCCAACGCGGGCGTGGAAAAAGTGCTTAACACGCTCTAGGGCGCTAGGCTGGATCGATCCACGGCTCGCCGCCGGCCACGGGCAGGGTGACGACGAAGGCGTTGCCTTCGCGTCCGCTGGGCGCGGGCAGGCGCTGGTAGGCGATCTGTCCGCCATGCCGCTCGCACAGCTCCTGGCAGATCGCCAGGCCCAGTCCGCTGGAGTGGCGGCTGGCGGCATAGAAGGGCTCGAACAGGTGGGGCTGCAGGGCCGCGGCAATGGGCGGGCCGTCGCTCCAGACGGTCAGCGCCACGTGATCGGGCGCGACCGGCTGGCACCACACCTGGATGCGGCTGGCGGCCAGGCTGGCGTGGTGTCGGGCGTTGTCGAGCAGATTGGTCAGCACGCGACGCAGGTGCTCGGCGTCCATGGCGATCAGGGTGGACTGCGGAAGCGACAGATGCAGCTCGACGCCCGTGCGCTGCTGGCGTGACCACTCCTGCACCAGCGCGCGCACGGTGGCTGCCATGGCCAGGCGTTCATGGCGGTGGGCGCGAGGCGCGGCGTCGAGCCGGGCGGTCTCCAGGATGTCCTCGACCGTCAGGCTCAGGCGCTGCACGTTTTGTTCGACGATGGTGGAGAGCTGGCGCTGCACGGCACTGCCGCCGTGCTCGGCAAGCAGCTGGCTGGCCTGCAGGATGGCCGACAGCGGGTTGCGGATCTCGTGGGCGACGGCAGTCGACATCCGGCCCATGGCGGCCATGCGGGCCGTGCGTTGGCGCGCATCGATGGCGTGCTGGTCCTGCAAGAACATCACACACCACGGGTCCTGCGCCAGCCCTTCGGGCGTGGGTTGCGTGCGGGCCTGCAGCGTGTGCGCCGTGCCCGGCGCCTGCAGGTGCAGCGCGGCCGACAGCGCGCGTCCCTGCGCGATGGTCCGCAGCGCCAGTGTGACCATCGGCTGCCACGCCGCGGCCTGGCGCAGCGGGAACGGCGCTTGCAGACCCGCCGCATCCAGGGCGGGTGCGCCGGCCGTCCCGGCCAGCAGGCGGCTTGCGGCGGGGTTGATGGCGCGCACGATGCCCGCGCTGTCGATCACCAGGACGCCGTCGTCCAGATGCTCGATGACCAGGGTGTTGATCTGGGTGAACTGCCAGGCCGTCGTCTCGCTCTGGTGCGAACGCTGCCGCTCGTCGCACAGGCGGTCGGCCAACTGGTGGCTGAGCAGGGCGATGAAGAAATAGCCGATGGACAGCAGACCGGCCTGCTGCAACTGGGCCGTGATCTGCGGCGAGCCCGGGATGACGAGCGTGGCGGTGTGGGCCAGCGTGATGAGGGCCGCGGCCGCCGCCACGGCCAGCGCGACGCGGCGCGAGCCTTGCAGGGCCGCCGCGAGCACCGCGGGCGCGAACAAGGGCAGGAAGTCGAACTGCTCGCCTGGCAGCAACAGGAGGATGGCGAAGGCGACGAAGTCGATGCTGACCGCTTGCCGCCAGCGCTCCTGCGACGGCGTGACACCGGCGGGAACCGTGGCCAGCCGCATGCGCTCGCAGACGCCGAAGGCCAGGTAGCCGAAACACCAGGCCAGGACCGATGGATCGGTCACTTGCCAGGACAGCAGCGCATCGAGCTGCAGCAGCAGAAAGAGCAGGGCGACCAGGATGCGCGTGTTGGCAAACAGCCGCCACGTTCGCGGGGACGGCGTGCACGCCTGTTGCGGGCCGCTCACAGGGTCGCGGTCAGGCCCATCGGCGGCAACGAACGCACGCCTGCGGGCCGCGAAAGCCCGGGGCCGCTGAGGGCCGCGTTCATGGCGAAGGCGGTGGCGCGGTGGCACGGCTGGTTTCTGCCTGGTCGAAGTGATCGCGGCCGCAGTAGTGGCGCGCCGCGGTGCCGGCAATGGCATCGCGCCGTGGCAGGTGCAGGCTGCAGACGGCGCAGCGAACCATGGGCTGGGGCGGCGCAATGCCTTTGGGCGCGCGCGTCTGCGGGCCGGCTTTCTTGGCGGGAGGCTCGCCGTCCTCGGGCGGGCGGCGCGATCGCCACAGCCAGACCGCGAACAGGGCGACCAACAACAGGACCAGGGGTTTCATGAACAGGGCCGAGGAAAAAGAAAGGGGGCGGAGCGCTTTTGTTTAAAAGGGAAACGGGCGATGCAGCACCACTTCGAGCACGAAGCGGGAGCCCACATACGCCAGCAGCAGCAGCGCCGCGCCCAGGTAAAGCACCCGCACGGCGGTGCGGCCGCGCCAGCCGAAGCGGCGGCGGCCCGCCAGCAGCGTGGCAAAGGTGAGCCAGGCCAGGACCGAGAACACGGTCTTGTGCTCCCATTTCCAGTAGCTGCTGTGCAGGCTCTCGCCAAACAGCCAGCCTGCTGCCAGCGTGGCCGTGAGCAGCACGAAGCCGGCCTGCACGAAGCGGAAGGTGAGTTTCTCCAGCGTCAGCAGCGGCAGGCCGTCGGCGGGCTGGGCGACCTGGCGGATCTGGCGTTCGGCGCGCTGCAGCAGCCAGGCATGCACGACCGCGGCGGCGAACAGGCCATAGGACGCGATGCCCAGCGCCCAGTGCAGCGGCAGCCAGGGCGAGTCGTCGAGCCGCGTGGGCGCGCCCGGCATGGCGGCGGCCAGCAACACGGTGAACGCGCCCAGCACGGCCAGCACCAGGCGGCTGCGCAACTGCGGGTAGAAGCGGCTTTCGACGCCATAGACGGTCAATACCAGCCAGGCGGTCATCGACAGCGCCGGCGCAAAGCCGAAACGGGGCGGGTGTGCCAGCACGCCCAGGGCCAGCGCGCCAGCGTGCAGCAGCCAGGCGGCGATCAGCCAGCCGCGCAGCGCGCCTGTTCCCATGTGGCGGGCCGCCAGCGCCGGGATGACGTAGGCGATTGCCGCGCCAAGGCTCAGCCACAGGCCGGGGATCGAGACAGGCTCTAAAATCATAGGCACAGTTTAGGGCCAGTTAGGTCCGGTTGCCTTTCGCGGCGGCATCAACTCATGCCGTCTTGGAATGGCCGTATGTGCGGGTTGATGGGCCGCGCGGTGGCGATGTTCCCGGGCCACTGGCGCCAAGCGCATGCCGCGGCCAGCCCGTTCCCTCTTTTTTTGGCAAGCAAACATGGCTTCAGCCCTCTCGGAAAAACTCTCACGCCTGGTCAAGCAGATGCGCGGCCAGGCGCGCATCACCGAATCCAACGTCCAGGACATGCTGCGCGAAGTGCGCATGGCGCTGCTGGAGGCCGACGTGGCGCTGCCCGTGGTGCGCGACTTCATCGCCCGCGTCAAGGACAAGGCGCTGGGCCAGGACGTGCTGGGCTCGCTCTCGCCCGGCCAGGCGCTGGTGGGCGTGGTCAACAAGGAACTGGCCGCGACCATGGGCCAAGGCGTGGCCGACCTCAACCTGGCCGCGCAGCCCCCGGCCGTCGTGCTGATGGCCGGCCTGCAGGGCGCGGGCAAGACCACGACCACCGGCAAGCTGGCCAAGCACCTGATCACCAAACGCAAGAAGAAGGTGCTGACGGTGTCGGGCGACGTCTACCGGCCGGCGGCCATCGAGCAGCTCAAGACCGTGACGGCGCAGGCGGGGGCCGAGTGGTTCCCCAGCACGCCGGACCAGAAGCCAGTGGACATCGCGCGTGCGGCGCTCGACTACGCGCGCAAACATTTCTTTGACGTGCTGCTGGTCGACACCGCCGGCCGCCTGGCCATCGACGCGGTGCTGATGGCCGAGATCCAGCAATTGCACGCCGAGCTCAAGCCCATCGAAACCCTGTTCGTGGTCGATGCCATGCAGGGCCAGGACGCCATCAACACGGCGCGTGCCTTCAAGGAAGCGTTGCCGCTGACGGGCATCGTGCTGACCAAGCTCGACGGCGACTCGCGCGGCGGGGCGGCGCTGTCGGTGCGGCAGGTCACGGGCGCGCCCATCAAGTTCGCGGGCGTCTCCGAAAAGCTCGACGGCCTGGAGGTGTTCGACGCCGAGCGCCACGCCGGCCGCATCCTGGGCATGGGCGACATCGTCGCCCTGGTCGAGCAGGTCGCGCAGGGCGTGGACATGGCGGCCGCGCAGAAGCTGGCGGCCAAGGTCAAGAGCGGCGACGGCTTCGACCTCAACGACTTCCTGATGCAGCTGCAGCAGATGAAGAGCATGGGCGGCCTGTCCAGCCTGATGGACAAGCTGCCCACGCAACTGGCCGGCAAGGCCAGCGAGGCCGACCTCACGCGCGCCGAAAAAGACATCCGCCGCAAGGAAGGCATCATCCAGAGCATGACGCCGCAGGAGCGCCGCAAGCCTGACCTGCTCAAGGCCAGCCGCAAACGCCGCATCGCCGCGGGCGCGGGCGTTCAGGTCCAGGAAGTCAACCGCATGCTCAAGGAATTCGAGCAGATGCAGGGCATGATGAAAAAGATGAAGGGCGGCGGCCTCATGAAGATGATGAAACGCATGGGTGGCATGAAGGGCATGGGCGGCGGCGGTTTCCCCGGCATGCCCAAGCTTTGATCTGAGCCTCGATCGCCGCGGCGTGCGGCGATCGCTTCGTTCAGTCCGCGCCGCCGTCGCTACCCGCCAGCGTGTCGGGCAGCCCCAGGCTGGCATAGAGCCGGCGGGCCTGGCGCCGCAGGCGGCGTGATTCGGGCTGGCTGTTCAGGTGGGGCTGCAGCAGGTTCTGGACGGCCGCCAGGTGGCCGCTGCGTTGCAGGGCGTCCCGATGGATCTGCTCGAACAACTCGCGCTGGGCGTGGCTGCCGCCGATTTCCTGCAGGCGCGGCAGCGCCAGGCCCAGGTGGACCACGGCTTCGTTCCAATGGCCCTGGGCATGGGCCAGCAGCCCGCGGCAGGCGGGCAGGGCGATATCGCGCCAGACGGCCTGATCGCGGCGGGCTTCGCTCGCCGAGGCCCTGGCCTCCACGGCCTGCAACAAAGCGTAGGCCGACGGGCGTTGCGCACGCGCCAGCCCGTAGAGGTATTGCATGTCCAGAAACGGCAGCGTCTGGTCGGCCGTGCGCGCTTCGAGGTGATCGGCCACGTCCTGCCAGCGCTCGCCCACGTCCAGCCCGGCCAGTTCCAGGCGCGCGAGCAGCGACACCGCGTTGACCTGGTCCTGTGTGTAACGTTTGTCCACGCCCCAGACTTCGCGGTCGTAAAGTGCCAGCGCCTCGTCCAGACGGTCGAGCTCGATGTAGAACAGTGCCAGGTGCCACCAGTTGTGGGTGCGCATGAAGGAATTCAGGCCCTGCCAGCTCTCGCTCATTTCTTCCAGAAAGGCCGTGCCGGACTGCAACTGGCCGCGCGTGAGCAGCACGTGCGCCAGCGCATGGTGGGCCCACGGCTCGGCGCGGTGCAGGGCGATGGCCGTGCGCGCATGGTGTTCGGCCGCGTCCAGCAGGTGGCATTGTTCGTAGGCAAAGGCGGCCATGCCGTGGAACTGCGGCACGTCGGCCGCCGCCTGCAGGCCGGGCCGCGCCAGGCGCAGCATGGCCGGCCCGTCGCCCAGGTTGAAGGCGTGGTACTGGCCCAGCTTGAGCGAGACCAGATCGCGCGGAAAAGCCTGTGCGATGCGTTCGTGCAGGCCCACGGCGCCGGCCAGGTCGCCGCGTGCCCAGGCCGAGACGGCCTGGACAAAGAGCTGTGTGCGTGGGTTGGCGCCGTCATGGGCAGCCTGCGCCCGCGTCAGGTAAGGCTGGGCGTTGACCGCTCCGGCGGGCGACTCGGCAAAGAGCTGGAACATGGCCAGGTAGGCCTGGACCAGGGCGCTGGCGTCGTGCTGCGCCTGCAGGATGCCGAGCACACGCAGGTCGCAGCCGATGAACCCGGCCACGAAGTCGTCCACGGCGCCGCCGCTTGCGTGCTGTTCCAGCTGAAGGGCGTTGCCCAGCGGATCCTGGTGCGGGACGGTCATGGCGGTCGTTCGGCGGGGCGGTGGGCGCCTACTTCCAGGACTGCAGGGCCACGTCGTTGACGAAGATCGGCTGGTCCTTCCAGACCCCTTGCAGCCGGGTGCTGGTCACGGTGGCCCACTGCGGCGTGAACAGGTAGGCATTGACGGCGTCGGTGGCGATCAGGCGCTGGGCGTCGCCATAGAGCTTGTTGCGCTCGGCCTCGTTCGGGGCGCTGGCGATGTGCGTCAGGATCTCGCGGAACTTGGGCGATTCGTAGCCGTAGTAATAGCCGGGCTCGGCGATTTTGGCGAGATCGAAAGGCTCCACGTGAGAGACGATGGACAGGTCGTAGTTTTTGTTCTTGTAGACACCGTCGAGCCATTGCGCCCACTCGACATTCTCGATCCGGGCCTGGATGCCGACCTGCGCGAGCTGGGCCGCGACGATCTCGCCGCCACGCCGCGCATAGGGTGGCGGCGGCAGCTTGAGGCTGAGCTGCAGCGGCAGCTTGACGCCGGCTTCCTTGAGCAGCTCGCGTGCCTTGGCCGGGTCGTAGGGGTTGACGCCGGTCACGTCGACATAGCCCGGCGCGCCCGGCGGGTAGTGCGCGCCGATGGGCGTGCCCAGGCCGTCGACGGCGCCGTCGATGATGGCCTTGCGGTCGATCGCCGCCGCAATGGCGCGGCGCACGCGCACGTCGTCCAGCGGCGGTTTTTTGTTGTTGATGGCGACGATGGTCTTGGCGCGCGAGTTGCCGATCAGCACCTGGAAACGCGGGTCGTTGCGAAACGGCCCCAGGCTCTGCGCCTGGATGCCGCGCGGGAAGGAGTCGACGTCGCCGGCCAGCAGCGCGGCCACGGCCGCGGCCTGGTCGCTGATGAAGCGGAAGGTGACTTGCGTGATCTTCAGGTTGGCCGCATTGCGGTAACCGTCCCACTTGGCCAGCGTGACGGACGAGCCCTTGGCTCAGTTGACGAACTTATAGGGGCCGGTACCGACCGGCTGCGTGCCGTTGGTGGCCGCGCTCTTGGGCTCGACCACGATGGCCGTGCCTTGGCCCAGCAGCAGCGGGAAGTCGGGGTTGGGCTCCTTGAGCGCCAGCACCACGGTGTGCGCGTCGGGCGTGTCGATGCGGGCGATGTTGGCGAACACCGCCTTGTCCTTGTTGACCGAGTCGGGCGCCACCGCGCGCTCGAACGAGAACTTGACGGCCGCCGCGTTGAAGGGCTCGCCGTTGTGGAAACTCACGCCCTGGCGCAGCTTGAAGGTGTAGCTCTTCTGGTCGGGCGAGACGGTCCAGCTTTCGGCCAGCAACGGCTCGGCGCGGCCGGCTTCGGTGAACTTGGTGAGGGTTTCGTAGACGTTGTAGAGCGTGACTTCAGAGATCGCCGAGGCCGCGCCGCCCGTCGGGTCCAGGCCAGGCGCGGGCTCCAGCGTCACGCCGATGGTCAGGTTGTTCTTGCCGCCGGCCTGCGCCTGCGCGGACAGGGGGCTGGCGGCCGCCAGCGCGGCGGCCAGGGCTGGGCTGAGCAGAACGGAACGACGACGGTGCGTGGGCATGAAACGACTCCTCTTGTTCGGGTTCGGGCCGCCTGGCCGATCGGCCAAGCGTTGCATTGCGCAATATAGAGCGTGTCGTGAACTTTTTCTACGCCGGCTCAGATCGTCAACACGTTCTCAGCGCCGCCGAGCCAGCCGTGGGTCGAGCAGATCGCGCAGGCCGTCGCCCAGCAGGTTCAGGCCGAGCACGGCCAGCGCAATCGCCAGGCCCGGGTAGATCGCCAGGCGCGGCGCCTGGAACATGAGCGTCTGGGCTTCGCTGAGCATGCGGCCCCACGAGGCGTCGGGCGGCTGCGTGCCCAGGCCCAGGTAGGACAGCGCGGCCTCGGCCAGGATGGCGATGGCGAATTCGATGGTGGCCTGCACCACAATGACCGAGACGATGTTGGGCAGCACGTGCTCGATCGAAATGCGCCAGTTGCCCTTGCCGCAACTGCGCGCGGCCATCACGAATTCGCGCGCCCACATGCTGCGTGCGGTGGCCCGCGTCAGCCGCGTGAAGATCGGGATGTTGGCAATGCCGATGGCGATGATGGCGTTGGTGATGCCCGCGCCCAGCGCGGCCGTAAGCATGATCGCCAGCAGGATGGCGGGAAAGGCGAGCGTGAAGTCGGCCGCCCGCATGATGACGGCCTCGACCCAGCCGCCGCGCGCGGCCGCCAGCATGCCCAGCAGCACGCCGCCGATCACGCCGATGCCCACGGCGATCACGCCCACCACGATGGAGTTGCGCGCGCCCACCATGATCTGCGAGAGCACGTCGCGCCCGAGGTTGTCGGTGCCCAGCCAGTGCGCGCTGCTGGGCGCCTGCAGCTTGGCCGGGATGTTGAGGTCATACGGCGGCCAGGGTGTCCACAGGTAGGACAGCGCGGCCGTGGTCAGCAGCAGCCCGGTCAGCAGCAGGCCGATCATGAAGCTGCGGTGGCGCAGCGCGCGGTGCCAGAAGCCGCGTGGCGCGCGGCCCGACGGAACGGCTGCGTCGAGAGGCAGGTCGAGGGGCGTCTGCATGGGCTCGGGTCGGTGGGGAAAAAAGAAAGGGGCGAAGGGCTGGGTCAGCCCGCCGAACGGCGCAGCCGTGGATCGATCAGCACGTAGAGCACGTCGATCAGGAAGTTGACCACGATGACCATGGCGGTCAGCAGCATCAGGCAGTCGCGCACCACGATCAGGTCGCGGTTGGCGATCGACTGGAAGATCAGCCGCCCGACGCCGGGCAGGTAGAACACGTTCTCGACCACGATGGTGCCGGCCAGCAGGCTCGCGAACTGCCAGCCCATGACGGTGACCACGGGCACCAGCGCGTTGCGCAGCACGTGCCGCCACAGGATGGCGCGCTCGCTCAGGCCCTTGGCGCGCGCGGTGCGCACGAAATCCTCGTGCAGCACCTCCAGGATGGCCGAGCGTGTGTTGCGAGCCAGGATGGCCGTCTGCACCACCGCCAGCGACAGCGCCGGCAGGATCAGCGCCTTGAAGGCCGGCCACCAGCCCTCGCCCCAGCCCGGAAAGCCGCCGGCGGCGAACCAGCGCAACTGCACGGCAAACAGCAGGATCAGCAGGATGGCGAACCAGAAATTGGGAATGGCGATGCCGAGCTGGCTGAGCGTCATCACGCCCACGTCGCCCAGGCGGTTGTGGCGTGTGGCGGCATAGACGCCCGCCAGCAGCGCGACCACCGTGGTGATCAGCATGGCCAGCAAGGTGAGCGGTGCCGTCAGAGCCAGGCGCTCGGCCACCAGCTCGCGCACCGGCGTGCCGTAGACGTAGCTGTTGCCCATGCGGCCCTGCGCCATCTCGGCCAGCCAGCCCAGGTAGCGCTGCGGCGCGGGCTGGTCCAGCCCCAGCTTGCGTTCAAGCGCGAGCACGGCCTCGGCCGGCGCGTCAGGCCCCATGAGCATCTGCGCGGCGTTGCCGGGCAGCACTTCGAGGGCCAGGAAGATCAGCAAGGAGGCCACCAGCAGCGTGGCCAGCAGGGTCAGGGTTCTTTGCAGGAGTTGGGCGCTCATGGGGCAAATGGGGCGGGCCATGCGGCCGGGCGCCGCAACGGGGATCGAGCATACCGACAAATGCGGGCCGCGCCACCGTGCCGGGTACCATGCGCGGCTGTTGCACCCAATGCACGCGCGGCTGGCGCGGGCTTGGCCGGTGTCGCTTCGGCGTCAACGCCGGGCGCGGGATAATAGGCCCCATGCCCATCACCCTTTCTTCCCTCGGAGCCTGGCGCCGCGCCGCCGCCGAGGGGCGTTCGCCCGAGGAGTCGCCATGGCGCTGATGATCACCGATGAGTGCATCAACTGCGACGTCTGCGAGCCCGAATGCCCCAACGAGGCCATTTCCATGGGCGAGATGTTCTACGTGATCGACCCGGGCAAATGCACCGAATGCGTGGGCCATTTCGACGAACCGCAGTGCGTGCAGGTCTGCCCGGTCGAGTGCATCCCGGTCGACCCTGCGCATGTCGAAGGCCACGAAACGCTGTATCAGAAGTACCTGCGGCTGCAGGCATCCGCTTCGTAGCCACCGGTCGCTGACGTACAAAAGCCCATGCATAACATGGGCTTTTTTCTGGGGTGCCGTGGCGCCGGGTGCTTCAGGCCGTGGGGGCCTGAGGCGGTTCGGGCGGTTTGCGTGGCGGCTTGGGCCGGGGCGGCTGGCTGGTGTGGATGAGCATGGTCGCCTTGTCGATCTCGCCCTGCACCAGGTCGGGCACGGCCTTGAGCGAGCGCTCGATGCACTGGTCGATGGCGATGCGGTGGTCGAGCGAGGGCTTCTTGAGCACCCAGTGGATGACCTCGGACTTCACGCCCGGATGGCCCACGCCCAGGCGCAGCCGCCAGAAGTCGGGCGTGCCCAGTTGTGCCTGAATGTCGCGCAGGCCGTTGTGGCCGGCATGGCCGCCGCCGCGCTTGAGCTTGACCTGGCCGGGCACGATGTCGAGCTCGTCGTGCGCGACCAGGATCTCCTGCGGCGCGATCTTGAAGAAACGCGCCAGCGCGCCGACCGAGCGGCCTGAGGCGTTCATGAAGGTCTGCGGCTCCAGCAGCCAGATCGTCTGTCCCATGAGCTGGGTGCGTGCCATCAGGCCGCTGTAGCCCTTGTCCATGGCCAGCGACACGCCCAGTTCACGCGCGAGCTGGTCGATCCACCAGAAGCCGGCGTTGTGGCGGGTGTCGCTGTATTCGGGGCCCGGATTGCCCAGGCCGACAAAGAGTCTGATCATGGCGCGATTATTTCTGCAAATGCGGGAGAGCGGCCGTGCGGAACGGCCACACCACGGGCGCTCGCGCCCAAAACAAAGGCCCACCGAAGTGGGCCTGAGTTTTTGCCGCACGGCTGCGGCGGCAACAAGCGCCAGGGATTACTTGGCGGCTTCGGTGCCTTCGGCCGCTTCGTCGGCAGCCGGCGCCACGGCGCTGACCACGACGGTGTCGGCGGCGGTGGCCAGTTGCACGCCCTTGGGCAGCTTGATGTCCTTGGCGAACACGGTGGCGCCGCTGGCCAGTTCGGACAGGTCCACTTCAACGAACTCGGGCAGGTCGCCCGGCAGGCTGGAGATTTCCAGTTCGGTGGCCACGTGCGTCACCAGGTTCTGGGACTGCTTCACGGCGGGGGAGTTTTCCTCGCCCTTGAAGTGCACCGGCACCTTGATGGTGATGCGTTCGTTGGCGCTCACGCGCTGGAAGTCCACGTGCAGGACCAGCTGCTTGTAGGGGTGGTATTGAACGTCGCGCAGCAGCACGTTGCTGGTCTGTCCGTTCAGGTCCATCTCGAGGATGGAGGCGTGGAACGCTTCCTTCTTCAGGGCGTGCCACAGGGCGTTGTGGTCGAGCTCGATGGCTTGGGGTTCTTGCGAACCGCCATAGACGATACCGGGCGTCTTGCCAGAAATGCGCAGACGGCGGCTCGCACCCGTACCTTGCTTGGCGCGCTCAAAAGCGACGAATTTCATAACATTCTCCAAAGAGGCCTGCCGCGACCAGCGGGCCTCGCTCTACAAAAAAAAGCAGCCCGGTCATCCGGACTGCCACGGCGCATGCCTGCCGCTCAGAACGTCTGGTTCTGGTCGGCAAACAAACTCATGACCGAGTCGCCGCGCGAAATGCGCTGGATCGTCTCGGCAAACAGGGGGGCGACCGACAACTGGCGCACCTTGGTGCAGGCGCGGGCGGTGTCGCTCAGCGGAATGGTGTTGGTCACGACCACTTCGTCGAGCGCCGCACCGTTGCTGATGCGCTCGATGGCCGGGCCCGACAGGATGGGGTGCGTGCAGTAGGCGTACACGTTCTTGGCACCGCGCTCCTTGAGCACTTCGGCGGCTTTGACCAGCGTGCCGGCGGTGTCGATCATGTCGTCCATGATCACGCAGTTGCGGCCTTCGATCTCGCCGATGACGTGCATCACTTCGCTCACGTTGGCCTTGGGGCGGCGCTTGTCGATGATGGCCAGGTCGCAGCCGAGCTGCTTGGCCAGCGCACGCGCGCGAACCACGCCGCCGACGTCCGGGCTGACCACGATCAGGTCCTCGTAGTTCTTCTGGCGCAGGTCGCCCAGCAGGATGGGCGAGGCGTAGATGTTGTCGACCGGGATGTCGAAGAAGCCCTGGATCTGGTCGGCGTGCAAGTCCATGGTCAGCACGCGCGAGACGCCCACGGTCTGCAGCAGGTTGGCCACGACCTTGGCCGAGATCGGCACGCGCGACGAACGCGGGCGGCGATCCTGGCGGGCATAGCCGAAGTAGGGGATGACGGCGCTGATGCGTTCGGCCGAGGCGCGCTTGAGCGCGTCGACCATGATCAGCAGTTCCATCAGGTTCTCGTTGGTCGGCGCGCAGGTCGACTGGACCACAAAAACGTCGCGGGCGCGCACGTTCTGGTTGATCTCGACGGTCACCTCGCCGTCCGAGAAGTGGCCCACCGTGGCGGCTCCCAGCGTGGTGTTGAGGTACTGGGCGATTTCGGCAGCGAAAGCAGGGTTCGCGTTACCGGTGAAAACCATGAAGTCGGGGTGTTGCTCGCTCATCTCGTGGGGTCCCGGCGATGACGTTCGTCGAGGTGAAGAATCCAAACGCAAAATCGACCAGAAAGGAGGAGCTTCGTGCCGAGCTTGATTCCGTTCTGATCGATCGTGTTTTTTGGCAGGGGAGGAAGGACTCGAACCCTCGAATGCCGGAATCAAAATCCGGTGCCTTAACCAACTTGGCGACTCCCCTACACGGGTTGCTGTTTCGGCGCTAAGCCTTGACAACAACCGATGAACTGTCGCTGATGCTCCATCCAGCCAACGGATGAAGCCTCATATTGTCGCAAACTTTCAGATCCCAATCGGCCAGATCGGCAGGTCTGGAAGAAAAAATTTCGTTGAAATTTTCGCTTCGGTTTTCAGGAAGGTGTGCAAACACGGCACTTCCGGAGCCTGTCATCTTGCCGCTGAAACCCAAGGATTGAAGCCAACCGATCGCCCGTGCAACCCCGCCGTCAAGCCGGCATGCCGCATCCTGCAGATCGTTTTTTCCAAACCCGTACTGGTTTGCCGCAAAGACTGCGATTATAGCACGCTCTGTCGCTCTTTTCAAAAGCGGCGATGAAAATATCGCAGCAGTTGCCAGTCCGCCCGGCGGTTTGATGATGACGAAGCGGGCGGGCGGCAATTCGATGGGCGTGAGCTGCTCGCCGATGCCCTCGACCCAGGCGTTATGCCCGCCCACGAAGAAGGGCACGTCGGCCCCGAGCTGAAGCGCCAGGGCCAGCAACTGCTCGCGCGCCAGGCCGGTCTGCCAGAGCCGGTTGAGCGCCAGCAGGCAGGTGGCGGCATCCGAGGAACCGCCGCCCATGCCGGCCTGGGCTGGAATCCGTTTGTCGATGGCGATGTGCGCGCCCTGGGTGCAGCCGGTGGCCTGTTGCAGCAGGCGCGCGGCGCGCAGGCACAGGTCGTCGGCGGGCAGGGCGGCGCCCAGGTCTTCGCGGCTGATCTGGCTGCCGGCGCGGCGCTCGATGTGCAGCACGTCGCACCAGTCGACCAGCATGAAGGCCGATTGCAGCAGGTGGTAGCCGTCGTCGCGCCGGCCGGTGACGTGCAGGAATAGATTGAGTTTGGCCGGGGCGGGCAGGTCGTAGAGGCTGTTCATGATGGCAGGCGCGGCGTGCCGGCCGATTATCCCGCCGCGGCATTCTGATCTTGCCCCCGTTTCACGGACACCCCTATAAGCGATTAACTATCGCAATAGGAGGTGGACGATGACCAAGAGCAAGGCAGGCAGAAAGGGGCAGGAGTTCAGCCTGGAGTTCAGGCAGCAGGCACTGTTGCGAGCGGCCACAGAAGGGGTAACCACGGTGGCTCGTGATCTGGGGTTGCAGCCTGCCCAGCTGTACAGTTGGCGCGCCCAGGCGCGGCGGCACGACCAGGACGATCAGGCACAACGCTTGGAGTTGGCCGAACATGCACGGCTCAAACGTGAAGTGGCGCGGCTGGAGGAGGAGAACGCTTTC
>WNDQ01000042.1 GCA_009912175.1 Paracidovorax wautersii | reverse complement strand
ACTTCACTTGGGCTGTTTGGCGAAGTACGCCGCCGCTTTTTGGCGAAGTACGCCGCCGCTTTTTTTAGGAAAGCGTTCTCCTCCTCCAGCCGCGCCACTTCACGTTTGAGCCGTGCATGTTCGGCCAACTCCAAGCGTTGTGCCTGATCGTCCTGGTCGTGCCGCCGCGCCTGGGCGCGCCAACTGTACAGCTGGGCAGGCTGCAACCCCAGATCACGAGCCACCGTGGTTACCCCTTCTGTGGCCGCTCGCAACAGTGCCTGCTGCCTGAACTCCAGGCTGAACTCCTGCCCCTTTCTGCCTGCCTTGCTCTTGGTCATCGTCCACCTCCTATTGCGATAGTTAATCGCTTATAGGGGTGTCCGTGAAACGGGGGCAAGATCACTTCGACGAGCCGTACTCGTCAGAGACGCTTGCAGCGGCCGTGCACATGAGCGTTCCCTCGCTCAATCGCCATTTCCGAGCAGTCACGGCGATGAGTCCGTTGCAGTATCAGAAGCATGTGCGCATGCAGGAAGCACGTCGACTGCTCGTCGCGGAGGGTCAGGCTGCTGCCACAGTCGCCTTCACGGTCGGGTATGCGTCGCCCTCACAGTTCAGCCGCGAATATGCGCGTGCCTTCGGCATGCCACCCCGCACGGACGCAGAACGCCTGCGGCATACGCCAGTCTCCGCGTTCGCCTGAACACGTCCAAGGGCACCTACGAGATGGCGCTTGCTGCCAAGTTCGCCTCTGTCGGTGGGGATTGAGGCCACACCCGTTGAAGATCATTCGACAGCCCCAACTGACCACAATGTGGACAGGCACGTGTGCGGGGCGGCTGTGCTTCCGGAATACTCACTGATCTGTATCTCAAAAAGCCATCAACGTATACCCTGCTGTTCAGGCGTGTTTACCGGGCGCTGAACCTGTTTTACGCTGCGCCTCTTGCGATCTCTCACCCCGACCAGGCTTGAACCTATGACCTCCCGCGACATCTTCATCGTCGGCACCGCCCGCACCGCCATCGGCACCTTCGGCGGCGCGCTGAAAGACGTGCCCAACACGCAACTGGCCACCACCGCCGTCAAGGCCGCCATCGAACGCAGCGGCGTGGCCGCCGACGCCATCGGCCACGTGGTCATGGGCAACGTCATTCCCACCGACGTGAAGGATGCCTACCTGAGCCGCGTGGCGGCCATCGATGCGGGCTGCCCGATCGAGACGCCTGCCTTCAACGTCAACCGCCTCTGCGGCTCGGGCCTGCAGGCCATCGTGTCGGCGGCGCAGGCGATTACGCTGGGCGACTGCGACATCGCCATTGGCGGCGGCTCGGAGTCGATGAGCCGTGGCCCGTACTTCGACACCTCGGCACGCTACGGCGCGCGCATGGGCGATGCGGTGCTGGTCGACTACATGCTGGGCATCCTGCACGACCCGTGGGAGAAGATCCACATGGGCATCACCGCCGAGAACGTGGCCGCGCGCTACGGCATCACGCGCGATCAGATGGACGAGCTGGCCGTGAGCAGCCAGCAGCGCGCGGCGGCCGCCATCGCGGCGGGGCGCTTCAAGGAGCAGATCGTGGCGGTGGAGGTCAAGACGCGCAAGGGCGTGGTGCTGTTCGACACCGACGAGCACTTGCGCGCCGACACCACGGTCGAGGCGCTGTCGAAGATGAAGCCTGCGTTCAAGAAGGACGGCCTCGTCACCGCCGGCAATGCCTCGGGCATCAACGACGGCGCTGCCGCCGTGGTGCTGGCCGAAGGCGGCCGCGTCAAGGCGCTGGGCCTGAAGCCGCTCGCACGCCTGGTCGGCTACGCACACGCCGGCGTCGAGCCCGCCTACATGGGCATCGGCCCGGTGCCTGCCACGCGCAAAGTGCTGGAGCGCACCGGCTTGAAGGTGAGTGACTTCGACGTGATCGAATCCAACGAAGCCTTCGCGGCGCAGGCCTGCGCCGTCATCCAGGAGCTGGGCTTTGACCCGGCCAAGGTCAACCCCAACGGCTCGGGCATCTCGCTGGGCCACCCGGTGGGCGCCACCGGCGCCATCATCACGACCAAGGCGATTGCCGAGCTGCACCGCACCGGTGGCCGCTATGCGCTGGTCACGATGTGCATCGGCGGCGGGCAGGGGATTGCGGCAGTGTTCGAGCGGGTGTGAGGTGACCGCTTGCCCGTGGCTTGTGCTCCGAAAGCCAGTACCAAACCGGCCCGCCAAGGCTATTCGACGCTTTGTGCGGGTGCCGGTTTTGAAACCACGGCGGCCTGCGCGGGCTGCGGCGCGCTCTGCCGGCGCCGCTTGAATTCAAAGCGAGCCGGGTCAACCGCCTGCGCCAGGGCCGCATCGAGCGGCCAGGGGTCGCCGTCGATCTGGCTGGCGACAAGTTCGGCGCACAGGGCGGCCAGGCTCAGGCCACGCGCGCCGAAGCCGCACAGCACGTACAGGCCGGGCAGCCGGGGCAGGGCGTCCAGGCTCCAGCGCATGCTGGCCGCGCCTCGGTGGCCGGGGCGCGGGTGCTGCCCGGCGGCCTGCCAGTCGGCCACGGGGCCGGCCAGCGGCAGGTGGTCGTTGGTGGTGGCTCGGATCTGAACCCAGGGCTGCAGCCCGGGCGGGCGGGTGTGCGGCTCGTCGTTGAACTGAGGGGCCAGCACGTCGGCCAGATCGGGCATCGCATGGCGGAGCTTGGCCAGGTTGGCCTGGTCGGATGCGCGCCGTGGCGCCAGGTCGGTGTCTGCGCGCTCGAAGCTCGATCCCATGGCCCAGTCCCAGCGTTCGTTGTCGTCGGCACGGGGCGGCCAGTTGGCGATGAAATGGCCGTGGCCGGTCAGTGGCGGCAGCTCGCCCGGGAGCGGTTGGCCGGCGCCGGGCCAGCGGCCGAGCGTGATCTGGCCGCGCAAGGGGATGAGCTGCTGCACGGACGGTCCGTTGCTGACCGGGTCCGTGGGCAGCAGGCCGGGGGTTTGAAGCGCACTGGCGACGACGACGGTTTCGGCCTCGGCAATGAGGTGGCCGGCCTCGTCCTTGATCAGCCAGCGCGGCGGCTGGCCGGGGGCATCGGCGTCGGCCCGTTCCACCCTGGCGACGGTGGTGGACCAGCGCGTTTGCAGGCCCGGGCACTGGCCGAGCCAGTGGCGCACCAGCGCGGGGCCCTTGACGCTCAGGCCCTGGTCGTGCCGCAGCGCGGGCCCTTCGTAGCCGCCCGGCAGGGCTTGCTGGCTGGCGCCCAAGGCGGCGTCTCTTCTTTGCCGGGCCTGGGTTGCGGCGGTGCTGCTCGCAGAGCTGGCCTGCACATCGTCGCTATCGTCGTCATCCGTTTCGGCCGTGTCGTCGAGGATCTGCCAGACGTCGCCGCTGCGCCAGTCCGACGGGGGCAGGCCGCTGAGTTCGATCACCTGCCGCAGCCAATGGGCGCCGGCCCGGGTCAGGCGCGAGATCACCGCGTCGTCGGGCGAGACATGCGGTACGCACAGGCCCACGGGCAGGCCGGACGCGCCGGCAGCGGGCTGCGGGGCGGCGTCGATCAGGGTGACGCGCCAGCCGCGCCGCGACAAGGCCCAGCAGGCCGACGCACCGGCCATGCCCGCGCCGATGACCACGGCGTGGCGGGCCGATGCGTTGTGTGGCGGCTGCGGCGGTGTGAGTGGCGCTGCGGCATCGCCGCGCAAGTCATCACGCGGGTCGCCACGCAAATGCCACGGCACGTAGCGAGCCTGCAGCGAGTCCCGTTTGGGCGGCAATCCCGGTCGGCGTGTGAGCACAAAACCCGCCTCGGTCAGGCCCTTGCGCACGCCGGCCGCGATGGTCCAGGTCGCGGCCCATGCGCCGGGGCGCAGCAGGCGGGCCACGGCCTTGAAGATGGGGGGCTGCCAGAGTTCGGGGTTCTTGGCCGGCGAGAAGCCGTCGAAATAGGCCGCGTCCGCCTGCAGGCGCAACTGGGGCAGCAGGCGCGCCGCGTCGCCCAGCGCGAGCGTGAGCGTCACGCTCTGCTGGCGGTTGTGCGGGTGCGGGAACAGCAGCCGGTGCACGCCGGGTCGGGCGGGCTGCGGGTAGCGCTCGGCCAGCGCGTGGGTGAGCGGGGCCAGCGCCTGCAAATCACGCGACTGCGCCACCGCGCGCACGATGTCGGCTGCGGCGACCGGGTAGCCCTCGACGCTGACGAAGTGCAGGTGGTCGCAGCGCTGCGGGTCTTGCTGCCAGGCCAGCCAGGTGGCCAGGAAATTCAGGCCCAGGCCGAATCCGGTCTCGACGATCGTGAAACGTGGGCGCGCCTGCCAGCCTTCGGGCAGGCCGCAGCCGCCCATGAAGACGTGGCGTGTCTGCGCCAGCGCTCCGCTGAAGGAGTGGTAGACGTCGTCGAACCGGGAAGAAAAGGGCACGCCGCGCTCGGCGTCCCAGCGCAGTTGCGCGGCAGGAAGGCTAGGGAGACTCATGCGGTCGTCAGCGCCTGCCTGCCGGCCGGCACAAGCAGGTGATCAGTTGCCGCTGGGCGGCACGTAGCCAACAGCCTGATCGGCGCCTTCGCCGAAGAAGTGTTTTTCCATCTGGCGGGCGAGGTACTGGCGCGCGCGCGCATCGGCCAGGTTCAGGCGGTTTTCGTTGACCAGCATGGTCTGCTGGCGCAGCCAGTCGGCCCAGGCCTGCTTGCTCACGTTCTCGTAGATGCGTTTGCCCAGTTCACCGGGGTAGACCAGGTAATCCAGACCTTCGGCCTCGATGCCGAGCTTGATGCATTTGACGGTACGTGCCATGGGGTGTCCTTCGTGTCATGGGGGGCGGCGCGCCGGCTTTTGATAGCCGTTGGACGCATAACCAGCGTTGAACTTATTCGTTCACCGATCCAGCCTGCCGTCCCTACAGTCAGTGGCTGTACCGCGCCTTCCCGGCAGACAAGCCGGGAAGGCGCGGGGTCAATCAAAAAAGGGCTTTATTTTATCGAACGCTGGCGGCCTGACCGGCGGCAGGGCCATTGGCCCGGGCCGCGCGGGCCTTGCCTGAACACCTGGGCTTCATGACTTTTTCCGCTCGCCAGACCTCTGGCATTTCCCTTGAACCGGCAACAGCTGCGGCCACACACGAGGGCGCGCGCCGGGCCTGGTGGCCGGTGGTGCGACAGGCCATTCCCTGGGCGCTGCCGGTTTTGCTGGTCGCGGTGTGGCAGTTGGCATCGTCGGCCGGCTGGTTGTCCAGCCGCGTGCTGCCAGCGCCAGCCGACGTGCTGACCGCGGCCTGGAGCCTGACGGCTTCGGGCGAGCTCTGGACGCACATCAAGGTCAGCGCCGGCCGGGCCTTGCTGGGACTGGCCGTTGGCGGCGGGCTGGGGCTGGCCTTCGGGCTGCTGACCGGCTCGGTGCGCTGGGCCGAGACGCTGCTGGACTCGACCATCCAGATGGTGCGCACCATTCCGGCGCTGGCGCTCATCCCCATGGTCATCCTGTGGTTCGGCATCGACGAGACGGCCAAGATCTTCCTGATCGCGGTGTCGGTCTTCTTTCCGATCTACCTCAACACCTTTCACGGCATCCGCAGCGTCGACCCGCAGCTCATCGAGATGGGGCGCACCTACGGACTCACGCGCTGGCAGCTCTACCGCGAAGTCATCCTGCCCGGCGCCATGCCCTCGATCCTGGTCGGCCTGCGTTTTTCGCTGGGGCTGATGTGGGTGATCCTGATCGTGGCCGAGACCATCTCGGCGCAGGCCGGCATCGGCTACCTGACCATGAATGCGCGTGAATTCCTGCAGACCGACGTGGTGCTGGTCGGCATCTTCCTCTACGCGCTGCTGGGCAAGCTGGCCGACGTGCTGGAGCGCTACGCGCTGCGCTGGCATGCGGGCTATCAAGCGCAATCCTGATGATCCATTGAACGGCACGACGGCCATGACATTTCCCAACATCGCACTGCGCCACACGGACTGGCCGCAGGATGCCACTCAACCGGCGGCACTGTCCCCGGTCGGCCCGGTCAGCCATGCCGCCTTCGAGCCGCAGGCGGGGCCGGCGCCCGGCATGCGCATCGAGCTCGACCAGGTGAGCAAACGCTACGGCGAACGCGAGGTGCTGCGCCGCACTTCGCTGGTGGTGGCGCCGGGTGAGTTCGTCGCCATCGTCGGGCGCAGCGGCTGCGGCAAGAGCACGCTGCTGCGGCTGGTGGCGGGCCTGGAGCCGCACACGGGCGGCACGCTGCGCCTGAACGGCCACCCGCCCGCCGAGCGCGATGACGACGTGCGCATCATGTTCCAGGAGGCGCGCTTGCTGCCCTGGCGCCGCGTGATCGACAACGTGGCCCTGGGGCTGCCGGCCACCCAACGGCCGCTGGCCGAGGCCGTGCTGGCCCAGGTCGGGCTGGCCGATCGCCGCCAGGAATGGCCGTCGCGCCTGTCCGGTGGCCAACGCCAGCGCGTGGCGCTGGCCCGTGCGCTGGTGCACCGGCCACGCCTGCTGCTGCTCGACGAGCCGCTGGGCGCGCTCGACGCGCTCACCCGCATCGAGATGCATCGCCTGCTCGAATCGGTCTGGCAAGAGAACCGTTTCACCGCCTTGCTGGTCACGCACGACGTGCAGGAGGCCGTGGCGCTGGCCGACCGCGTGGTGTTGATCGAGGACGGCCGGATCACGTTCGAGGAGCGCATCGACGACGTGCCGCGCCCGCGCCGGCCCGGCAGCCCCGAGTTCGCGCGCCACGAGCAGCGTATTCTGGAGCGCGTGCTGCGGACCTGAGACCGCACCTTGGGTGTTTTTCCGACGTAGACAGGCGGCCAAGCTTCCTAAACTGTCCGTCGGATCCCGATCCCACGGCAATGTCGCCGTTTCCCTTGAAGGAGTGGGCCATGAGCAAAACCATCGCTGTCGTCGTCGGCAGCCTGCGCAAGGATTCCTACAACCGCCATCTCGCGTTGGCCGTGGCCGCGCTGGCGCCGCCAGGCTATGTGTCCGAGCACCTGGACATCGGCAGCCTGCCGCTCTACAGCCAGGACGACGATGCCAACCAGGCCGAGTCGGTCAAGAAGCTGAAGGCGGGGATCGAGGCCGCCGACGCGCTGCTGTTCGTCACGGCAGAGTACAACCGGTCGATTCCCGGTGTGCTCAAGAACGCCATCGACCACGCTTCGCGCCCCTGGGGCAAGACCTCGTGGCCGGGCAGGCCGGCGGGCGTCATCGGTATCTCGCCGAGTCCGCTGGGCACGGCGTTCGCGCAGGAGCATTTGCGTGCGGTGCTGGTCAACCAGCAGGTGCCGCTCTACCTGGGTCCCGAGGTCTATCTTCAGTACAAGGAAGGGCTGCTCGACGACAAGGGCCATGTCGCCAACGAGGGCACGCGCGACTTCCTCAAGAAGTGGGTGGACGGCTACCTGGCCTTCATCGACCGGCACGGCAAGTAAGCACGGCAACAGTCCACGGCAACAGTCGGCCGGGCGGGCGCTGCTCAGTAAAAGCCCAGCGCCCCGGCCACCGCGCCGCCCGCGACCAGCCACAGCAGGTGGATGCGGGTGCGCCACATCAGCAGCAGCGCCACGGCGGTGATCACCAGCGACCGCCAGCCGTGCCATTGCGCCGGCGGCACCATGAGCACCCAGCCGGTCGCAGTGATCAGCCCCACCGTCAGCGGCGCCAGCCCGGCCTTGAAGGCGCGCACGCCCAGCCGCTCGCGGTTGCGCTGGGCCCAGCGCGCGGCCACCAGCGTGAGCACGCTCGACGGCAGCAGGATGCCGGTCATGGCAATCGTCATGCCGGCCAGGCCCGCGAGCCAGCCCGAGGCCGACCCCGCATGCCAGCCCAGCAGCCCCACGAACAGCACGTTCGGTCCGGGCGAGGACTGGGCAATGGCGACCGAGGCGGTGAACTGCGTGTCGGTGAGCCAGTGCTGCTGGCCGACCAGGTAACGGTTCATGTCCGGAATGGTGGTGATCGCGCCGCCCACGGCCAGCAGCGACAGCGAGGCGAAATGCAGGAACAGCGCCAGCCAGGCCATGCCGTGCAGGGCCACGACGGCCTGGGTGGCGGCGTCATTCATGGCGGGCTTTCGTGGTGTGGCCCGACGCGTCTTTTTCGCGCCACCACAGGCGGTACCAGGCCCAGGCATAGGCCGGCAGGCCCACGCCCAGCAGCGTGCCGATCAGCGGCCAGTGCAGCAAGAAGGCCACGCAGCCAAAGGTGATCAGCATCAGGCCGATGCCCACAGCCAGACCCATGGGGTTGAGCCGCAGCGACCCGATGAGCTTGACGCCCGTGGCCATGATGAGGCCGGCCGCAACGGCGCCCATGCCCTTGAGCGCGCCGACCACGGCCGGGACGTCCAGGAACTGCTGGTAGGCCAGCGTCAGGCCCAGCACCAGCATGAGGGGCAGGGCGAACAGCCCGGCCAGGGCGGCCATGGCGCCGCTCAGGCCGAAATAGCGGTCGCCCAGGATCAGCGCTAGGTTGACCACGTTGGGGCCGGGCAGGATCTGGGCAACGGTCCAGTCCTCGATGAATTCGGCGGGCGTCATCCAGCGTTTTTTCTCGACCAGTTCGCGCTGCACCACGGTCAGCACGCCGCCAAAGCCCTGCATGGCCAGGGCGGCGAAGGCGGTGCACAGCTGCCATTTGTTCTGGGGCCGCCAGGCGGTGGTGTCGTCGGATGGGGGAGGAAGAGGCGTGGTGCTGGGCGGGGACTTCGGCATGAACGGCGGGCCATCAAAGAGGCGCTGGCGGGCGCGATGTCAGTCGATCAGCCCGTTCTGCCGCAGCAGATCGGCCACCAGCTCCAGGCGCAGGACGGGGCTTTCGACTTCGAGTAATTGTTGTTTCTGGTGCAGGGGCAGGGGCAGGATCTCGCACCAGCGGTCGGCCACCCAGCCGGACTGGTCGAAGTGCGGCGTGCCCTGGTAGAGCCGGGACGGCTGCGCGGCAAGGCCGGCGGCATCGCCCGCGCTGGCCTTGTCCATGGCCTCGGACATGAGCTGCGAGAGCAGGCGAGCGGCGGGTGTCAGGTCGTCGGGCACGGTCCAGACGGGATCGTCGGGCGGCAGGAGCTGGGCGTTGCCGACCCACAAGCCGTTCTTTTCCTGGTGCCGGTCGAGCAGCCGAAAACGCTGCTGGCCCTGGCATTCGATGTGGATCAGTCCGGGTTGGGGCCGCTGATGGGCCACGACGGTCGCGCAGGTGCCGACGTCGCTGAGCACTTCCGGCTGGCCGGGCTGGCGCACCTCATGGCCGTGCGATAGCAGCACGATGCCGAAGGGCTCGCCCGTGCGCAGGCACTGGCCGATCATCTCCAGGTAGCGCAGCTCGAAGATGCGCAGCGGCAGCATGCCCTGCGGGAACAGCACCGTGCCCAGCGGAAAGAGCGGCAGCGGGCGGGGGGCGGATGTGTTGGCCTGCGGGTCCGGGGTCATGGTGGATGGGCTGGGTGGCAGGCCGGGTTGGTGCGCGGGTTCAGTCGCCGGCGACGGCGTCGGCGGGCAGCCGCTGCAGCATGGCCAGCGTGTTGGCCAGCGTGGCGCGCAGCTGGCGGCGGTCGCAGATGAAGTCCACGGCGCCCTTCTTGACCAGGAACTCGGCACGCTGGAAGCCCGGCGGCAGTTTTTCGCGCACGGTGTTCTCGATCACGCGCGGGCCGGCAAAACCGATCAGCGCCTTGGGCTCGGCGATCACCACGTCGCCCACGAAGGCAAAGCCGGCCGACACGCCGCCCATGGTCGGGTCGGTCAGCACGCTGATGTAGGGCAGGCCCTTCTTGGCCAGGCGCGTGAGCGCGGCATTGGTCTTGGCCATCTGCATGAGCGAGAGCAGGCCTTCCTGCATGCGCGCGCCACCGGTGGCGGTGAAGCACAGGAAGGGCACCTTCTGTTCGATGGCGGTTTCGACGCCGCGCACAAAACGCTCGCCAACCACCGAGCCCATGGAGCCGCCCATGAATTCGAACTCGAAGCAGGCCACCACCACGTTGATGCTCTGGATCGAGCCGCCGATGACCACCAGCGCGTCGGTCTCGCCAGTGTTCTCCATCGCTTCTTTCAGGCGCTCGGTGTACTTGCGGCTGTCCTTGAACTTGAGCGGGTCGACCGGCACGACTTCCTGGCCGATCTCGTAGCGGCCTTCGGCGTCGAGCAGGCCGTTCAGGCGCGCGCGCGAACCGATGCGCATGTGATGGTCGCACTTGGGGCAGACGTTGAGGTTCTGCTCCAGGTCGGTCTTGTAGAGCACGGTCTCGCAGCTCGGGCACTTGATCCACAGGCCCTCGGGGATGGCGCGGCGCTCGGCCGGGTCGGTGGGCTGGATCTTGGGGGGCAGCAGTTTTTCAAGCCAGGACATGAGTTTGCCTTCCTGATGCCGCGGGGCGAGGCCCTTCGGCGAATAAGAGAAAACGGCCCTGGCATGCGGTGTTCGCATGCCGGGCCACTCGTGCCCATCCGTCGGGACGGGGCGGGTTGGGCGCTATTTTAATCGCCTCGCTGGCCGGCTGTCAGCCTGCTCAGGCGTCCAGGCCGGCGCGGATGCCTTGCACGAAGTCGGCGGCGACCTCGGCCACCCGCTCGCGCGGCTCGTTTTCGATCAGCTGGATCAGGCGGCTGCCGATGACCACCGCGTCAGCCACCTCGCCGATGGCGCGCGCGGTTTGCGCGTCGCGAATGCCAAAACCCACGCCCAGCGGAATCTTCACGTGGCGGCGGATGCGCGGCAGCGCCTGGTCGACGGCGCCCGTGTCCAGCGTGCCGGCGCCCGTCACGCCCTTGAGCGAGACGTAGTAGACGTAGCCCGTGGCAATGCCCGCAACCTGCGCGATGCGCGCGTCCGACGAGGTCGGCGCGAGCAGGAAGATCAGGTCCAGTCCCTGCGCCTTGAGGCTGGCGGCAAAGGCCTCGGCCTCTTCGGGCGGGTAGTCGACGATCAGCACGCCGTCGACGCCCGCGGCCGCCGCGTCGCGCGCGAAGCTGCCGGCGCCCGTGCGCTGCTCGTAGCGCTCGACCGGGTTGGCGTAGCCCATCAGCACGACGGGCGTGTCGGCATCCTGGGCGCGGAAGGCGCGCACCATCTCCAGCACGCGCGTCAGGTTGATGCCCTTGGCCAGCGCGCGCTCGGAGGCCTTCTGGATCACCGGGCCGTCGGCCATGGGGTCGGAGAAGGGCACGCCCAGCTCGATCACGTCAGCGCCGGCGAGGGCCATGGCCAGCATCAGCTCGACGGTCACGTCGGCATAAGGATCACCCGCGGTGACGTAAGGGATCAGCGCCTTGCGGCCTGCGGCCTGCAGGCGTTCGAAAGTGGCTTGGATACGGCTCATGAGTCCACTCCTCGGTTCAAAGCGGGATGCCGGCGCGCTCGGCGACGGTGTGCATGTCCTTGTCGCCGCGGCCCGAGAGGTTGACCAGCAGGATCTGGTCCTGGGGCAGCGTGGGCGCGAGCTTGAAGGCATGGGCGGCGGCGTGGCTCGATTCGAGCGCGGGGATGATGCCCTCGGCCTTGCACAGGTAGTGGAAGGCGGCGAGCGCTTCCTCGTCGGTGATGGTCGCGTACTCGGCGCGGCCGATGTCCTTCAGGTAGCAGTGCTCGGGGCCCACGCCTGGGTAGTCCAGGCCGGCGCTGACCGAATGCGTCTCCTGCACCTGGCCATCCTCGTCCTGCAGCAGGTACATGCGGTTGCCGTGCAGCACGCCGGGTGTGCCCTTGGTGAGCGAGGCGGCGTGGCGCGGCGTGTCCAGGCCGTCGCCCGCGGCTTCGACGCCGATCAGGCGCACGCCGTCGTGCGGGATGTAGGGGTAGAAGATGCCCATGGCATTGCTGCCACCACCCACGGCCGCGATCACGGCGTCAGGCTGGCGGCCGGCGTACTCGGGCATCTGCACCAGGCACTCGTCGCCGATCACGCGCTGGAAGTCGCGCACCATCATCGGGTAGGGGTGCGGGCCGGCCACGGTGCCGATGATGTAGAAGGTGTTCTCGATGTTGGTGACCCAGTCGCGCATGGCCTCGTTGAGCGCGTCCTTGAGCGTCTTGCTGCCCGAGTCGACCGGCACGACGGTCGCGCCCAGCAGCTTCATGCGGTAGACGTTGGCGGCTTGGCGCTTGACGTCCTCGCTGCCCATGCAGACCACGCATTCCAGCCCGTAGCGCGCGGCGATGGTAGCCGTGGCCACGCCGTGCTGGCCGGCGCCGGTCTCGGCGATCACGCGCGGCTTGCCCATGCGGCGCGCCAGCAGCGCCTGGCCGATCACGTTGTTGATCTTGTGCGCGCCGGTGTGGTTGAGGTCTTCGCGCTTGAGGTAGATCTGCGCGCCGCCCAGCTCGCGGCTGATGCGCTGGGCGTGGTAGACCGGGCTGGGACGGCCGACGTAGTGGGCGAGTTCGTCGCGGTATTCGGCCAGAAAGCCGGGGTCGTCCTTGTAGCGGGCGTAGGCGGCCTTGAGCTCGTCCAGCGCCTGGCTCAGGGTTTCGGCGGCAAAGCTGCCGCCATAGATGCCAAAGTGACCCTTGGCATCGGGTTGTGCATAGTCGAACATGGATTCAATCTTTCTTGGCAAGTTGCGCATCGGCCGCGCGCACGGCGGCGATGAAGCGCTCGATCCTGACCGGGTCCTTGAGGCCCTTCAAGGGCTGGCCGTGGGCATCCACGGCCTCGACACCGGAGCTGACGTCAACGGCCCAGGGCCGTACTTGCAAGATGCCATCGGTCACGTTTGCAGGCGTGAGTCCACCAGACAAAACGAGCCGAGAGCTGGCGGCGATTGCGGGGTGTGACCAATTGAAGGCGTTCCAGTTGAATGACTGCCCGGTGCCGCCGTAGCTGGCGGCGTGCGCGTCGGCCAGGATGGCCTGCGCGCTGGCATAAGCAGTGGCATATTCTACGAGATCGAAAGCGGGCGCCTGCGGCCCCAGCGGAATACGCGCGGCGCGGATGTAGCGCTGGCCCGCCGCCTCGCATTGCGCCACGGTTTCGTCGCCGTGGAACTGCAGCACGGCCCAGGGCACGGCGGCAACGGCCGCGGCCACCACCTCGGGCGTGGCGTTGACCAGCAGCAGCACGGGCGTGACGAAGGGCGGCAGGCGCAGCGCCAGCTCGCGCGCGCGCGCCGCGCTGACGTGGCGGGGGCTTTTGGCGTACAGCACGAAGCCGACGGCATCGGCGCCAGCGGCCACGGTGGCGTCCAGGTCTTGTTCACGCGTGAGGCCGCAGATCTTGACGCGCGTGCGGCGCTGCGGGGCAACAGGCGGGGTCGGGGCGGAGTTCAGTGCTTCGGTCATGGTGCGGATTCCAAGTCCGCATTGTCGCAAGCTCAGGGCAGCCAGTCGAATGCGGCGGTTTGCGAGGGCAGGCCCCAGTGGGTGTCGTAGACCGGGCCCAGGAAGTACAGCCCGTCGGGCGAGAAGGTGGGCGAGGCCGCGTCACGGCTGCGCGCGGCCAGCACCTGCGCCATCCATGCGGGCGGCTGCAGCCCCTGGCCCACGGTGATCAGCGAGCCCATCAGGTTGCGGATCATGTGGTGCAGGAAGGCGTTGGCCTCGAACTCGAAACGCCAGTAGGCGCTGCCGTCGGGCCGGCCCTTGCGCTGGATGTCGATGCGGCGCAAGTCCTTGACGGGCGTGAGCGCCTGGCAGGCCGAGGCGCGAAAGGAGGTGAAGTCGTGCTCGCCGATCAGATGGCCGGCGGCTTCGCGCATGGCGTCGAGCGCGAGCGGCTTGAACACCCAGCCCACGCGTCCGGCTTCCACGCTGGGACGCACGGGCGATTCGAGCAGGATGTAGGCATAGCGGCGCGCCGTGGCGCTGGCGCGCGCGTGGAAGGCGTCGGGCACGCGGCGCGCCCATTGCACGGCGATGTCGGGCGGCAGGTGGGCGTTGGTGCCGCGCACCCACGAGAAATCGTCGCGCGCCAGGTCGGTGTCGAAATGCACGACCTGCATGAGCCCGTGCACACCCGCGTCGGTGCGGCCGGCGCACAGCGTGCCAATGGCGGGCTGGCCATCGCCGGAAAAACGCGCCAGGGCGGTTTCGAGCCGGTCCTGCACGGTGCGGCCCGACGGCTGGCTTTGCCAGCCGTCGTAGGCCTGCCCGTTGTAGGTGATGCCCAGGGCGATGCGCATGAAGGGCTTAACGGCCCAGCAGGATGCGCAGCATGCGGCGCAGCGGCTCGGCCGCGCCCCACAGCAGCTGGTCGCCGATCACGAAGGCCGAGATGTACTCGGGCCCTTGGTTGAGCTTGCGCACGCGGCCCACGCCGATTTCCAGGCCACCGGTGATGGCGGCGGGCGTGAGTTCCTTGACGGTCACGGCGCGGTCGTTGGGCACCCACTTCACCCAGGGGCTGCCGCGCTGGATGATCGCTTCGATCTGCTCGAGCGGCAGGTCCTTCTTGAGCTTGATGGTCAGCGCCAGGCTGTGGCAGCGCATGGCGCCCACGCGCACGCACAGGCCGTCGACCGGAATGGTCTTGGGCGTGTCGAGGATCTTGTTGACCTCGGCCTGGCCCTTCCATTCTTCCTTGGACTGGCCGTTGTCGAGTTGCGCGTCGATCCAGGGGATCGGGCCGCCGGCCAGCGGGGCGCCGAAGAACTCGGTCGGCACGTCCTGGCGGATCGCCTGGGCGACCTTGCGGTCGATGTCCAGGATGGCCGAGGAGGGCGTGGCCAGCTCGTCGGCCACGCTGCCGTACACCACGCCCATGCCCTTGAGCAATTCGCGCATGTGGTTGGCGCCGCCGCCCGACGCGGCCTGGTAGGTCATGGAGCTGACCCACTCGACCAGGTCTTCGCGGAACAGGCCGCCCACGCCCATCAGCAGGATGGAGTTGGTGCAGTTGCCGCCGATGTAGTTCTTCACACCCTTGTCGAGGGCGCGGCGGATCACGCCGTCATTGACCGGGTCGAGCACGATGACGGCGTCGTCCTTCATGCGCAGCGAGGACGCGGCGTCGATCCAGTAGCCGTTCCAGCCAGCGGCGCGCAGCTTGGGGAAGATGTCGTTGGTGTAGTCGCCGCCCTGGGCGGTCAGGACCACGTCGCAACGCTTCAAGGCGTCGATGCTGAAGGCGTCCTGCAGCGTCGTCTCCGTCTTGGCCTGGGCCGGGGCCTTGCCGCCCGCGTTGGAGGTCGAGAAGAAGACCGGATCGATCAGATCGAAGTCGCCTTCAGCCTGCATGCGGTCGATCAGGACCGAGCCCGCCATGCCACGCCAGCCGACCAGGCCGACAACGGGCTTTGCATTGGAGAGATAGTTTGCGGTAGCCATCGAGAATGCGCCTTGTGTGTTGGGTTTTTCCTCCCCGACCGGCTGCTGCCGGCGGTCTTTGGGCCCGGCTCGTCGAGCCGGGGAGGGCGCGCGACGATCCGGGCTGGGTCAGCCTTTAATCGTCGTTTTGGTGATGAGGGTCGCGCAGGCGGCCACGCCAGCCGCACCGGTGGGAGCAGCATTGAGGGCGAAAGGGCGGGCGATCGACATAGCCGAACATTCTAGCGGATCGCCCTGGCCGTTGGCGCTTTCGTGCCCGCAGGCGTTGGCGGCGCGCCACTGGGGGCAAGACGGCCGTCAGCCGAGCGGCGGATGCCAGTGGCTGGCCTGGACGGCCTCGGTGGCGGGCGCGCGGCCGGCCAGCGCATAGGACAGGCGATTGGCGGTCGCGATGACGGCCTGCGCCAGCGATTCGAGCTTGGCGGACGGCAGGCGCGCATCCGGCCCCGAGATGCAGACCGAGCCCATCAGCCGCCAGTTCAGGCCGAACACCGGGGCCGAGACCGTGGCCACGCCTGGTTCGCGCTCGCCGATGGACCAGTGGTAGCCGCGCCGGCGGATCTGCTCGTAAAGCTCGCCGGGCTCGCCCGAAAACGCCAGGATCACCCGCCCCGGCGAGCCCTGGTCCAGCGGCAGGCCTTCGCCCATGCGCGCATGGTGGCGCAGCGCCTGGGGGCCCTCCACACGCACGAGGCAGGTGCGCACCTGGCCTTCGCGCACGTAAAAAGCCGTGCTTTCACCCGTGGCTTGCGAGAGCTCGCGCAGCGCTGGCTCCAGCGCGTTCTGCACGTCGAACCCGGCCTGGTAGCGCGCGCCCAGCCAGCCCGCGGCGGGCCCCAGGCGCCAATCGCCGTCGTCGCGCTGGACCATGTAGCCCGACTGCGCCAGCGTGCGTGCCAGGCGCAGCGCCGTGGTCTTGTGCAACTGGCAGCGCCGGCTCAATTCGGCCAGCGACAGGTGCGACTCGCCCAGCGCGAAGGCTTCCAACAACTGCAACGCACGGGTGACGGCGATGACGCCACCACCCTCGCGTGCATCGGGATGGCCTGAAGGGGCGGGCGCTTGGGGTTGCGTCGGGGGCGCGGCGCGGCTCGGGGTCGAGGGCGAGCGTGTGCCGCTGGGGCGAGGGTTGCTCATGATGCAATGTGTTTCGCTGAGTGAAATATCATTGTAAGGGTTGAAACGCTTTCCTAAAGTTCCGTCCACGCCCCCCAGGGCGAAGCCCGATACCAACGACGGAGACAAAGACATGCCCCTGACCTCATTGAACTTCCTTGCGCCACGTCTGTGCGCCGCCCTGATCGGCCTGGCCACCGCCGCATTGCCGGCGGTGCCGGCATGGGCGCAGCCGGCCTATCCGAACAAGCCCATCCGCCTGGTCGTTCCGTTTCCGCCCGGTGGCGGCACCGACCTGATCGCCCGCACGCTGGCCAAGAAACTGGCGGACCAGCGCCAATGGAACGTGGTGGTGGAGAACCGCTCGGGCGCGGGCGGCAACCTTGGCGTGGACGCCGTGGCCAAGTCGGCCGCGGACGGCTACATGCTGGTCATGGGGCAGACCAGCAATCTGGCGATCAACCCGACGCTCTACGCCAGGCTGCCCTACGACCCGCAGAAAGACCTGGCGCCCGTGGCCCTGGTCTCGTCGGCGCCGATCGTGATGGCCACGGCGGCCGGCTCGCCCTACAAGACCTTTGCCGACGTCGTGGCCGCCGCCAAGGCCAAGCCGGACGGCATCACGCTGGGTTATTCGGGCAACGGCACGGTCGCCCACCTGGCCGGGCAATTGATCTCGGACGCGGCCGGCATCAAGCTGCGCCACGTGCCGTACAAGGGCGCGTCGCAGGCCATGATCGACCTCGTGAGCGGCCAGATCGACCTGTACATGTCGGCCGTGCCCACGCTGATTGGGCAAATTCGCAACGGCAAGCTGCACGCGGTGGTCGTCACCTCGCTCAAGCGCTCCGAACAACTGCCGAAGACGCCCACGCTGGTCGAGTCTGGCTACAAGAATTTCGAGGCCACCTCGTGGTACGGCGTGCTGGCCCCGGCGGGGACACCTGCCCCTGTGGTGCAGCAGATCAACACCGCCATCAACGACGCGCTGCGCGATCCCGAAGTGGTCGAGAAGCTGCGAGCCGAAGGCGGCGACGTGCTTGGCGGCAGCGCCGAGCAGTTCAGCGCACTGCTGCGCACCGAGGTGCCGCGCTGGGCCCAGATCGTCAAGGACTCGGGCGCGAGCCTGGAGTGAGCGGTCCCGCCGCCGATTGCCGACCTTCTTTTTTCTTCCCGAGTCCTGCCATGTCCCGCGACAGCCTGGCCACGCCCGTCCGTTTCTCGGCGGGAACCGGCACGCCCCGCAGCCCGATTCCCCTGGGCGCATGCGACTGCCATGTCCATGTCTATGACCACCGCTTTCCCGCCGCGCCCGGCGCCCGGCTGTTGCCGCCCGATGCCTCGGTGCAGGACTTGCGGGCATTGCAGCAGCGCATCGGTACCACGCGCACCGTGCTGGTCACGCCGTCGACCTATGGCAGCGACAACCGCTGCATGCTGGCGGCGCTGGATGCCTTGGGGCCTTCGGCACGTGGCGTGGCGGTCATCGACGGCCGCGAAAGCGATGCCGACCTGCAGCGCCTGCACGACGCTGGCGTGCGCGGCGTGCGGCTGAATCTGTCGCTGGGCGTCTCGGGCACGGTGGATTCGCTGAAGCCGCTGGCCCGTCGCATCGCGCCTCTGGGCTGGCACCTGCAGGTGCTGATGGCCCCGGACCTGATGGCGGCGCAGGCCGAGGTGCTGCGGCAATTGCCCGTGCCGCTGGTGTTCGACCACTTCGGCCGCATTCCGCCCGCGCTGGCGGGGCGCCATGCCGCCCACGCGTTGCTGCGCGATCTGCTGCAGCGCGGGCAGGCGTGGATCAAGCTGTCCGGCGGCTACATCGTGAGCGAGCGCCATTCGGTGGAAGACCCGGCGCTCGATGCCCTGGCCGCGAGCTATCTGCGCGATGCACCAGATCGCGTACTTTGGGGCAGCGACTGGCCGCATGCGACCGCATCGGCGGGTCTTCAGCCCATGCCGGACGACGCCCGCCAGATCGACCGTCTGAACGACTGGGCGATGCAAGCCGGTAGCGCCGAAACGCTACGCCGCGTGCTCGTGGACAACCCGCAGGCGCTGTACGGCTTTGCACCGGCCCACGCATGACAACAAATCAAAACACGGAGACCTCTCGAACCATGAAAACCCCCAAATCGTTCTTGCCCAACCCTGTGCGTCGGCAACTCGTCGCCGCAGCCGGCGCTGCGTGCCTGAGTCCGTGGCTGGCCCAGCCCGCGCTGGCGCAGAGCGACTGGCCGGCCGGCAAAGTCATCACCTGGGTCGTGCCTTATCCGCCAGGCGGGAGCACCGACGTGCTGGGCCGCAACGTGGCGCAGCGCATCAGCCAGACGTTGGCCACCAACGTGATCGTGGACAACAAGGCCGGCGCGACCGGCACCATCGGCGCGGCCTTCGTGGCCAAGGCCGCACCGGACGGCTACACGCTGCTGGGCACGTCCATCGGCCCGCAGGCCATCGCGCCGCACCTGATGGGCCCGTTGCCCTATGACCCGATTGCCGGGTTCGAGCCGGTCGTCATCCTCGGCACGATTCCCCACATGCTGGTGGTGGCCCCGAGCCAGCCCTTCAAGACCGTGGCCGATCTGGTGGCGGCGGCCAAGGCGCAACCGGGCGCGCTGGCCTTTGCCTCGGGCGGCAACGGGACCATCCTGCAGATGCAGGGCGAGCTGCTGCAACAGCAGACCGGTGCGCGTTTCATCCACGTTCCCTACAAGGGCGACACCCCGGCGTTGCAGGACACCCTGGCCGGACAGGTGCAGTTCATGTTTGCACCAGTGGCGGCCGCGTTGCCGCACGTGCAGGCCGGCAAGCTGCGCGCGCTGGCCGTTACGTCGGCCCAGCGCCTGAAGGCGTTGCCCGACGTCCCCACCATGGGCGAAGCGGGCCTGCGCGACTTCGTGGTCGAGCAGTGGCAGGCCGTGTTCGTGCCCGCCAAGACACCGGCCGCCATCGTGCAGCGCCTGAACCAGGAGATCAACCAGGCGCTCAAGGACCCGGCCGTGGTGGCGTTGGCCGAAAGGCTGGGCGTGACGCTCGTGGGCGGCACACCCCAGCAGCTCGGCGAGCTGCAGAAGGCCGACTCCGCCAAGTGGGCCAAGGTCATCCGGGACGGCGGCATCAAGGCCGAATGAGACCGAGGACCACCTCCCGTTTTCTTTTCCTCCAACCCCGTTGAAACACCATGAGCCAACTCCCCGAAATCATCCGTGACATCGAGCGCGTGAGCGCCGAGGTCGTCCAGAAGGCGGCCACCTTTCAGGCCGCGATCCTGGCCGACGTGGCCGGCCGCCGCGGAACCTTGCACAGCCGTGTCGCACCCGTGGATTCCCACATTAAGCTGGCGGGCCCCGCCTTCACCGTGGAAGTGCGTCCGGGCGACAACCTCATGATCCACGCGGCCATCGCCCTGGCCCGGCCCGGCGACGTGCTGGTGATCGACGGCAAGGGTGACCAGACGGCGGCGCTGATGGGTACGCTGATGCTCAGCGCCTGCAAGAAGCTGCAGCTTGGCGGCGTGGTGGTCGATGGCGTCATCCGCGACAAGCTGGAGTTGCTGGAACTGGACTTTCCGGTCTTTTGCGCGGGCTTCAATCCGGCCGGCCCGACCAAGTTCGTGCCGGGCCGCATCAACCACCCCATCACGGCCGGCGGTGCGGTGGTGAATCCGGGTGACCTGGTCGTGGGCGATGCCGATGGCGTGGTGGTCATCGAACGCGCCAAGGCGCCAGCGCTGCTGGCCCTGGCCGACCAGAAGGTGGCCGACGAGGCCGCCCGCCTGGACGCCATCGCGCGCGGCGACACCGCCTCGAAATGGCTGCCGGCCGCCTTGCGTGCCGCCGGCGTGCTCAAGAAAGGGGAGTCGCTGTGAGCACCATCATCGTCACGGGCGCCGACCTGGCGCAGCCAGCGCTGGATCTGCTGGTGGACCACCACATCGTCTACGCGGGCAAGGCGCCCACCGAGGACGACCTGATCGCCCTGTGCCGACAGCACGATCCGGTGGCCATCATCGTGCGCTACGGCAAGGTGGGCGCGGCGGTGATGGACGCGGCGCCGTCGCTGCAGGTCATCTCCAAGCACGGCAGCGGCACCGACACCATCGACAAGGCCGCGGCCACGGCGCGCGGCATCGAAGTCGTGGCCGCTGTCGGCGTCAATGCCGCCGCCGTGGCCGAGCAGGCGCTGGCACTGCTGCTGGCCTGCGCCAAGTCCGTCGTACCGCTCGACGCGCGCATGCACGCCGGCCACTGGGACAAGGCCACCCACAAGAGCCTGGAACTGGGCGGACGCACCGTGGGCCTCGTCGGCCTGGGCGCCATCGGCCTGCGTTTTGCCAGGATGGCCGACGCCCTGGGCATGCGCGTGATCGGCTTCGATCCGTTCGCCAGGAACCTGCCCGCCTACGTGCAAAGCGTGGACCTGCCGGCGATCTGGCGCGAGTCCGATGCCATCTCGCTGCACTGCCCGCTGACCGACGACAACCGGGGCTTGCTCAATGCATCCACCCTGGCGCAATGCAAGCGCGGCGTGATCGTCGTGAACACCGCGCGTGGCGGCCTGATCGACGAAGCCGCGCTGCTGGCCGCCGTGCGCTCGGGCCAGGTGTCGGCCGCAGGCCTGGACAGCTTCGCCGTCGAACCCATGGCCGCCGGCCACCCCTTCCAGAGCGAAAAGAACGTCGTGCTGAGCCCGCACATCGGCGGCGTGACGGGGGACGCGTACGTGAACATGGGCGTGGGCGCTGCCAGGAACCTGCTGGCGGTGCTGGCGCGTGCGCCTGGTGTGCCGACGGCTGCGTGACTGCCGAACCGCCCACACGTCCAGTCACGTTCCTTCTTATTCAAAAAAACCCCCGGAGACAACATGCCCTCTTTCCTCAAAATGCTGGTGGCCGCTGGCGCCTTGGTCGCCGCAACCGCGCACGCCGCTTTCCCGGAGCGCCCGATCACCCTCGTCGTGTCCTATGCGCCGGGCGGTGCGGCCGACACGGTGGCGCGTGTGCTGGCCACACGCCTGGGTGCCAGGCTGGGCACCAGCGTGATCGTCGACAACCGCGCGGGCGCCAGCGGCACGATCGGCGCGAGCTATGCGGCCAAGGCGCCGGCCGACGGCTACACAGTGCTCTATGACGCCACGCCGTATTCCATCAATCCGCATCTGTTTGCCAAGATGCCTTATGCGGCCCAGGCGCTGCAGCCCCTGTCACTGGTGCTGCTGATGCCCAATGTGCTCATCGTAAAGGCGGACTCGCCCTTCCGGAATGTGAACGATCTGATTGCCAAGGCGAAGGCCGAGCCGGGCCAGCTCAACTTTGCGTCGGGCGGCAGTGGAACCGTGCAGCGCCTGGCTTCGGAGCTGTTCCGTCAGAAGCTGAATCTGGACATGGTGCATGTTCCCTACAAGAGCGGCGGCCCCGCGATTGCCGATGTGATGGGCGGGCAGGTGGATTTCATGTTCGCGACCGTGACGGCCTCGTATCCGCTGGTCAGCGGCGGCAAACTGCGGGCGCTGGCCGTGTCGGCGCCCGAGCGTTCCAAACGCCTGCCGGATGTGCCGACAGTGGCCGAGACCGTCCTCCCCGGCTACGAAGCCTACGAGTGGAACGGCCTGTTCCTGCCCGCTGGCACGCCCGAGGCGGTGGCCACCCAATTGCAGCAGGCGCTGATGGCCGTGCTCAACGAAGACGAGGTGAAGCAGCGCCTGGCGGACCTGGGGGCTCAGGCCATTGGATCGACCCCCGCGGCGTTCGCCGACTTCCTCAAGAAGGAAGATGCCAAGTGGGCGGAGGTGATCCGCAAGGGCAACATCACACTGGACTGATGGCATGAACTTGCCGCCATTGACCGGGCCGGTGCCGCATTCGGTCGGATGTGGCCGGCCCGCCCGCCGGTTGCCGCCGCTGGCCTGCGACAGCCACATGCACATCTTCGACCCCCGCTTTGCACCGTCGCCGCATTGGCGACGCACACCGCCCGACGCACCCGTGGCCGCCTACCGGCAACTGCAGCGGCGGCTGGGCACGTCCCGCGCCGTGGTCGTGACGCCCTCGACCTATGGCGTGGACAACGCCTGCACGCTGGACGCGCTGGACCAGTTGGGCGACGGCGCACGCGGTGTGGCCGTCGTCGCGCATGACGTGGCCGATGCCGAGCTGAACCGGTTGGCCGCGCGCCGTGTCTGCGGGCTGCGGGTGAATTTCGTGTCACCCCAGGCTTGGGGAGAGACCACGCAGGAGATGCTCACCACGCTGGTTCGCAAGATCGCGCACCTGGGCTGGCACATCCAGGTCTTCGCGCATCCGCATCAGATCGTCGTGCTGGCCCCTGTGCTGCAGGCCTTGTCCGTGCCTTTGGTGATCGACCACCTGGGCTTGATCAACCCCGCCGAGGGGCCGTCCGCCGCAGCCTACGGTGTCCTGCGCCGGCTGCTCGACGGCGGCAATACCTGGGTCAAGCTCTCCGGCGCGTACATGCGCTCCACGGTGCCCGCACCCCGTTACGCCGACACCTTGCCGCTGGGCCGCGCGCTGGTCCGAGCCGCCCCCGAGCGGCTGGTGTGGGGCAGCGACTGGCCGCACACCACCGAGGCGCCCGGGACGGTGGACGACGCCGCCCTGGTGGACCTGCTGCAGGCCTGGGCCGTTTCGGACGAGGTGATGGACCGCATCCTCGTCGACAACCCGGCGCGGCTTTATGGATTCGAGCGTCCGCACCAATGATCCTCAGAGAAAACCCAACGTATGTTCCTCCTGCAAGCCCCTCAGATCCGAGAACTGACACCCTTCACATCGCTCCCCGACACCTTTTGGCGCCGCCAGCGCAGTGCCTGGGCTGATGCCAACCGCGGTGGCGCCGTCACGGATTCCTTTCTGGAAGGCCCGGTGTTCGATGCCGCCGGCCATCTCTACGTGACCGACATCCCCTGGGGCCGCATCTTTCGCATCAACGCGCAGGGCGTGTGGACGCTGGTGGCCGAGTACGACGGCGAGCCCAACGGCATGAAGTTCCTGGATGCCGGCACGCTGCTCATCACCGACTACAAGAACGGCCTGATGCGCCTGGACGTCGCCAGCGGTAACGTCACGCCTTACCTGGAGCGCCGCAACAGCGAGCGCTTCAAGGGCGTGAACGACCTGGTGTTCGACAGTGCCGGCAACCTCTACTTCACCGACCAGGGGCAGAGCGGCCTGCATGACCCGAGCGGCCGCCTGTACCGCCTGCGCCCGAACGGCCAGCTCGACCTGCTGCTGGCCAACGTGCCCAGTCCCAACGGTGTGGCGCTGTCGCCCGACGAACGTGTGCTGTATCTGGCCGTCACGCGTGGCAACTGCGTGTGGCGGGTTCCGCTGCTGCCCGATGGCAGCGTCGCCAAGGTGAGCCAGTTCTTCACGTCCTATGGCCCCAGCGGTCCGGATGGCCTGGCCGTGGATGCCGAGGGCCGCGTGCTGGTGGCCAACCCGGGCCTGGGCCTGGTCTGGGTCCTCAATGGCCGCGCCGAGCCGGTCGAAGTCCTGCGGGGCGTGCCGGGTAGTTCGCTCACGAACATGGCATTCGGCGGCCCCGGCCGCACGGACCTGTACGTGACCTATTCCACCCAGGGCCGCATTCTTCGCGCGTCCATGAGCGCGGCGGGGCTTGCGCTTCATGCGCTGGCAAGCACAAGCGCCTAGGCGGTCCGAGGTCTTTTCGAAAAAAGAAAGGCGGCCCGCAGGCCGCCTTGAACCGGTTGGGAACTGGCCGATCAGCCCAACGCCTTCACCACCGCATCACCCATCTGCGCGGTGCCGACCTTGGTCGTGCCGGCGCTGTAGATGTCGCCGGTGCGCAGGCCCTGGGCCAGCACGGCCTGCACGGCCGCTTCGATGCGGGCGGCGGCGGCTTCTTCGCCGAGGGAGTAGCGCAGCATCATGGCCGCGCTCAGGATGGTGGCCAGCGGGTTGGCAATGCCCTTGCCGGCGATGTCGGGGGCGCTGCCGTGGCTGGGTTCGTACAGGCCCTGGCTCTGGCTGTTGAGGCTGGCCGAGGGCAGCATGCCGATGGAGCCGGTGAGCATGGCGGCTTCGTCCGACAGGATGTCGCCGAAGATGTTGCCGGTCACGACCACGTCGAACTTCTTGGGTTCCTTGACCAGTTGCATGGCGGCGTTGTCGACGTACATGTGGTCGAGTGCGACGTCCGGGTAGTCCTTGGCGACGCCGATCACCACGTCGCGCCACAGCTGCGAGGTCTCCAGCACGTTGGCCTTGTCGACGCTGGTCACGCGCTTGCTGCGCTTGCGTGCGGCCTCGAAGGCGACGCGGGCGATGCGCTCGACTTCAGGGCGCGCGTAGCGCATGGTGTCGAAGCCTTCCTCGGCGCCGGGAAAGAGCCCGTCGGTGGCCACGCGGCGGCCGCGCGGCTGGCCGAAGTAGATGTCGCCGGTCAGCTCGCGGATGATGAGGATGTCCAGCCCCGCGACCAGTTCGGGCTTGAGGCTGGAGGCATGCGTGAGCTGCTCGTAGCAGATCGCCGGGCGGAAGTTGGCGAACAGGCCCAGGCTCTTGCGCAGGCCCAGGATGGCCTGCTCGGGGCGGAACTGGCGCTCGAGCTGGTCGTACTTCCAGTCGCCGACGGCGCCGAACAGCACGGCATCGGCCTGCTGCGCGAGCTTGAGCGTCGATTCGGGCAGCGGATGGCCGTGTGCGTCGTAGGCCGCGCCGCCGACCAGGGCCTGTTCCAGTTCGAGGTTGAGCCCCAGAACGTTCAGAACCTTGACGGCTTCGGCGACGATTTCAGTGCCGATGCCGTCGCCCGGCAGGACGGCGATCTTGTGCAGTTTGCTCATGATGACTTCACTCAAGGAAGGAAAAAGAAGGGGGGATTGATTGGCGCTGCACGCAATGATGCGGCGGCCAAAAATGAGACGCCCGAACCCAGCGCCAGCGTGGCCCGGCTTTGCCGGGTCGGGGCCGGCGCCACAGGCGCTTCGGGGGGAACCTACATCGTATGGGCCAGCCAGGGCTTCGTTGCCAGGCGTTCGGCTTCGTAGGCGCGGATCTTGTCGGCGTGGCGCAGCGTCAGGCCGATATCGTCGAAGCCGTTGAGCAGGCAGTAGCGGCGGAACGGGATGACGTCGAAGGCGATTTCTTCGCCCTGCGGGCGCACGATGACCTGGCGTTCGAGGTCGATGGTCAGCGCGTAGCCCGGGAAGGCGTGGACCTCGTCGAACAACTGGCTGACCGTGGCCTCGGGCAGGGCGATGGGCAGCAGGCCGTTCTTGAAGCTGTTGTTGAAGAAGATGTCGGCAAAGCTGGGCGCGATGATGGCGCGAAAGCCGTATTGGTCCAGCGCCCAGGGCGCGTGCTCGCGGCTGGAGCCGCAGCCGAAGTTGCGGCGCGTCAGCAGGATCGAGGCGCCCTGGTAGCGCGGTTGGTTGAGCACGAAGTCGGGGTTGGGCTTGCGCTGCGACTCCGGCACGCCGGGCTGGCCGGGTTGGTCCAGGTAGCGCCACTCGTCGAAGGCGTTGACGCCGAAGCCGGTCTTCTTGATCGACTTGAGGAATTGTTTGGGGATGATGGCGTCGGTGTCGACGTTCTCGCGGTCCAGGGGGGCCACCAGGCCCTTGTGCACGGTGAATTGTTTCATAATGGTTCGCCAAAAAAGTGGAGGCGTGGATTACTTGGCGGCGCGCTCGATGGCGCTGCCCGCGCGCTGGACGTCTTCGCCCATGCCGCGTACGGTGTTGCAGCCGGACAGCATGGCGGCCAGCAGGACGAGGGCGCAGGGGGCGATCAGTTTCTTGTGCATCGTGGTGCTCCAAAAAAAGAGGGCGGGCTCAGGCGAACTGGCGGATGTCGACGAAATGGCCGTGCACCGCGGCGGCCGCGGCCATGGCGGGGCTGACGAGGTGGGTGCGGCCACCCGTGCCCTGGCGGCCTTCGAAGTTGCGGTTGCTGGTCGAGGCGCAGCGCTCGCCGGGTTCGAGCCGGTCGGCGTTCATGGCCAGGCACATCGAGCAGCCGGGTTCGCGCCATTCAAAGCCGGCGGCCCTGAAGATCTGGTCCAGGCCTTCTTGCTCGGCCTGCGCCTTGACCAGGCCGGAGCCGGGCACGACCATGGCGAGCTTGACGTTGCGGGCCACACGCTGGCCGAGTTTCTTGACCACGGCGGCGGCCTCGCGCATGTCCTCGATGCGGCTGTTGGTGCACGAGCCGATGAAGACCTTGTCCACGAAGATGTCGGACAGCGGCTTGCCCGGCTCCAGGTTCATGTAGGTCAGCGCACGCTCGATGGCGTCGCGCTTGCTGGCGTCCTTTTCCTTGTCCGGATCGGGCACCACGGCATCGACGGGCAGCACCATCTCGGGCAAGGTGCCCCAGGTGACTTGCGGCTTGATCTGGGTGGCGTCGAGCTCGACCACGGCGTCGAACTTGGCGTCCGCGTCCGAGTGCAGCGTGCGCCAGTAGGCCGCGGCCTGGCTCCATTCGACGCCGGTGGGTGCCAGCGGTCGGCCCTTGATGTAGTCGATGGTCTTGTCGTCGACGGCCACCAGGCCCGCGCGCGCGCCCGCTTCGATGGCCATGTTGCAGACCGTCATGCGGCCTTCCATGGACAGCGCGCGAATGGCCGAGCCCGCGAACTCGATGGTGTAGCCGGTGCCGCCAGCCGTGCCGATGCGGCCGATGATGGCCAGCACGATGTCCTTGCCGGTGATGCCGGGGGCGACCTTGCCCTCGACCTTGATCAGCATGTTCTTGGCCTTCTTGGCCAGCAGCGTCTGTGTGGCCATGACGTGCTCGACCTCGCTGGTGCCGATGCCGTGTGCCAGCGCGCCGAACGCGCCGTGCGTGGAGGTGTGGCTGTCGCCGCACACCACCGTCATGCCGGGCAGGGTGGCGCCGTTTTCCGGGCCGATCACGTGAACGATGCCCTGGCGCTTGCTCATGAAGGGGAAGAAGGCGGCGGCGCCGACCTCGGCAATGTTCTTGTCGAGCGTGACGATCTGCTCCTTGCTGATCGGGTCGTCGATGCCGTCGTAGCCCAGCTCCCAGCCGGTGGTGGGCGTGTTGTGGTCGGCGGTGGCCACGATGGAGCTCACGCGCCAGACCTTGCGGCCGGCCTCGCGCAGGCCCTCGAAGGCCTGCGGGCTGGTCACTTCGTGGACCAGGTGGCGGTCGATGTAGAGCACGGCGGTGCCGTCTTCTTCGGTGTGCACGACGTGTTCGTCGAAGATCTTGTCGTAGAGCGTGCGTCCCATGGTGGGCTCCTTGGTTCTCGGGAAATCGTGGGAGGGATCGGAAAAAACGGTCAGGCGGGCATCAGGCTAGCGCGGCTTCGCTGCGCGGCACGGGCTGGGGCGACGCGGCGGCGCTCAGGTGCTCGACCAGCAGCCGCGCGGGCGTGGGCAGCGTGGCGAAGTCGCGCGCGACGATGCGCAGCTCGCGCGCGGCCCAGGCGTCGTTCAGCCGGACGGCGTGCAGGTCGCCCACGCCCTGCATGAGGGCGAAGGCGCGGTCGGGCAGCAGGCCGATGCCCAGGCCGTTGTCGATCATGCGGCACATGGCGTCCAGGCCCGTGACCTGGATGCGCAGCTTGAGGTTGCGCCCGGCGCGCACGGCCGCCTGCTGCATGGCCAGGCTGATGCTGCTGCCGGCGTGCAGGCCGATGATGTCGTGGTCGAGTGCATCGGAAAAATCCACGGCCTCGCGGCTGGCCAGCGCATGCGTGCGCGGCACGATCAGCATGAGGCGGTCCTGCCGGTAAGGCAGGCTCTGCAGGCCGCCCGCGCTGCCGGCGGCATTGCAGATGCCGATGTCGGCCGTGCCTTCGGCCACGGCGTGCACGACGTCGGCGCTCAGGTGTTCTTCAAGGTCGATCTTGATGCCGTCATGGCGGCGCACGAACTGGCCGAGGTCTTCGGGCAGGAACTCGACGATGGCCGAGATGTTGGCGTGCACGCGCACATGGCCGCGCACGCCGTCCGTGTATTCGTCGAGCTCGCTTTGCATCTGCTCGAGCCCGAACAGCACGGTGCGCGCATGGTGCAGCAGGCTTTCGCCGGCCGGCGTCAGCCGCACGCCGCGGCTGTGGCGGTGCAGCAGCGTCGAGCCGGTGGCGGCCTCCAGATCGCTCAGCCGCTTGCTCACGGCCGAGGCCGCGATGTACTCGCGCTCGGCCGCACGCCCGATGCTGCCCAGCTCGCACACGGCGACGAAGAGCTGCAAGGACATCAGGTCGATGCGGCGAGCAAAGCTGCGGTCGGACGGTCTCATGGGGCAACCAGCGGTCGAGTAGGGCTAAATTCTTGTTTGGCGATGGATGTCGCTATTTTGCCCCTTAATTTCCCACAAGGCATCGCCAGATGAGATGTCTGGATTATTGTTGTGTGACTTCGGGTTTGGCGATTTCGTATTTTTTCACGATTAAATCGCTTACTATTTAATTTGGCGCGATGTAGAATTTCGCCCCATGGACACACCCTCTGCAACATCCGCCGGCCCGGCGATGGCTGCTGCCCCCCGGCTGGAGCAGCAGCTTTGCTTTGCGCTGTACTCCGCGCAACTGGCCATGAACAAGGTCTACCGCGGGCTGCTGGCCGACTTGTCGCTCACCTATCCGCAGTACCTGGTCATGCTGGTGCTGTGGGAGCGCGATGGGTTGACGGTGGGCGAACTGGGCGAACGCCTGTTCCTCGACTCGGCCACGCTGACGCCGCTGCTCAAACGGCTGCAAGCGGCGGGGCTGGTCACGCGGCAGCGGGGCGAGGCTGACGAACGCCAGGTGCACATTCACCTGACGCAAGAGGGCCAGGCCCCGCGGGCGCGCGCCGCCAAGGTCGGGGAGGGCGTGTTCAGCGCAACGGGCTGCTCGGCCGACCGGCTGCTGGCCATCCAGCACGAACTGGAGGCCTTGCGCCGCAACCTTGCCGAAAGGGCGTGAGCGCCCTGAAACTGTGGTCTGTTGCCGTGGTCATTAAATCGCAAACGATTTAATCGTTAATGAGTTATTTGGAGTGGTTCACTGGTCATCGAAGCCGCTCCGCCCTGTACCCGATGACCGAGAAACAAAGGAAACCATCATGGCGATCGAAAAAGTGCTCTACGTTGGTCACGCACAAGCCACAGGCGGGCGCGACGGCCGTGCCGTCTCGTCCGACGGCCATCTCGACGTCAAGCTGACGACCCCGCGCGAGTTGGGCGGCGCTGGCGGCGAGGGCACCAACCCCGAGCAACTGTTTGCGGCGGGCTATTCGGCCTGCTTCCTGGGCGCACTCAAGTTCGTGGCTGCGCGCGACAAGGTCAGCCTGCCGGCCGATATCAGCATCAACGGCAGCGTCGGCATCGGCGCCATCCCAACGGGCTTCGGCATCGAAGTCGAACTGAAGATCTCGCTGCCCGGCGTGGACCGTGCCGTCGCGCAGGACCTGGTCGACAAGGCCCACATCGTGTGCCCGTACTCCAACGCCACGCGCGGCAACATCGACGTCACGCTGACCCTGGCCTGATCGAGCGCAGCCTGGGCTACGCCAGCCCAGGTGTGTGCCGATCGACTGGCAGACGCGCGCGGCTTCGGCCGCGCCGTCGCAGGCAGCGGGAAACCTGGGTCAGTTGAGCTCGGCGTTGCGCGCCAATCCGCTTCGAGGCGCGTGCTGGGTCCTCGCGAGCAAGGCCACCAAGGCAAAGCCGATCGTGACCAAGCCCTGGAACTGCCAGGCTGCGTCAAAGCCCCACGAGGAGGCGATCTTCGCGAACAGGGGCGGAATCGTTGCGCCGCCAATGGCCACGATGCTCAGCATCAGCCCGATGGCCGTCGGCACGTCTGACAACGCGAGTCCGCTGTCGGCCTCGCCAGGAATCGAGACCCAGGGCACGAAGGCCACGATCAGGCCAACCCCAACCACCGCGGCGGCAATCTGCAGCCCGACCAGGTTGAGGTAGGGGATCAGAAAGAACATCGCCCCTTCCGCCACACAGGCGATGAGGAAGGTCGGCAGGCGTCCGAACACGCGGTCGGTCAGCCAGCCCCCGATGACGCCCCCGAAGATGCCGCCAAAGAACAGGATCGCCCCGATGGCTTCGCCCGCTGCGGGCGCGACCTTCAGGCGCTCCTGGGCGTAGGCGCCGAGCAGGTTGGCCGCGCTGAAGTAGCTGCCATAGGCCCCCAGGAGCGCGATGCCCATGATCCACAGGGTCCGGTTTCCGAAGATGCGGCGAAGCGAGTGCTTGTCGAGATGATGGCCCTGGAGGACGTCGCCGCCGCTGGCCGGTGGCGTCGGGAAGAGTGCCAGCAGGAAGACCAGCGAAGCCGCTCCGACGCCCGCGGCCACGAACATTGCCGGTCGCCAGCCCATGGCTTCGACGACGATGCTCCACCCGTACAGGCCGATGGCGGCCCCGATGGTGAAGCCCACGCCCTGGATGATCCCATTGGCGGTCGCCAGCTCCTTGCCGCGAAACCAGGCGGCCGTCAGGCCCACGGCGCTGCCCATCGTGACCGCGCCGCCGATGCCGCACAGAAGGCGTCCGGCCAGCAGCACTTCGTAGGTGGGCGCCCAGCCCGTGATGGCGGTGCCGATGGTCTCGACCACCACGCCAAAGATCATGCCGGCACGCATGCCGTAGCGTTCCGCGAACCAGCCTGCCGGAATGTGCATGACGCCATAGCCGGCGATGAACGCGCCGACGATCAACCCGACCTGGGTGAACGAGAGCTTCATCTCGCCCACGATGCCGCCGAACGCGGGCACGACGCTGAACCAGTTCAGCGGAAACTGCAGGAAGGCAATGAAGATGACTGCCAATGCTGACCAACGATTTTTCATGGGGACCTCCGAATTGCTATAGGGGTTGAGTACTTGTCGTCCATCCACCGGGTCGGATTTCGTCGTCGTTGCTTTTCTTGGAGATGCAGTTGCCCCGCCGCACGCCTTCGAGATTCGTGCGGCAAGACGTTCTGGCGCGGCAGGGATCAGTTGTCGGCTGCGTGCGCCGGAAAGCCGTAGAGCCGGTTCCAGCAGAGAAGCGGCCGCTTGTCGTTGGTCGTCAGGTTCCGTACCGCCGCGATGAAGAGCCGGTGCGTACCCGCATCGGTGGCCGAGACGATGGAGCACTCGGCCGACATGGCGCCGCCGGACATCGCGGGTTCATGGCCATCCCCCTGGGGCAGCCACTCCACGCACGAGAAGTCGTAAGCCTGCCCGCTCTGGGGCCGGCCGGCGAAGCAGTCCGCCACGTGCGACTGGTCCGCCGAAAGAATGTGGACGCCGAAGACCCCGTTGTCGGTCATGGCGGCGCACATGCGGCTGTTGCGGTTGATGCACACCGAGATCAACGGTGGATCTGCCGACACCGACAGGAAGGAGCTGATGGTCAGTGCCATGCGCTGGCCGCCGCTTCGGGTCGTGACGACGCAAACCGGCGAGGCGGCCTGGCGCATGGCCGACAGGAAGATGTCGCGCGGGACGGGCGCTGCGGTGTCCGGCAGGACGGCCTTGCACGCAACCGGGGGGCGAGCTGATTCGATCATGGTGGGGCTCCTTCTTCAGTCGGCCAGCGCTTCGGCGCCACACGGCAGCCCGAGCAGGACACGTCCGTACGTCGAGGCGTTGACGTCCCAGTTCTGGGTGATGTGGCGATTGGCGACCGTCATGTCGGCCACGCAGCGGGAGATCGGGTTGCGCTCGTAGATGACCGCGCCGCCACCGGCGTCCAGCACCAGGTTCACGGCGCTGGAGGCCAGCTTGCCGGCGTACGTGGCCATGGCGCGCCAACGTGTCCTGTCTTCCACCGTGGAGGAGCCGTCGCGCTGGAAGAGGGCCTCGATCTCGGCCAGGGTTGCGTAGATGAGTTGTCGCGCCGACAGCACCGCGGCCTTGGCCTCAGCAACCTTCACCTGTTGCGTCGTGAAGCTGGCCACGTTGCTGCCGGACATGGTGGCGGCCCGCTTGCGGGCGTTGTCGACGTAATAGTCCACCGCTGCTTCGGCGATTCCCAGCGCGGCGCAGCCAATGAAGCAGCCGAACATGGCGTAGGGCGGGGCCTTGTATTGCCACCCCCCGATTGACCTTCGAGCCGGGGCTGCGGCCGTGGCCCTTCAGGTCGTGCATGCTGACCGTCATGTGCTTGGGTACAAAGACGTCGTCGAGCGTGCAATCCTGGCTGGACGAACCTTGCAGGCCGATCGTGTACCAGGTGTCCAGGATCTGCACCTGCTCCCGGGGCACGACGAAGTGCAACTCTTCGGGCTTGCCTTCGCTGTCGACACAGTCGCCGGTGAAGATGATCCAGTCGGCAATCTGGCAGCCGCTGACGAAGGGCCAGCGCCCCGAAAGCGTGTAGCCGCCATCGACCTTCACAGCCTTGCCGACGCCCGGGATCAGAATGCCGCTGACGAGGGCATCGGGCATCTCGCCCCAGATCTCGTCTTGCGCCTGCTCCGGCCAGTTGGCCAGCATCAGGTTGTGCTGGACGTTCTGCGCCAGGATCCAGGCCGTGGAACCGCAACCACGGCCGACGGCGCGCAGGATGTCGGCGCCGCCGTAGCGCTTGGGCTGCCAGACGCGGGCAAGACCGGCGGCCTTGAGCCGCGCCCGGACCGTGTCGGATGGGCGGCGAAGCTTATTAGTCTCCGGCGCTTTTTCGCGCAGGAAAGGAATCATGGCCTCGGCAGCGGCGACGAGGTCGGCGCTGTCGAGCACGGATCGGGGTGCGTTCAGAACGGTTTCCATGGCGATGTTCCTTGCTGAAGATCTGGCGGGCTGGGTGGGGTTTTGGTGGTGATGCCTGGTTTGCCGAGCGGGGCTACGTGTTCGCGACTTTCTGCAACGCTGGCTCGGGGTGGGCGTGATGCGGCTCCGACGCCGGGAAGTTCATCTCGATGGTCAGACCCGACGGGTCGACAAAGAACAGCTGGCGCAAGCCCAGGTCGGGCAGCGTTCGATCGCGGTAGGCAATGCCCGCACGGGCCAATCGGCCGACGAGTTCCTCGGCGCCCGTGGCCAGAAAGGCCAGGTGATCGAGTGCGCCGCTGCCTTGGCCCGAATCGGCGCGGGCGCCCAGGTAGGCCGTGAGGCCCTGGCCCGCGCCTTCCGTGCCGATCAGGTGGACGACGCCGTGGTCGGCGTCATCAGCGTCATCCGCGCCCTGATAAAGCCATGCCCCCGGGAAGTCCAATGGTGGGCGGTAGCCCTCGCGCAAGCCCAGGACGTCGACATAGAAGCGCCTGGACGCCGCCAGGTCTGACGTTCGGACCGAGTAGTGACCCAGTTTTCTGATGGGCATCGCGTACTCCTTGAATTGATTGATCGATCAACATGAAATCGAGTCAACACCATTTGAGTGCCCGACTCGTCGATCCCGCACAATTGAGAAATGGTTTCGACCCATGCGTCGCCAAAAAATACAATTGATCGGTTGATAAATAGTAATAAGCACACAGCGTACCAGCAAGCACCTGGAGGAGAGGAGAAACCCTGTCCGGGTGCCGTCGTGTGAAAGGACGGCGAGTTGCGGCCCCCAAACCCATGCCGATGGGGCGGCTATTGCAAAATCTCCCTTGTCGGGAGCCAGGACGTCACGTCCCTGCGGCTCTAAACTTTCAGCATCTCCATCCGCGTTCTTCGTCGAGCACGGGAACGCACGAGCCCATCGGTCATGAAAGCAAACGAAGCCAGCCCCAATGCAGTAAAGCGCGAACGCAAGGCGCCAGCGCAGCGCAAGACGCCGGATCGCGAAGGCCGCGCCGCCAATCAGCGTTTGTCCAAGGAGGCCCGCGAGCAGCAGATCGTGCAGAAAGCCATCCAGCTTTTTGCGGAGCGCGGCTTCAGTGTTAGCACCCACGAGATCGCGCGCGAACTGGGCATCACCCAGCCCTTGCTCTACAACTACTTTCCGACCAAGGAAGCGCTGGTCGACCGCGTCTACGACGAAGTGTTCGTTCGCAAGTGGGATCCGCTCTGGGAGGAATGGCTTGGCGACGCATCGAAATCCCTGAGCGACAGGCTCAAGCGATACCTCAAGGACTATGCGCAGTACATCCTGCGCAGTGACTGGATCCGCATCTTCATCTCGGCGGGCCTGACCCGCCAGGGCATCAACCAGCGTTACATCGCCCGGCTGCGCGAGCACCACTTCAAGGTGATTGCGCGGGAGATGCGCAAGGCGTATGCCATTCCGGAGCCGCTCAATGAAGACGAACTCGAGGACGAGATCGAGCTGATCTGGTCGATGCACTCCGGGGTTTTCTACATCGGCATGCGCAAGTGGGTCTACGCGCTGACCGTGCCCAAGGACCTGGACCGCGTGATCGACATGCGGGTCGACGCCTTCCTGCTGGGAGCGCCTCAGATTCTCAAGGCAGCACGCGAGGCTTCCAGGGCGCGCAAGCCGGTGCCGTCGAAGCAGTCTGCTGCGTTCGTGGATTCGGGCAGCGAGTCTGCGTCGTCTTCGTTGGGCGCGAGCGCCCCCCGCCTAGACCAGTCCCTCCGCAAGGACTGAATGTTCAAGCCGGCCCGATGAGGGCAACGCTAGAGCGTGTGATGGGGCCACAGCACCAGCGCGGCGATCAGTGGGATGAACAGAAGGAAAAGATGCTGCGGAAGGATCCAGGGTGATCTTGCCCCTGATTTACGGACACCTATCTAAGCGACATTGGCCAGCTCGTACTGCTCTGGGCTGAGGTAGCCCAGGGTCGAGTGCAGCCGGATCCGATTGTAGTCAACCTCAATGTAGTCAAACACATGAGCCTTGGCCTGCTCCCGTGTGGCGAGGTGTTCACCATGGATGGCCTCGACCTTCAGACTGTGGTTCCAACTCTCCATTGCTGCGTTGTCGTAGCAGTTGCCTCTGGCACTCATGCTGGCGATCAAAGCGTATTGCTCCAACAGGGCGCGGTGCTCGCGCGAGCAGTATTGGCTACCACGGTCA
>WNDQ01000041.1 GCA_009912175.1 Paracidovorax wautersii | reverse complement strand
GAAAGCGTTCTCCTCCTCCAGCCGCGCCACTTCACGTTTGAGCCGTGCATGTTCGGCCAACTCCAAGCGTTGTGCCTGATCGTCCTGGTCGTGCCGCCGCGCCTGGGCGCGCCAACTGTACAGCTGGGCAGGCTGCAACCCCAGATCACGAGCCACCGTGGTTACCCCTTCTGTGGCCGCTCGCAACAGTGCCTGCTGCCTGAACTCCAGGCTGAACTCCTGCCCCTTTCTGCCTGCCTTGCTCTTGGTCATCGTCCACCTCCTATTGCGATAGTTAATCGCTTATAGGGGTGTCCGTGAAACGGGGGCAAGATCAGAGAGGAAGCCTGAGTTGCTGTGGCGGAGCCGGGCGGTGTGCCAACGTTCAGCCTAGGTGGAGACGGCCATGCGAGTCTCAGTCTTGGTTTCTAAGCTGTGACGCTCGATGGGTTCAGCCTCCAGGCTGGCGAATACGCTCTCGGTCATCGCGCTGCCGTAGGCATCGCCCACCGTTTACATCGATGGGTGACGCCGCATCTGGCCGCAGCGCTCGCCGAAGGCCAAACTGGGGCGCCCTGGTCACTGTGGGGGATGATGTTCTTGGGCTTGCGCTGGGCCGACGCCATGTTGAGCGCCCAGAGCACCAAGTCCGCCGTCATACGCTCGCCCATTGACCAACCCTTCTTCATCACCGAAGGGATCGCGAAGCGGAAATGAAAGTCCAAGGCTACATATTCGATCCATCCACTCACGTCTTGACCATACGGCTGCACGCCTTTCTTGCTGGCTTGTCCGATGAGGAGTTGGCGAAGTGGCCGGAGTTGCTTACGGCGCAGGAGTGGCGAAGCGCAGGTCCCGGGCGACCGGGGGAAGGGGGATGAGGCTGGCACATTTTGGGCACACTCAATGTGCCAAAACCGGCTTCAAACTGCTCAGCACTGCAAACCATTGCAGTGCCTAGTTTGTTGATTCAGAAGGGAATATGGCGCGGCTGGGGGGAATCGAACCCACGACCCTTGGCTTCGGAGGCCAATACTCTATCCACTGAGCTACAGCCGCATTCCGGGAAAAATGCGCGCGAGGCGAGCGCCAAACGCAGGAGTATACCGTTACACGGTGGCGCCCAGGCGTGTGGCGGGCGCTTGCAGGCCGGCCACGAAGATGTCGTAGGACTGGCTGCCGAGCGCGACCAGGTCGTGCTCCTGCGAGCAGAGCAGCCAGTTGTAGATGAGGCCGTCGAGCATGGCGTGCAGCGCGAAGGCGGCCAGGCAGGGGTTGAGGTCGGGGCGGATCTGCCCGGCCTGGCGGGCGGCCGCGATCTCGTCGGCGATCATCTTCAGGAATTCGTCACGCGATTCCTCGCGCCGGTCCAGGACGGCCTTGATCTCGTCGACGATCTCGACCTTGTGGCAGGCGATCTCGAACACGCGCCGGGTGCGTTCGTCGGTCTGGACGCGGTGAAAGCCTTCGAGCACCAGGTAGCGCAGCCGCGACAGCGGGTCCCGGCTGGTGTCCTGCCGCATGCGGGCGATGATTTCCTCGAAGGGCAGGTGCACGCGCTCCATCACGGCGCAGAACAGTTCGCCCTTGTCCTTGAAGTGCCAGTAGATGGCGCCGCGCGTCAGGCCCGCGTGGTCGGCGATCTGCTGCAGCGAGGTGCGCGACACGCCCCGGCGCTGGAACAGGTATTCCGCCGCGTCCAGCAGTTGGTCGCGCGTGAGTTGGGCATCGGCTTTGGTTTTTCGCGCCATGGAGCTGTCAATCGCTCGTGTTATGAAAGCACTCGGGAAGGGGACGAATTGTGCAACAGTCAAACGGCACATTGCGATGCAACATACATTCTTGATTGTATGTATACTCGGCGATCTTGTCGAATCAGGGGGTTGCCACGCCCGGCTTATCTTGGATACTGGGCGTCGATGTGCCGCCCCCAGGATGGGGCGGTTGGGTGAGTCCCCTTCTTCGCCTTGCTTCTTTGTTTCATAGCGCCGTGCAGCGCGCACCCGTTGGCCGGGTGCGGGTCTTGCTCGGCGCGTTTCGGTGTACCGGTATCACTATCAGAGGTTACGAATGCCAGCTAGCCGTCTTCCGCATCCATCGGCGCACGTGCGCCGCTCCTTGTCCTGGCGTTATGCCGCCGTGGCGCTGGCGGTGACGCTGGCCGCCTGCGGCAAGCAGCCCGATGCCCAGCAGCACCAGGCGCCCCCGCCCCCCAGCGTGGGTGTGGTGACGGTCACGCCCGGCACGGTGGGCCTGCAGACCGAATTGCCGGGCCGCCTGGAGGCCTCGCGTGTGGCCGAAGTGCGCGCGCGCGCCGCCGGCATCCTGCAAAAACGCCTGTTCCGCGAGGGCAGCGACGTCAAGGCCGGCCAGACGCTGTTCCAGATCGACGACGCCCCTTACCGTGCTTCGCTTGAAAGCGCGCAGGCCTCTGTGGCCCAGTCCGAGGCCTCGCTGGCCCAGACCAAGGCGCAGGCCGACCGCTACAAGCCGCTGGTGGCCGTCAACGCGGTGAGCAAGCAGGACTATGACAACGCGGTCGCGTCCCAGAAGACGTCCGAGGCCAATCTGGCCGCAGCCAAGGCTTCGGTGACCACGGCGCGCATCAACCTGGGCTACGCGGCGGTGACGTCGCCGATCTCCGGGCGCATCGGCCGGGCGCTGGTGACCGAAGGCGCGCTGGTCGGCCAGGGTGATGTCACGCAACTGGCGGTGGTCCAGCAGATCGACCCGCTCTACGTCAACTTCACGCAGTCCGCGTCCGACGCGCTCAGGCTGCAGCGCGGCGTGGCCTCGGGCCAGTACCAGCGCTCGGCCGACGGCACCACGCCGGTCAAGGTTGTGCTCGACGACGGCACCGAATACGGCCAGGCCGGCCGGCTGCTGTTCAGCGACCTGACGGTGGATTCGACCAGCGGCCAGGTCACGCTGCGCGCCGAGATTCCGAATGCCGACAAACTGCTGCTGCCCGGCATGTACGTGCGCGTGAAACTGCAGCAGGCGCAGGTGGGCAATGCCATCTTGCTGCCGCAACAGGCGGTCACGCGGGCGTCCTCGGGCGATACCGTCAAGGTCGTGGGCGCCAACAACCAGCTCGAAGACCGCAAGGTCCATCTGGGCCCGGCTCAGGGCTCCAACTGGGTCGTGCTCGAGGGCCTGAAGGCGGGCGAGCAGGTCATGGTCGACGGCTTCCAGAAGCTGCCGCAGGGCGCACCCGGCGCGCCGGTGACCGTCACGCCGGTGCCGTGGCAGCCGCAAGGCGGCCAGCAGGGGCAGCAACCAGCGCAGCCGGCGGGTAACGCCGCTGGCGCCAAGCAGTAAGAGCAAGGAGCCAGATTCATGGCGAAATTTTTCATCGAACGCCCCATCTTCGCGTGGGTCGTTGCCATCTTCATCATGGTGCTCGGCGTGGTCTCGATCAAGCAGCTGCCGATCGTCCAGTACCCGCCGGTCGCGCCGCCCACCATCCTGGTGAGCGTGACCTATCCGGGCGCCGACGCGCAGACGCTCGAGCAGAGCGTGCTGTCGGTGATCGAGCGCGAAATGAACGGCGCGCAGGGCCTGGCCTACATGGAATCGACGGCCCAGGCCAACGGCACGGGCTCGATCACGCTGAGCTTCGAGCCGGGCTCCAACGTCGACATGGCGCAGGTGGACGTGCAGAACCGCCTCTCGCGCGCCGAGCCGCGCCTGCCGTCGGTGGTGACGCAGCAAGGGGTGCGCGTGGAGCAGTCGCGCTCGAACTTCCTGCTGTTCGCGATGCTCTTGACCAGCACGCCGGACGTCACGATCCAGCAGCTCAACGACTACGCGGCGCGCAACATCGTGCCCGAACTGCAGCGCCTGCCGGGTGTCGGCACGGTCACGCAGTTCGGCGCGGAAACCGCGCTGCGCGTGTGGGTCGACACCGCCAAGCTCAAGGGCTACAACCTGTCGCTGGCGCAAGTCAATGCGGCGATTGCGGCGCAGAACCTGCAGGTCTCGGCGGGCACGCTGGGGGACCTGCCGGCCAACGAAGGGCAGACGGTCTCGGCGACCATCGTGGTCAAGGGCCAGCTCACCAACACCGAGCAGTTCAACAACATCGTGCTGCGCGCCAACACCGACGGCTCGTCCGTGCGGCTGCGCGACGTCGCGCGTGTCGAACTGGGGGCCCAGAGCTACAGCACCTCGGCACGCCTGAACGGCCAGCCCGCCGTGGGCCTGGGCGTGCAGCCGACGCCGTCGGCCAACGCGCTGCAGTCGGCCAAGGCCATCCACCAGAAGCTCGAAGAGCTCAAGCAGTTCTTCCCGCAGGGCGTGAGCTACACCGTCCCCTACGACACCACGAAGTTCATCTCGGTCTCGATCGAGAAGGTGGTGCGCACGCTGCTCGAAGCCGTGGCGCTGGTGTTCCTGGTGATGTTCCTGTTCCTGCAGAACTTCCGCTACACCATCATCCCGACCATCGTCGTGTCGGTGGCCCTGCTGGGCACCTTCGGCGCGTTGTGGGCTATGGGTTTCTCGGTCAACGTGCTGACCATGTTCGGCATGGTGCTGGTGATCGGCATCGTGGTGGATGACGCCATCGTGGTGGTCGAGAACGTCGAGCGCATCATGAGCGAGGAGGGCCTGCCGCCCTTGCAGGCCACACGTAAGGCCATGGGCCAGATCTCCGGGGCCATCATCGGCGTGACGGTGGTGCTGGTGTCGGTGTTCGTGCCGCTGGCCTTCTTCGCGGGCTCGACCGGCAACATCTACCGCCAGTTCTCGGCGACGATGGCGACCTCGATCGCGTTCTCCGCTTTCCTGACGCTGTCGCTCACGCCCGCGCTGTGCGCGACGCTGCTCAAGCCGGTGGCCGCGGGCCACCACCACGAGAAGAAGGGCTTCTTCGGCTGGTTCAACCGGGGTTTTTCGCGCACGACCAAGCAGTACGAGTCGTGGCTGGCCCGCCTGCTGCCGCGCGCCGGCCGCCTGATGATCATCTACGCGCTGCTGGGCGCCGTGGTGGCGCTGATCTACACGCGCCTGCCGACCTCTTTCCTGCCCAACGAAGACCAGGGCTACATCATCACCAACGTGCAACTGCCCGGCGGTGCGTCGCTGGCGCGCACGCAGGACGTGATCCAGCAGATCGAGGGCTACATGCTCAAGCAGCCCGAAGTCGAGAACATCGTGACGGTGTCGGGCTTCTCGTTCTCGGGCCAGGGGCAGAACATGGGTCTGGCCTTCGTGATCCTGAAGGACTGGTCCGAGCGCGCCGGTGCGCAGCATGCGGCCAGCGCCGTGGCGGGTCGCGCCATGGGTGGGCTCTACGGCATCCGCGACGCTTTCATCTTTGCGCTGAGCCCGCCGCCGATTCCTGAACTGGGCAACGCCACGGGCTTCACCTTCCGTCTGCAGGACCGCAGCGCCAAGGGGCATGACGCCCTGCTGGCCGCGCGCAACCAGCTGCTGGGCATGGCCTCGCAAAGCAAGGTGCTGGCCGGCGTGCGCCCGGACGGCATGGAAGACGCGCCGCAGATGAGCATCGACGTCGACCGCGACAAGGCCAACGCACTGGGCATCGGCTTCGACGCCATCAGCGCAGCGCTGTCGACCGCGCTGGGTTCGTCCTATGTCAACGACTTCCCCAACCATGGCCGCATGCAACGTGTGGTGGTCCAGGCCGATTCGTCCTCGCGCATGCAGCCCGAGCAGGTCCTGGACCTGCCCGTGCTCAACAGCCAGGGCCAAGTGGTTCCGCTGTCGGCGTTTGCCACGGCGAGCTGGAAGGTCGGCCCGATGCAGACGGTGCGCTACAACGGCTATCCGGCGATGAAGATCGCGGGCGACGCCTCGCCCGGCCACAGCACCGGCGAAGCCATGGCCGAGATGGAGCGCCTGGCCTCGCAACTGCCCCCGGGCTTCGGCTTCGAGTGGACCGGCCAGTCGCGTGAGGAAAAGCTCGCCGGCGCGCAGGCCATGGTGCTGTACGGCTTTGCGATCCTGGCGGTGTTCCTGTGCCTGGCCGCGCTGTATGAAAGCTGGTCGATCCCGTTCTCGGTGATGCTGGTGGTGCCGCTGGGCGTGCTCGGCGTGCTGCTGGCCACGCTGCTGCGCGGCCTGTCCAACGACGTGTACTTCCAGATCGGGCTGATCACCATCATCGGCTTGTCAGCGAAGAACGCGATTCTGATCATCGAGTTCGCCAAGGACCTGCAGGCCCAGGGCAAGAACCTGATCGAGGCCGCACTGCAGGCCGCCCACCTGCGGTTCCGCCCGATCATCATGACCTCGCTGGCCTTCACGCTGGGGGTGGTGCCGCTGGCCATCGCCACGGGCGCGAGCTCGGCGAGCCAGCAGGCCATCGGCACCGGTGTGATCGGCGGCATGATCACCGGCACCGTCCTGGCGGTGATCTTTGTGCCGGCCTTCTTCGTGCTGGTGCGCGGCTTCTTCAAGGGCAGCGAACGCCAGCATCAGCACGATGCCAAGCAGGCCAAGCAGCACCAGGAGGACGCTAACCGTGAATAACAACATGACTGTGCAAACCATCACGCCGAACCCGGCGAGCGGGCGCGGGCCCGCCGCCACGCTGGCCACCCTGGTCGCGGCCCTGGTGCTGGCCGGCTGCTCGATGGCGCCCAAGTACGAGCGCCCGGCAGCCCCCGTGGCGGCCACCTTCCCGCAGGCCCCGGCGGGCAAGGCCGGCCAGGCCACGGCCGCCGACATCGGCTGGCGCGACTTCTTCGCCGATGCGCGCCTCAAGCGCCTCATCGAGATCGCGCTGGACAACAACCGTGACCTGTCGGTGTCGCTGCTCAACGTGCAGCGCGCCCAGGCGCAGTACCGCATCCAGCGCGCGGCGCAGTTGCCAACCGTCAACCTGGGGCTGAACTCGACCCGTCAGAGCCCGGGCTCGGCCAGCAATTCGGCGACCTTCGGCGTCGGTGTCACCTCGTACGAACTGGACCTGTTTGGCCGCATCCAGAGCCTGAAAGACGCCGCGCTGGCGACCTACCTGGCCCAGGACGCGACGCGCAAGTCCGCGCAGATCAGCCTGGTGTCGTCGGTGGCCACGGGCTACCTGTCGCTGCTGGCCGATGACCAGCTGCTGCAGATCACGCGCGACACGCTCAAGACGCGCGAAGAGTCGTTCAAGCTGACCCAACTGCGTTTTGACAACGGCGTGAACTCGGAACTGGACCTGCGCCAGTCCGAAGGCCTGGTCGAGTCGGCGCGCGCCGATCTGGCGCAACTGGAGCGCCAGCGCGCGCAGGACTTCAACGCCCTGCTGCTGCTGCTGGGCACGCCCAACTGGCCGGCCGACGTGCCGCTGGACAACGGCGGCAATCTGGACGGCCAGACGTCGTTGCTGGCCCAGGTGCCGGTCGGCCTGCCGTCGAGCCTGCTGGTCAAGCGGCCCGACATCGAGGCGGTCGAGCAGCAGCTGATCTCGGCCAACGCCAACATCGGCGCCGCGCGGGCGGCGTTCTTCCCGCGCATCTCGCTGACGGGCCAGTTCGGGCGCGCCAGCACCAGCCTGTCGAACCTGTTCGACAGGCTGGTGCGCGGCTGGTCTTTCGCGCCGTCGGTCACGCTGCCGATCTTCGACTTCGGCGCCAACCAGGCCAACCTGGACGTCGCCAAGGTGGACCGCGACATCGCTGTGGCGCAGTACGAGAAGTCCATCCAGACCGCGTTCCGCGAAGTCGCCGACGCGCTGGCCGGCAGCGCCACCTGGGACGAGCAACTGCGCGCCACGCGTGCGCAGGTGCAGGCGGCCCAGACCACGTTCAAGCTGTCGGACCTGCGCTACCGCAACGGCGTGGCCAGCTACCTCGACCTGCTCGACGCGCAGCGCACGCTCTACACGGCGCAGCAGACGGCGATCCAGGTGCAACTGTCGCAGTTGTCCAACCAGATCACGCTGTACAAGACCCTGGGCGGCGGCTGGCAGGCCGACTCCGTGGCAGGCGTTGCCGGCAGCACCAGCCCGGCCGCCACCGTGGGTCCGCGCACGCCCTGACGACGACAGGCAGCGCCTGCGCCTTGCCTCGTACACCCGAACCGCCCGCCCGGCTTGCCCGGCCGGGCGGTTTCTTTTTGTCGCCGGGCCGCCCCAAGACAAAAAACATCCCCCGCGGGATCGGATCATCGCGTAGCGATGGGCCGAGGGGTCCTTTTTTTGTCGCCACGCAGCGCCATAGACCCAGCGCGGTCGACGGTTTTGGCATCGGCGTGCCATTGGCGTGCCGCACACTGGGCGCCGTGAATGCCCTGCCGCTTGCCATGAACCCCCGGACCATGCCGCGGCCGTGCCCGCGCGGGAGCAGCGTGTGGCCTGGCTGAACGCGCTGCCGCCGCTGGGCGTGCTGCTGTCGATGGTCTGGATCGCCTACCTGCTGCTGCTGGGCGGCTGGATCGTGCTGCAAAAACGCTCGCCGGTCGCCACCCTGGGCTGGCTGCTGGCGCTGGGCGCGCTGCCTTATGTGGGTTTTTTAATCTACTACCTGTTCGGGCCGCAGCGCATCGAGCGGCGGCGCAACAACCGCGAGGCCAGCCGCCGCGCCGTGGAGCAAAGCCGCGACGGCTGGCGCCGCCGCGGCCGCACCGATGCGCTGCAGCAGGCCTCCAGCCTGGGCCGGCTGATCGACAACGCCACCGGCTATCCGCCCACGCTGGCGTCGGCGCACCACTTGCTCTCGGGCGGCGAGGCCGCCTTCGAGGCGATCTTTGCCGCCATCCGTAGCGCGCGCCGCACGGTGCATCTGGAGTACTACATCTACGAGCGCGACAGCATCGGCACGGCGCTGCGCGACCTGCTGATGGCCAAGGCGCGCGAGGGCGTGAAGGTGCGCCTGCTGGTCGATGCCGTGGGCTCGGCGCGCGTGTCGCGGCGCTGGATGCGGCCACTGCTGGACGCCGGGGGCGAACTGGCGTTTTTCCACGCCACGTCGCTGCGGCGTTTCCGGCCCGTGCTCAACATGCGCACCCACCGCAAGATCGTCGTGGTCGACGGGCGCATCGGCTTGACTGGCGGCATCAACGTGACCGACGCACAGGACCAGCGCCGCTGCCGCGAGCCCTACCACGACCTGCATCTGCAGATCGAGGGCCCGGCGGTCTACTGGCTGGAGCAGATGTTTCTGGAGGACTGGCACTACTCGACCGGCGACGTGCCCGACAGCCCGCCGCCGCCCGAACTGCCGGCGGAACGTGGGCAGGGCGAATGGGTGCAGGTCATTCCGGCCGGCCCGGACCAGGTTCACGCGCCCATCCTGCGCGCCAAGATCACGGCCATGGAGCGCGCCCGCCAGCGGGTCTGGCTGACCACGCCGTATTTCGTGCCGGACGAACCCGCGCTGTTCGCGCTGACGTCGGCGGCGCTGCGTGGCGTGGACGTGCGCATCCTGGTGCCGCGCCGCAGTGACAACCTGATCGTGACGCTGGCGGCGCGCTCCTGGTATGGCGAGTTGCTGCGCGCAGGTGTGCGCATCTGGGAATACGGCCCGCGCATGCTGCACAGCAAGTCGCTGGTGGTCGATGAGAGCTACAGCTTCGTGGGCACGGACAATTTCGACAACCGCAGTTTCCGGCTCAATTTCGAGGTGGCGGTGCTCAACTACGAAGCGGTGGCGGCGCGGGCGCTGGCGCGCCAGTTCGAGGCCGACCTGGCCAGTGCGCACGAGGTCATCGTGCGTCAGCCGCGCCGCAAGGTGTGGCAGCGGTTTCCGGAGGCCCTGGCGCGGCTGGCGTCGCCGCTGCTCTGAAAAAAAATCCCAACGGAGGATGGCTGGCGAGTGTGGGGCCTATCTACGCTCATGTCCCCCGCCCCCGGCTTTGCCGGAGGCTCCGCCTTGACTTCGCTCCGATAGGCCCCACACTCGCTAGCCATCCGGACTTTGCACGGGCGCCAGGCGGAGACCGAAGACGCGCGAACAGCATCGGGGCGAGGCCCCCAAGCGCCAGGGGTCTGCCTCCGTCCATGTCCCCCGGACCCGGCTGCGCCGGGCCCTCCTCCTTTACTTCCCTCCGGCAGGCCCCTGGCACTTGGGGGCCTCTTCGGGCGCCTCGCCGTGGGGACTGATGGACGCGGGCGCGGCCGGGCTGCGCACAAAGCCGTAACGCTGCGGCAGGTCGGCGCTGTCGACCTCGGTGATTGTCCAGACGCCCGCGTCGAGCAGATCGGCCAGCACCGCCATGTCCTGGCTGTGCACGCGGCCCAGGCCGAGCGGGGTGACGAGATAGACGTGGCCGTGCTCGTCGGCCAGACAGGCGCTGGCCTGCGTGACGATGCCGGTGTGGCTGGTGATGTATGGCGTGGCCGCGTCCGGCTGCGCCTGCAGCCGCCAGACCCACGGCGTGCTTTCGAGCTCGACGAACACACGCTGCGGGCCGTTCTGGAAAAACCACCGGCCCTGCGCATCCGCCGCGTAATTGCGGGCGATGAACGCGATCAGCTTCTCGTGCCGCAGCAGCGAGCCCTTGGCCGCGGGAAACGCACCGGCGGCCTGCACGCGGTCATCCCGCATGTACCAGCCGCCGCGCGCATCCAGCCCCAGCCAGGCAAAGCAATCGGGCACGTTCGGCCACTTGGCCATGGCCTGTTTGACGATGTCATCCATGCGACCATTGTGCCGCCACACCCACGGGCCGCATGTGGGCGTGAGCCCCGACCGTACGTCACTGCACCACGTTTGTTGGCAGGAGGGTAGAGCGCTTGCAGCCGCGCCACGGCTGCAATCACCGACGGCCCCTGCAAGTGACAGCGTGGGCGGGCTTCGCCCGACCGGTGCTGTCGCCCCCCTTGGGGGGAGGCGCCGCAGGCGCTTCGGGGGGTTATCTCACTTTACAGATCTTGAGCATGTTCGTGCCACCCGGCGCGCCCATGGGTTCGCCGCAGGTGATCGCGTAGATGTCGCCGGTCTCGACGATGCCGCGTTTCTTGAGGTGGGCCTCGGCCTGTTCGAGCGCGGTGTCGCGGTCGTTGCTTTCGTCCATGAGCAGCGGGCGCACATTGCGGATCAGCGTCATGCGGCGCTGCGTGGCCAGGCTGGGGGTGAGCGCGTAGATCGGGATGTCGATGCGGTGGCGGCTCATCCACAAGGCGGCCGAGCCCGAGGCGGTCAGGGCCACGATGGCCTTGGCGCCGAGCTGGTGGGCCGTGAACAGCGCGCCCATGGCGATGCTCTGGTCGATACGGCGCACCGCGCGCGTCATGAAGTCGGCGTCGAGCTCGACGTGCTCGGCCTGCTCGGCGGCGGCGCAGATGCGGCCCATCTCCTGCACGGTCTCCAGCGGGTAGCGGCCGGCGGCGGTCTCGGCGCTGAGCATCACGGCGTCGGTGCCGTCGAGCACGGCGTTGGCGACGTCGCTCACCTCGGCGCGCGTGGGCACCGGGTTGGTGATCATGCTCTCCATCATCTGCGTGGCGGTGATGACGAGCTTGTCGTTGGCGCGGGCCATCTTGATCATGCGCTTTTGCAGCGCGGGAACGGCGGCGTTGCCCACTTCCACGGCCAGGTCGCCGCGCGCGACCATGATGCCGTCGCTGGCCAGCAGGATCTCCTCGAGCCGGGGGATGGCCTCGGCGCGCTCGATCTTGGCGATCATGCCGGGGCGGTGGTCGAACTCGGCGCCCGCGATGTTGGCGAGCTGGCGCGCCATCTCCATGTCGGAGGCGTTCTTGGGAAAACTCACGGCCAGGTAGTCGGCGCGCAGGGCCATGGCGGTCTTGATGTCCTCCATGTCCTTGGCGGTGAGCGCGGGCGCGGTCAGGCCGCCGCCCTGCTTGTTGATGCCCTTGTTGTTGGAGAGCTCGCCACCGATCACCACGGTGGTGTGGACCACGTCACCGGCAACGTGGTCGACCGACAGCACGATCAGGCCGTCGTTGAGCAGCAGCGTGTCGCCCGGGCGCACGTCGCGCGGCAGGCCCTTGTAGTCCAGGCCCACGCCGTCGATGTCGCCCAGCTCGGTGCGGTCGGCATCGAGCTGGAACTTGGCGCCGGCCGTCAGCATGACCTTGCCTTCGGCGAACTTGCCCACGCGGATCTTGGGGCCCTGCAGGTCGGCCATGATGGCGACCTCGCGGCCGGCGCGCTCGGACGCCTCACGCACCAGGCGCGCGCGCTCGATGTGGTCCTGCGCCGTGCCGTGGCTGAAGTTCAGGCGCACGACGTTGACGCCCGAGGCGATCATGCGCTCGAGAATCTTGGCGTCGCTGGAAGCAGGTCCGAGGGTGGCGACGATCTTGGTCGCGTGGCGGGAGCGGGTCATGTTGGCAGGTCTCCTGGGGGCGTGATCGCGGCGCACTGGGGCGGGGTGCCGGCGGGCGTCGCGCGGTTCGTAACTTTGTTCTAATTCTCGCATGCAAATGAGAGAGGGCCGCAGCCGTCATCGGTTCCGCAGGCCCTCTTCAAAGCAGGCTGCGCATGGACTGCGCGGTCTCCTGCAGCACCGGCAGCACACGCGCGAGCGCGTCCTCGGCCGGCTCGCGTCCCATCGGCATGGTCACGTTGATGGCGCCCAGCACCACGCCGTGGTGGTCGCGCAACGGCACGGCGATGCCGCGGTGCTTGAGCTGCAGTTGCTGCTCCGACAGCGCCCAGCCCTGCGCGCGGGCCAGGGCGATCTGCTGGCGCAACTGCGCGGTGCTGGCGTAGGTGAAGGCGGTGTAGATCTTGGTCGGGTGGGTGGCCAGCCAGGCTTCGAGGTCGGTGGGCGCCCATTGCGCCAGGATCACGATGCCGGCGGCTGTGACCTGCGCCGGCACGCGCGAGCCCAGGACGTAGCCGGTGTTCATCTCGCGGTTGGCGCCGTTGCGCGCAATGCAGACGATGTCGTCGCCGTCGAGCACGCTGACGTAGGCGGGCTCTTGCGTGGCGGTGGCCACGCGCTGCAGAAAGGGCTGGACGATGGCCGGCAGCCGCGCCGAGACCAGGTAGGCCTGGCCCAGCCGCAGGATGCGCGGCGTCAGCCAGAACTGCTTGCCGTCGGTGTCGACGTAGCCCAGGTGGGCCAGCGTGAGCAGGTAGCGGCGCGCGGCCGTGCGCGTGAGGCCGCAGCGGCGGCTGGCCTCGGTGGCGGTCAGCCGCGGGTTGAGGTCGTTGAAGGCCTCGATCAGGCCCAGCCCCTTTTCCAGCCCCGCGATCCAGTTCTGCCGATCCAGCGCCATATGCCTGGGCTCCCTCGTGTGTGTGGCCGTGGCGGCGCGCTGCGCACCCGAGTGTGCGCTGATCGGCCGGCGGCGAGCGATTATCGGACGGGCCCGGGTGCGGGTATTTGCGGATTAACCCAGGGAAAGCGGGCCTCGTCGCCGTGCGCGGCCGCGGCTACGGCTAAACCCTTGAGACGTTCGATCATCGAACGCCTATGTGCGATCACCGTTCACATGTAGCGTTAGCCCTTGCTTTTGTGCAGCGCGGCGCACGCCTACATTTCGATGCCGGCCCCTGCCATCGGCGGCCCCATTCGACGAACGCATGACGAGGAGAGATTCGATGCACCCGCAAAAACGACAAGTCCTGAAGCTGATTGCCGCCTGCGCGCTGGCCGCGAGCGCCGCCAGCGGTTTGGCGCAGCAGACGGTGAAGGTGGTCAACATCGTCGAACTGTCGGGGCCAGGGGCGACGGCCGGCACCAACTTCAAGAACGGTGCCGAGCTGGCGATCAAGGAGATCAACGCCGCCGGCGGCATCCTGGGCCGCCAGATCGCCTCGACCACCAGCGACACGCAGAGCAACCCGGGCATGGCCAAGGGCCTGACGCAAAAGGCCGTCGACGACGACGTCTTTGCCATCTTCGGGCCGGTGTTCTCGGGCTCCATCATGGTCAGCATGGCCGAATCGCGCCGCGCCGGCATTCCCAACTTCACGGGCGGCGAGGCCGCCAGCATCACGCAGCAGGGCAACCCCTACATCTTCCGCACCAGCTTCACGCAGGACACGGCCATGCCCAAGGTGGCGCGCTACATGCGCGACCAGCTCAAGCTCAAGTCCATCGCGGTGATCTACGTGAACAACGACTTCGGCAAGGGCGGCCTGGATTCGATCAAGAAGGCGCTGGGCAGCGGCGAGCCCAAGGTGCTCAGTGAAATCTCCACCGACAGCGGCCAGATCGACTTCTAGGCCGCGGTGCTCAAGGCCAAGCAGAGCGGCACCGACGCGGTCTTTGTCTACACCAACGAAGAGGAATCGGCGCGCGCGCTGCGCGAGCTGCGCAAGCAGGGCTGGACCAAGCCCATCATCGGCGAGACCACGCTCACCGGCCAGAAGGTGATCGACCTGGCCGGCGAGGCCGCCAACGGCGCCATCGCGCACGTGGGCCTGACGGTGGACGCGCCGCTGCCGGCCGTGCGTGCCTTTCGCGCCAAGTTCGAGAAGGCCTACAACTACGTCTCGGACCACAACGGCATGAAGGGCTACTCGGCCGTCTACGTGCTCAAGGCCGCGATCGAGAAGACCGGCAAGTTCGACCGCGAGGCGGTTGCCAAGACCCTGCACAGCCTGACGGTGCTGGCCGCGCAGCAGCCGGGCGTGCTGATGGACGTGGCCTTCGACGGCAAGGGCGACCTCGACCGCGAGAGCTTCATCGTCGAGGTCAAGAACGGCAAGCAGGAGGTGATCGCCACCGTGCCGCCGCTCAACCCGATCAAGCGCTGAGCCGCGCCGCTTTCCACTCATTTCCCGCTTGGCGGGCTGGCGCCGCCATGGCGCGCCGGCCCGTGACCGCATGCCGGCGCGCGCCGCCGCCGCCAGGGGCTCTTTCATGACCGATTTCCTCCAACTGTTCTTCTCGGGGCTGTCGACCGGCGCGATCTACGCGCTGGCGGCCCTGGGCTTCACGCTGCTGTGGCAGGCCAGCGGCACCATCAACTTCGCCCAGGGCGAGTTCGTGATGCTGCCGGCGTTTTCCATGCTGGCCTTCCTCCACCTGGGCGTGCCGTTGCTGATGGCTTTCGGGCTGACGCTGGTGCTGGCGGTGATCGTGCTGGGTTTCCTGTTCAAGCGCGGCATCGTCGATCCGCTCTTCAAGTTCGGCATGATGCCCATCGTGGTGGCCACCATCGGCCTGGCGATTGCGCTGCGCAACGGCGTGCGCGCGGGCTACAGCGCCGAGGCCTATCCGTTTCCCAGCCTGTTCGCCGACACGCTGTTCAACGTGGCGGGCGTGACCATCACGCTGCAGGACGTGGGCACCTTCGTGCTGGCGCTGGTGCTGGTGCTGGGCACCCAGGCCTTCCTGGCGCGCACGGTCACCGGCCGGGCCATGCAGGCGGTGGCGCAGAACACCGAAAGCGCCTCGGTGCTGGGCATCAACGTGCCGCGCATGATCTTCTACACCTTCGCCGTCAACGCCGTGCTGGCCGCCTCGGCCGCGCTGCTGGTCACGCCCACCTACCTGGCCAAGTTCGACATGGGCGAGAGCCTGGGCACCAAGGCCTTCTTCGCGGCCATCATCGGCGGCTTCAACAATTCGCGCGGGGCGCTGCTGGGCGGACTCATCGTGGGCGTGTGCGAGAACCTGGCGGCCGCCTACATCTCGCCCGCGTACAAGGACGCCGTGGCGCTGGTGCTGTTCATGATCGTCATCCTGTTCAAGCCGCAGGGTCTGCTGGGCCGGGCGGTCGAGCGCAAGGTCTGACGGGAGGATCGACTCATTAAACGTGTGCATTTTTTCCTGCTGATCGCGGCGCTGGCCGTGCTGCTGATCGCCCCGCATGGCTTCAAGAACTACGGCATCTATTTGCTGAGCTACTGGCTGGTGTTCGTCATCGCCACCATGGGCCTGAACCTGACGGTGGGCTATGCCGGACAGAAGTCGCTGGGCCACGCCGCCTTCTTCGGCATCGGGGCCTACACGGTGGCCATTCTGGTCAAGGCCGGCGTGAGTTTCTGGATCGGCCTGCCGATGGGGGCGCTGATCTGCTTTTTCACCGGCCTGGTGCTGGGCTTTCCGGCGCTGCGTGTACAGACCATCTACCTAGCGTTCGCCACGCTGGGCTTCAACACGGCGGTGTGGCTGGTCATGCGTAACGAGGAATGGCTGACCGGCGGCACCTTCGGCATCAACGGCATCACCCGGCCCGAGCTGTTCGGCGTGTCGCTGGCGGGCAACCTGGCCTACTACTACTTCGTGCTGGCGGTGGCCGTCGTGCTGGGCTTGCTGCTGTGGGGCCTGCTGCGTTCGCCCTGGGGCAAGGCTTTCACCGCGCTGCGCGACAACCCCATCCGCGCCGAGAGCCTGGGCGTGAACGTGCGCAGCTACACGCTGCTGAGTTTTGCGATTGGCGCGGCCTACGCGGGCGTCGCCGGCGGGCTGTTCGCCTCGCTGGTCGAGTTCATCGAGCCGGCGCCCTTCACCGTGGCCTCGTCCATCATGATGTACCTGATGGTGGTGGTCGGCGGCCCGGGCTATTTCTTCGGCCCGGTGCTGGGCGCGGCCGTCGGCGTGCTGCTGCCCGAGTGGCTGCGTTTTGCCCAGGCCTGGTACCTGGCGATCTTCGGTCTCTCGGTGGTGGTGCTGATGGCCTGGCTGCCCGACGGCCTGCTGAGCATTCCCGACCGCATCCGCGCGCGGCGAGCCTCGCGCAGCGCCAATGCCGCGCGCGCCGCCGCGGCCGATTCCGCATCGACACCCCGTCCGGGAGCCCCGTCATGACCGCCCCCTTGCTGCAAGTGCGCGACCTGCGCAAATCCTACGGCGCCATCAAGGCCGTCAATGGCGTGAGCTTCGACGTCATGCCGGGCGAAATCTTCGGTGTGATCGGACCCAACGGCTCGGGCAAGACCACCATGTTCAACAGCGTGCTGGGGCAGATTCGGCCCGACACGGGCCACATCGAGCTCAAGGGCGAGTCCATCGCCGGCCTGAGCCCGCTGGCGCTGAGCCGGCGCGGCGTGGGCCGCACCTTCCAGACGCTGCAGGTGTTCGGCAAGATGAGTGTGCGCGACAACCTGCTGGTGGCGGCGCAGGAGCACCACGGCAGCCTGTTCTCGCGCATGTTCGCGTCGGGCGACTCGGGCCTGGGCGGCAAGGCGGACGAGCTGATCGACCTGTTCCGTATCCGCCACGTGGCCGACCAGCGTGCCGGCAGCCTGAGCTACGGCCAGCAGAAGCTGGTCGATATCGCCATGGCCTTCATGAGCGAGCCCGACCTGGTGCTGCTCGACGAGCCCTGCGCCGGCGTCAATCCGAGCCTGGTGGGCGGCATCGCGACGCTGCTCAAGCGGCTCAATGCCACGCGCGGCGGCTCGTTTGTGGTGATCGAGCACAACATGGACTTCGTCATGGACCTGTGCCACCGCATCATGGTGATGGTCGAGGGCGAGGTCATGGCCATCGGCACGCCCGCCGAGATCCGCGCCAACAAGCAGGTGCTCGACGCCTATCTGGGGAGCTGACATGACGACCACCCACCCCGCAGCGGCCAGCCAGACCGCCATCGAATTCGACGACGTGGTGGCCGGCTACGGCGACTTCATGATCCTCAACAAGCTGTCGTTCAAGGCCCGGCGCGGCGCCATCACGCTGCTGCTCGGGCCCAACGGCGCGGGCAAGTCGACCGTGCTCAAGACGCTGTTCGGCCTGCTGCGTGTGCGCCAGGGCCGCATCACGCTCGACGGCCAGAACGTGGCGGGCGCCACGCCCAAGGCGCTGCTGGCCCAGGGCATTGCCTTTGTGCCGCAGGGGCGCAATCTGTTCGGCCAGCTCACGGTGTTGCAGAACCTGGAGCTGGGTGGCATCACGCTGGGCAGCAAGACCACGCACGAGCGCATTCCCGAGGTGCTCGAACGTTTTCCGCGCGTGCGCGAGCGCCTGCACAGCATGGCGTCGTCCTTGTCGGGCGGCGAGCAAAAACAGCTGGAGGTCGGCCGCGTGCTGCTGCTGCGGCCGCGGGTGCTGCTGATCGACGAGCCCTCCATCGGCCTGTCGCCGCTGGTGGTGCAGGACGTCTTCAAGCTGCTGCGCCAGTTGGCCGACCAGGGCACCACCGTGCTGATGGTCGAGCAGAACGTCAAGAGCGCGCTCAAGATCTCGGACGAGGCCATCGCACTCGAGTCAGGCCGCTGCGTGCTGCACCGGCCGGCCAGCGAGCTGCTGGCCGATCCGCACATCGAGCGCCTGTTCCTGGGCGCGGCCCACGCGGCCGCACCGGCGCCCGCCTAGCAGCCGCACGGGCCGATCTGCATCGTTTTCAGGAGCAATTGACCCGCATGCACGGGCGTCGCCTTGTCGCAAAAAAGGCAGGCATTGCCGATTCGGCACGGGCCGGAGGCAGTGCTGCCTCGCGCGGCTGGCATACTTCAGGGTTCCTGCGCGGGAAGATCGGCCAGGTTTCAAGCCCTGGCCCGATGCCGTGCGCCTGCGAGCCGGCGCCTTTGTGCGTGCCGCCGCAGTCCTTCACGCTTGAGCCAGCCGGGTCATGCTTCCGGCCGGCAGGATTTCCTAGGCGGGCCGCATGCCGCCACTTCCGGAGTATGACTGAGAATGGTTGAGTCCTTTTCGTATGAACAACTGATTGCCTCGGGCGAGGGCAAGCTGTTCAACCCCGACAGCGGCCGCCTGCCGCTGCCGCCCATGCTGATGTTCGACCGCATCACGCACATCGCCGACGAGGGCGGCGCCCATGGCCTGGGCCTGATCCGCGCCGAACTCGACATCCGGCCCGACCTCTGGTTCTTCGAATGCCACTTCCAGGGCGACCCGGTCATGCCCGGCTGCCTGGGCCTGGACGCCATGTGGCAGCTCATCGGCTTTTACCTGACCTGGCTGCGCCTGCCCGGCCGCGGCCGCGCGCTGGGCGCCGGCGAGGTCAAGTTCACCGGCGAAGTCCAGCCCGACGCCAAGCTGGTGACCTACGAGATCGACATCAAGCGGGTGATCAAGCGCAAGCTCATCATGGCGATCGGCGACGCCCGCCTGCTGGTCGACGGCAAGGAAATCTACGCGGCCAGCGACCTGCGCGTGGGCCTGTTCGAAAAACCCAAGGCCGAGGGAGCCGCGGCATGAAACGTGTCGTCATCACGGGCTCGGGCATCGTCTCGTGCATCGGCAATGACAAGGCCACGGTGGTCGATGCGCTGCGCCATGGCAAGTCGGGCATCCGCGCGATGCCCGAGTTCAAGGAACTGGGCCTGCGCAGCCAGGTCGCGGGCGCACCGCAGATCGACCTCGATGTGCTGATCGACCGCAAGCAGCGCCGTTTCATGGGCGACGCCGCGGCCTACGCCTACGTCTCGCTCAAGGATGCCATCGCCCAGGCGGGCCTGACGCCCGAGCAGGTGTCCCACCCGCGCACCGGCCTGATCATGGGCTCGGGCGGCGGCTCGCCGGCCAACCAGATCGAGGCCGCCGACACGCTGCGCAGCAAGGGCATCCGCCGCGTCGGCCCCTACCAGGTCACGCGCTGCATGGGCTCGACCGTCTCGGCCAACCTGTCGACGGCGTTTGCCATCAAGGGCATCAACTTCTCCATCACCTCGGCCTGCAGCACGTCGGCGCACTGCGTGGGCATCGCCGCGCAGCAGATCGCCTTCGGCCTGCAGGACGTGATGTTCGCCGGCGGCGGCGAGGAACTGAGCTGGGGCCTGGCGACGCTGTTCGACGCCATGGGCGCCATGTCCAGCGCCTTCAACGACACGCCCGAGAAGGCCTCGCGCCCTTACGACGCGGCGCGCGACGGCTTCGTGATCGCCGGCGGCGGCGGCGCGATGGTGCTGGAAAGCCTGGAGCACGCGCAGGCGCGCGGCGCCACCATCCTGGCCGAGATCGTGGGCTTCGGCCTGTCCTCGGACGGCGTGGACATGGTCGCGCCCTCGGGCGACGGCGCGGTGGCCTGCATGCGCCAGGCGATTGCCCAGGTGGACGGCCCGATCGACTACGTCAACACCCACGGCACCTCCACCCCCGTGGGCGACCTGCCCGAGCTGCGTGCGCTGCGCGAGGTGTTTGGCGACGCCGTGCCGCCGTTCTCCAGCACCAAGTCGCTCACCGGTCATTCGCAGGGCGCCACGGGCGTGCAGGAAGCCATCTACTGCATGTACATGCTGCAGGAAGGCTTCATCGCCGGCTCGGCCCACATCGACAACCTCGACCCCGCGGCCGAAGGCCTGCCGGTGGTGCAAACGTCGCGCGATGCGCCGCTCAAGACCGTGCTGTCCAACAGCTTTGGTTTTGGCGGGACCAACGCCAGCCTGGTGCTGCGGCGCTTCCGCCTCCAAGAGGTCGCAGCCGTGAACGGGCAAAGCCCGTTCACGCCGTGGCTTGAGGGACCTCGCCGGCTGCGCTTTCATTCCTAGAACCTGGGTTCTTATGCGAGCGCGCTGGCGTCCTCGCCGGCTGGCGCGCCGGCCGTCGGCAGTTCGTCGGGCAGGAAGCCGCCCGACTGGTGCCGCCACAGGGCCGCGTAGTGGCCGCCGCGCCGCAGCAGTTCGGTGTGCGTGCCCTGCTCGACGATACGTCCCTGATCGAGTATCACCAGCCGGTCCATGCGCGCGATGGTCGAGAGCCGGTGCGCGATGGCGATCACCGTCTTGCCCTCCATCAGGCCCACCAGCTGTTCCTGGATGGCGGCCTCGATTTCGCTGTCGAGCGCGGACGTGGCCTCGTCGAGCACCAGGATCGGCGCGTTCTTCAGGATGACGCGTGCGATGGCGATGCGCTGGCGCTGGCCGCCCGAGAGCTTGACGCCGCGCTCGCCCACGTGGGCGTCATAGCCCGTGCGCCCGCGCCAGTCGCTGAGCTGGGAGATGAAGCCATCGGCCTGCGCCGTGCGTGCGGCCTGCATCACCTCGGCCAGGGTGGCCTCGGGCCGGCCGTAGCGGATGTTGTCGGCGATGGAGCGATGCAGCAGCGAGGTGTCCTGCGTGACCAGGCCGATGGCCGCGCGCAGGCTCTCCTGGGTGACGCCACGCACGTCCTGGCCATCGATCGCGATACTGCCGCGCTCGACGTCATAGAAGCGCAGCAGCAAGTTGACCAGCGTCGATTTCCCCGAGCCCGAGCGGCCCACCAGCCCGATGCGCTCGCCCGGCCGAACCGCCAGGTCGATGCCGTCGATCACCGGGCGCGGGCCGCCGTAGGAGAAGTGCAGGTCCTGCAGGCGAATGCCGCCTTGCGTGACGCGCAGCGGCCGCGCTTCGGGCGCGTCGAGCAGGGCGTGCGGCACGGCGATGGTGTCCATGCCGTCCTGCACGGTGCCGATATTTTCGAAGATGCTCGCGATCTCGAACGAGACCCAGCCCGAGGCGTTGGCGATCTGCCAGGCCAGCGGAATCGCGGTGGCCACCTGCGCCGCGCCGACCAGTCCCTGGCCCCACAGCCACAGGCCGCTGGCCGCCGTGGACACCAGCAGCAGCGCATTCATGGCGTTGAGGGTGAGCAGGAAACGCGCCGTCATGCGCATGTGGCCCGCGATGGCGCGCTGGTGATCGTCCACGGCCTCGCGCACGTAAGCGTCCTCGTCGGCCAGCCGGGCAAAGAGCTTCACGGTCAGGATGTTGCTGTAGCTGTCCACCACGCGCGCGACGACCAATGAACGCAGATCCGAGCGCTCGCGCGCCAGCTTGCGCAGGCGGGGCACAAAATGGCGCAGGAAGCCCGCGTAGCCGCACAGCCAGACCAGCGTGGGCAGACCCAGGCGCCAGTCTGCCAGCGCCGTCAGGACCAGGGCGAACAGGCCGTAGGTGGTGATGAAGGTCAGCGCGCGGATCGAGGAGATCACGCTGTCGCGCATCGCCTCGGCGGTCTGCATCACGCGGTTGGCGATGCGTCCGGCGAAATCCTTCTGAAAGAACGGCCAGCCCTGGCGCACCACGTGCCAGTGGCTCTGCCAGCGCACCAGGCTGGTCACGCCCGGCACCAGCACGTTGTGGCGGACCGTCAGATCGACCGCCTGCAGCAGGGGGCGCAGCAGCAGCACCAGCCCGAGCATCATCGCCAGCTGTGTCCCGTGGGCCGAGAGCGCGGCCGCGCGGTCGGGGGCCTCCAGCAGATGGACCACCTGGCCGATGACCACCGGAATGCCCATGTCGGCCAGTGCCAGCAACAGGCAGGTGGCGACCATGGCGAGGTAAGGTCCCTTGGTCTGGCCGATGAAGTGCCAGTAAAACGCCCCGAGCCGGGCGGGCGGTGCATGGGGCGAGGGCGAGCGGGTGCCCTGGATCAGGGATTCGAGGAAACGGAACATGCGGCGATGGCGCCACGCGCATGCGGCGCGGCGAAGGGGTGGAGCGGCCCGGCGCGTCAGCGTCAGAGCGGCATCCTGCCATATCGCCACGAAGCTTGCAGGGCGCGGCCGTGGCCGGCCCTGCGATCAAGGAGGCGCCGCCAGCCCAGGGGGCCGGCGGCAGGCGGGCATCAGCCCGCCGCGCGCTTTTGCAGGATCTCGAAAGCCGGCAGGGTCTTGCCTTCCAGCACTTCCAGGAAGGCGCCGCCGCCGGTGGAGATGTAGCTGATCTTGTCTTCGATGCCGTACTTGGCGATGGCGGCCAGCGTGTCGCCGCCGCCGGCGATCGAGAAGGCACTGCTGTCGGCAATCGCCTGGGCCACGACCTGGGTGCCGTTGGCGAAGGCGTCGAACTCGAACACGCCGACCGGGCCGTTCCAGACGATGGTGCCGGCGGCCTTGAGCTGTTCGGCCAGCAGGGCGGCGGTCTTGGGGCCGATGTCCAGGATCAGGTCGTCGTCGGCCACGTCGGTGGCGGCCTTGACGGTGGCCGGCGCGTCGGCCGCGAAGGTCTTGGCGGTGACGACGTCGACCGGGATGGGCACGGCCGCGCCGCGCGCCGCGAGCGCGGCGATCACGGCCTTGGCCTGGTCGACCAGGTCGGGCTCGGCCAGCGACTTGCCGATGGGCAGGCCCGCGGCCAGCAGGAAGGTGTTGGCGATGCCGCCGCCCACGATGAGCTGGTCGACCTTCTCGGACAGCGCCTTGAGGATGGTGAGCTTGGTGCTGACCTTGGAGCCGGCCACGATGGCGGCCAGCGGGCGCTTGGGCGCGGCCAGCGCCTGCGTCAGGGCGTCGATCTCGGCGGCCAGCAGCGGGCCGGCGCAGGCGATCTTGGCGTACTGCGCGATGCCGTAGGTCGAGGCCTCGGCGCGGTGGGCGGTGCCGAAAGCGTCGTGCACAAAGATGTCGGTCAGCGCGGCGAGCTTGCGCGCGAGCGCCTCGTCGTTCTTTTTCTCGCCCTTGTTGAGGCGGGCGTTTTCCAGCAGCACGACCTGGCCGGGCTGCACGTGCACGCCGTCGACCCAGTTGGAGACCAGCGGCACCTCGCGTCCGAGCAGCTCGGACAGGCGCTGGGCGACGGGCGCCAGCGAATCGGCGGGCTTGAATTCACCTTCGGTCGGGCGGCCCAGGTGCGAGGTCACCATGACGGCGGCGCCCGCGTCGAGCGCGGCGCGGATGGCCGGCAGCGAGGCACGGATGCGGGTGTCCTCGGTGATGTGGCCCGCGTCGTCCTGGGGCACGTTGAGGTCGGCGCGGATGAAGACGCGCTGGCCCTGGACTTTGCCCTGGGCGATGAGATCGGCGAAACGGATGACGTTCATGGATGCGCTTGGCGAGGAGTTGAAAAACCGGAAGCCGGCGCGCGCCAGGCAGGGCACCGCCGTGTCGCCGGCCATTCTAAAGGGCCCTCAAGAGCCGCTCCAGCGCGGCCGGGCGGCCTTGTCTCTCACGGGCGCCCTGCGGCGTTGGAACACGCGTCTCAGATGCCCAGACCCACGTGCAGCGGCAGGTAGACCGCCATGCCACAGACGATGGTGCCGAAGATGCCGCGCCGCCACAGGTACCAGGCCACGCCGGCCACCGTGGCGTAGATGCGCGCGTCCATGAGCGGATTGATGAGGTAGCCGTGGGTGGTGATGATTTCCGGCGCGACCACTGCCGCCAGCGCCGCGCCGGGTGCGTACACCAGCCCGCGGTGCGCCCAGCGCGGCAGGTTCCAGGGCCGGTCGAACAGGAAAAAGAAGGCGCGCGTGACCACCGTCATGGCGGCCATGCCGACGATGATGACGAGCGTCCACCAGTCGAGCGTCATGGTTTTGTCCCTCCCGATTCGGTCGGGCCGAAGCCCGGTAGCCGTTTTTCGAGCATCAGGCCGACGACGACCGCGGTGGCGATGGCCACCAGGATGTTGCGCTTGAGCGGCAGGCCCAGCGTGAGCACCGCCGCGGCGCCGGCCACCAGGGCCGAGACGCGCTGCAGCGGCGTCTGCAGCAGCGAGCACAGGATGCCGACCAGCGCCAGGATGCCCGCGAAACCCAGCCCCCAGGACATGGGCAGCACATTGGCCAGCAGGATGCCGGCCAGGCTCAGGCTCATCCAGCTGAACCAGCTCACGCAGGCGTTGCCGGCCAGGTAGGCCTGGCGCCCGAGGCGGTCGTCGGCGTTCTCGGTCGGCACGGGGTGGCGCTTGATCAGCATCACGTAGGACATGTCGGTGCTCAGGTAGGCCGTGATCAGCCGCGGCAGCTTGGGCAGGTAGAGCAGGTACAGGCGCAGGTGCGCACTGAACACCACGAAGCGCAGGTTGACGCAGAAGGCCGTGGCCACGATCACCCACAGCGGCGCGCCCGCGGCGATCAGCGGCAGCGAGGCCAGTTGCGAGCTGCCGGCGTAGACCATCAGCGTCATCAGGCCGGCTTCGAGCGGGCTCAGACCGTACTTGACCATGGCCACGCCGCTCATCACGGCCCAGGCGCCCAGGCCGGGCGCCACGGGCAGCATGTCGCGCACGCCGGCCATGAATTCGGGGTGGCGGCGGAGTTCGGGGCGCCAGAACATCAGGCCGCTCCCGGCGCCGCGTCGGCGCCCAACACCACGCCCAATACCACGCCCAATACCACGCCCGGTGTCACCGGGCAGCCGCGCAGGAAGTCGGCCGCATCCAGGCGTTTGCCGCCCGCGCGTTGCAACTGCAGCAGGCGCAGGGCCTGGCCGCCATCCGGTCCGCAGGCCACGACGATGCCGCTGCCATCGGCCGCCAGCACCTGGCCGGGCTGCGCGCCTGCGGTGCCCGCGGCCTCGGCGGCCTGCCAGATCTTGAGCGCCTCGCCGGCCAGCGGGGTCGCCGCGCCCGGGAAGGGGTTGAAGGCGCGGATGCGGCGTTCGATCACGGCCGCGGGCGCTTGCCAGTCGATGGCGGCCTCGCCCTTGTCGATCTTGGCGGCGTAGGTCACGCCCTCGGCCGGCTGCGGCGTGGCGGGCAGGGCGCCGTCGCCCAGGCGGGCCAGCGCCTGCACGATCAGCCGTCCGCCCTGGGCGGCCAGCTTGTCGTGCAGCGTGCCGGTGGTGTCGTCGGCGGCGATGGGCAGGGCTTCCATGAGCAGCATGTCGCCCGTGTCCAGGCCCGCGTCCATCTGCATGATGGTCACGCCGGTTTGCGCATCGCCCGCCTCGATCGCGCGGTGGATGGGCGCCGCGCCGCGCCAGCGCGGCAGCAGGCTGGCGTGGATGTTCAGGCATCCATGGCGACGAGCCCCCACGCTTGCCGCTGCGCGGACTGCGCTGCCCCCCGAGGGGGCGTTCGCGGCTTGGGACGGCCCGGCGCCGCTCATGGCTTGCAGCGTCCAGCCCGGCAGGATCAAGCCGTAGGCGGCCACCACCATGACGTCGGCCCGCGCGTCGGCGATGGCCTGCTGCGCTGCACGGGCCTCGTCGGGGTATTTGCCATCCAGGCGCAGGCTGTGCGGCTGGGCGACGGCGATGCCGTGCTGCAGTGCGCGCTGCTTGACGGGCGAGGGCTGCAGCTTCATGCCGCGCCCGGCGGGGCGGTCGGGCTGGGTCAGCACCAGCGGGACGTGGTGGCCGGCCGCCAGCAGCGCGTCCAGCGCCACGGCGGCGAATTCGGGGGTTCCGGCAAAGATGATGTTCATGGGAGGCAGGCGGTGCGCGCGTCGTGGTCGGTGCAAAAGCCCTGGCAGACCGTCGCCGGGTGGCGGGGTCGGGGCGGTGCGCGCGTCATTGGGTCAGCGCCGATGGTAACTGGCTCGTCGTGCTGGCGTGGGCGCGCGCCCCAAACCCGAGCGTCCTCCCTTTCGACGGCGTTTTGCTGGTGATGCGACGGCGATGGGGTGGCGCGATGGCCGCACCGCCGATGTGCGCTTGCAGCCCGCCTCCTGGGGAATGCCCGCGGCCGTGCCGCACCACCCTGGGGAGCCATTAGCGGGCCTTATGGGCTCCCGGCAAAAAGCGATCAACGACCGGCCGCCAAGCGCCTAGCATGGGCGCTCGCTTTCACGATTCACAACCTGGCTTGAGGAGAATTTCCATGCGTGCTGACTTGTCCTTCCCCATGGCCCGCCCGCGCCTGGCGCGGGTGGCGCTGACCGTGTCCCTGGCGCTGGCCGGCGCGCTGGGCGCCGTGACGTCGGCCCAGGCGCAGGCGGGCGACACCATCGCCAAGGTCAAGCAGAGCGGGGTGTTCACCATCGCCTACCGCGAGTCGTCGATCCCCTTCTCCTACCTCGACGGTTCGGCCAAGCCCACCGGCATCGGCTGGGAGATCTGCAACAAGATCGCCGACAAGCTCAAGACGATCACCGGCCGCGGCGACCTCAAGGTGGTCGCCCAGAGCGTGACCTCGGCCAACCGTGTGCCGCTGGTGCAGAACGGCACCGTCGACATCGAATGCGGCTCGACCACCAACAACAGCGAACGCGGCAAGCAGGTCCAGTTCGCCACCAACTACTTCTACACCGGCACGCGTTTCCTGGTGAAGACCGATTCCGGCATCAAGTCGCTGGCCGACCTCAAGGGCAAGAACGTGGTGATCACCGCCGGCACCACCAACATGCTGGTCATGCGCCGCGTCAACCAGGAACAGAACCTGGGCCTGAACATCACCAGCGCCAAGGACCACGCCGAAGCCGCGCTGCTGGTCGAGTCCGGCCGCGTCGACGCCTTCGCCATGGACGACATCCTGCTCTACGGCCTCAAGGCCATGTCGCGCACGCCGGCCAGCCTGGCCGTGGTGGGCGACGCCATCCAGGTCGAGCCCTACGCCTTCATGATGCGGCGCGACGACCCGGCCTTCCAGAAGCTGGTCAACGACACCCTGGCCGAGCTGATGAAGAGCGGCGAATTCGAGGCGCTCTACAAGAAGTGGTTCCTCTCGCCCATTCCGCCCAACAACATCAACCTGAACGCGCCCATGAGCGACGAGCTCAAGAAGAACCTGACCGAGCTCTCCGACAAGCCGGCAACCTGATCGCTGCCGGCCGCTGCGTGGCCGCGCGCGCACCGCGTGCGGCCCCTCTGCCCACAGGCGCACCCGCCGCGCAAGACGGATTCGGGGCGCCTTTTTCCTTTCCAGATTTCCATCCAAGGCAAGCATCATGAACAGCAGCAGGCACGCCTGCGTCATCGGCGCGGGCATCGTCGGCGCCGCCTGCGCCTATGCGCTGGCACGCGAAGGCTGGCGCGTCACCCTGGTCGACGCGGGCACGCAGCCGGGCGAGGGCGTGAGCAAGGCCAACGGCGCCCAGCTCAGCTACAGCTACGTTGAGCCTCTGGCCACACCCACCGCGCTGCGCGCCTTGCCCTCGTGGCTGCTGTCGTCCTGGCGTGGCGACGCCGACAGCCCGCTGCGCTGGCGCCCGCGCGCCGACCTCGGCCATGGGCGCTGGCTCATGGCCTTCACCCAGGCCTGCCGCTGGCCGCAGGTGCAGCGCACCACGGCCGCGCTGCTGGGCCTGTCCTTCCTGAGCCGCGACACCCTGCACGGCTGGCTCGACACGCTGCCCGCCGCCACACGCGCGGCCCTGCACCACAGCCGCGCCGGCAAGCTGGTGATCTACCGCAAACCCGAGGCGCGCGCCCAGGTCGCCCAGCAACTGCGCTGGCAGGCCGATCTGGGCTGCGTGCAGCAACTGGTCGGCGCCGACGAATGCCGCGCGCTCGAGCCCGCGCTGGCCGCCACCGGCGGCGGCCCGATCAGCTTCGGCGTGTGGACCGAGAGTGAAGAAGTAATCGACGCCGCCGGCCTGGCCCGCGCCCTGGCGCAGGCCAGCGGCGCCACGCAGCGCATGGGCCAGGCCGTGACCGGCTTCGAGCGGCGCGCCGGGCAAATCGCCGCCGTGCGCCTGGCCGACGGCCAGCGCATCGAGGCCGACCACTTCGTCGTCGCCGCCGGCCCCCAGGCGCAAGCCCTGCTGCGCCCGCTCGGCCTGCGCCTGCCGATCGAGCCCATCAAGGGCTACAGCGTCACCCTGCCCATCGTCGACGACGCCGCCGCACCGCACGCCAGCATCACCGACACCGGCCGCAAGCTGGTCCACGCCCGGCTGGGCCGTCACCTGCGCGTGGCGGGCTTTGCCGAACTGTGCGGCGCCGACCTGTCCATCGACGAGCGCCGCATCGACTCGTTGTGCCGCGCGGTCGAGGCCACCTTCCCTGGCGCCTGCGACCTGTCGCAACGCAATCCCTGGGCCGGCCTGCGCCCGGCCACGCCCAGCGGTCGCCCGCTCATCGGCGCCACGCCGCTGGGCAACCTGTGGCTCAACGTCGGCCACGGCGCACTCGGCCTGACCCTGGCCGCCGGCAGCGCGCAATTGCTGGCGCGTGCCATGCGGCGCGAAGCGCTGGCGCCGCAGGCGCAGCCGTTTTGTTATGTGTAAGCCCCCCACCCACGCGCTGACGGCTGCTTTTTGCAGGCCATCGCGAGGCGAGCGCGTGCGCGAACGGGTTCAGGGACCGCTCTCTGCTCCTGTCCCCCGCCAATCGCCTTGCGGCGATCGGCTCCTCCTTGACCTCGCTGAGATCGGTCCCTGAACCCGCTCGCGCACTCCCGACATGGCGGATTTTTGGGGCCGATGGAGTCACGCCACCTCGCCCAGAACCCGCCGGAAGTCCTCCAGAAACTCCGCCACCGGCCGCGGCGAACGCACGTTCTGCGGCAGCAGCGCACTCAGCTCCACCGGCACCTCCGGCTCGATCACCCGCGCCTGCAGCGTCGCACTGCGCGCCGCCCCCGCCGTGAACGAATCGATGATGGCCGGCGCCATGCCCTGCTCGGCCAGCAGCATCGCAATATGGTGCGTCTGCACGGTGATGTCCGCCCCGCGCTCGGCCAGCGCCTGCAGCCCGTGACGCGACCACTGCTCGGCCAGCATCGCGCCCAGCGGGTCGTTCTCGTCGATGCGGATGAAGGGCTTGCGCAGCACCTCCTCCAGCGCCACCGGCGCGACCCGCGCGGCCGTGCGACCGCGCACCCGCGACACACACACCAGCCGGCCCGTGGCCAGCAGCTCGGCCTGCAGCGCCGGGTGGCTGATACGCCCGTAGACGATGCCCGCATCGCCTTCCTGCAGCGCCATCGCCTGCGCCACCTCGCGGGAATGCAGGCTGCGCACCGTGATCGGCATGTCCGGATGCCGCTGGCGAAAACGCGCCAGCGCCTCGGGCAGCGCCCGCACCGCCAGCGACGGCACGATCAGGATGCGCAGCCCCGCGCCGCCCTGGCGGCCCAGCGCCGCCGACAGCCGCCGCACCGACTCGAGTTGCGACATCAGCCGCTGGATCTCCGGGTACAGCGCCTGCGCCTCGTGCGTGGGCACCAGCCGGTTGCGCTGGCGCGTGAACAGCGCATAGCCCAACTGCAGCTCGGCGTGCTTGAGCGTCTGCGTGATCGCCGGCTGCGTCACGTGCAGCAGGCGCGCCGCCGCGCTCACGCTGCCCGTCAGCATGATGGCGTTGAAGACCTCGATGTGCTTGAGCTTCATGGGCGGTGCGATGGCTCAGACGTAGAGCGGCTCGTCCTGCATCGCCTCGACCTGCTCGTGCAGCAACTGCGCCTGGCCGTGCCAGTAGGCGCTGCTGCCGAACCACGGGAAATTGGCCGGAAAGGCCGGGTCGTCCCAGCCAGGCGCTGTAGTGGATCAGGCGCAGCGTGCGCAGCGGCTCGACCAGTGCCAGCTCGCGCCGGTCGAAGGCCCGCAGGCTTTCGTAGCCGTCGAGCAGCGCGCTCCACTGCTGCGTGCGCTGGGCGCGGTCGCCGCTGGTCAGCATCCACAGGTCCTGCACCGCCGGCCCCGTGCGCGCATCGTCCAGGTCGACAAAATGCGGGCCGGTGTCGGGCGTCCACAGAATGTTGCCGGGGTGGCAGTCGCCATGCAGGCGCAATGCCGTGATGGCCGCGCCGCCGTCGCCGCCGCGCGCCAGCGCCGTGTCGATCAGGGCCAGCGCGCGTTCGAACGCGGCCTCCCAGGCCGGGCGCGCGTCGGGCGGGATCATGTCGTGGCGCCGCAGCCACTCGCGCGGCTCGCGCGCGAAGGTCTGGGCGTCGAGCGCGGGGCGGTGCACGAAGGGCGTGCGTGCGCCCACGTTGTGCAGCCGCGCCATCAGCCGGCCGATCCACTCCAGCACTTCAAAATCGTCCAGCTCGGGCCGGCGACCGCCCCGGCGCGGGCTGACCGAAAAATCAAAACCGCCGAAGTGAAACAGCGTCTGGCCGTCCACCACCAGCGGCGCGACCATGGGCACCTCGTCGGCGACCAGCTCGGCCGCGAAGGCGTGTTCTTCCAGGATCTGCGCGCGGCTCCAGCGGCCCGGCCGGTAGAACTTGGCGACGACGGCGCTGCAGTGCTCGTGGCCGGTATCGAAAGGGGATTCAAGCGCGACCTGATAGACGCGGTTTTCGTACGAGCTCAGCGCCATCAGGCGGCCGTCGCCGTACAGCCCGATGCTGGCCAGCGCGTCGAGCACCACGTCGGGCGTGAGCGCCGCATAGGCATGCGACGTGGCGCCGGCCTGCGCGGGCGAGCCGGGATCGGGTGAGGAAAGCGTCGAAGGCGTCATGCGGCGATTGTGCCGCGTGGCCCCGCGTGGCGCTGCGGTTTCAGCGCCGGATCGCGCGTGTCTTGGTGTCGAATTCGACCGTGCGGGTCTGGCCGTCGCGGCCGGGGAAGTCGTCGAAGACGCTGCGGATCAGGTAGGGCATGACGGTGCTGATGGGCTGGTCGCCGCCCGCGTTGGTCTGGGCCGTGCCCTCGAACACGCGGCGCTCGCCGTCGTTGATCTCGACCTTCAGGCGGCGCGTGCGCACGTCGTGCTCGACCGCGCGCTGGCCGATGATGCGCGGGCCGAACGGGTCGCTGGCCCAGTAGCCGCCGCGCCAGCCGGCGCCCTGCACCCAGATCGGCGAGACCCAGACCCGGCGGTCGTCGAAGATCGGCTCCTGCGTGACGACGCGTCGTGTGGCGGTGTCGTAGTCGAAGCCGACCCAGAAGCGCGGTTTCTCGCCCGGGGTGGCCAGACGCAGGCCCTGGAGCTGCAGGGCGTTGGCGATGTGCTGCTGGTAGCTCTGGTATTCGAGGTCCTGCGCATAGCGCGGGTCGGTGCGGAAGTCGAAGGTGGCGCCCTGGGCGTCGGCGGGCCAGCGCTGGAAGGTGGTTACGTCGCTGCGCAAGGTGGAGGCGCAGCCGGCTTGCAGCAGCACGACCGTGACCAGGGCCAGCAAGGCCAGCAGGCGCGGCCAGATGCGGTGCGGCGCCCAGCGGCGCTTGAATTCCTGGCGCAGGGTTGCAGGCATCCGGGGGCTGGCAATCATGGCGGGCTTGCTATCGTTTGGGATAGCGTTTGGGAGGTCTTGGGCAGGCATGTTTGCTCCTGGCGCGGGCGGCCACGCCGGCCGCCGTGGTGCTTGGAGTCAATCCGCGCGGCCGAATTCCGCGCCCAGTTCACGGGCGCGCTGCTGGCAGGCCTGCACGGCGCGCTGGATGCTGCCGGCCACGCCGTCGGCTTTCAGGCTGCTGATGGCCGCGAACGTGGTGCCGCCCTTGGAGGTGACGCGCTGGCGCAGCGTCTGCAGCGGCTCGTCGGAAGCGGCCGCCAGCGCGGTGGCGCCCGCGAAGGTGGCCAGGGCAAGCTGGTGCGCCTGCTGCGGGCTCAGGCCCAGTTTGACGCCCTGGGCCTCGATCGCTTCCATGAAATAAAAGACATAGGCCGGGCCGGAGCCCGAGACGGCGGTGACGGCGTCGATCAGCGTGTCCTGGTCCAGCCACAGCAACTGGCCGGTGGGCTGCAGCGTGCGCTCGACCAGTGTGCGGTCGGCGCTGGTTGCGGCCGGCCGTGCGTACAGCCCGGTCATGCCCTGGCCGACCAGCGCCGGCGTGTTGGGCATGGCGCGCACTACCCGTTCGGACTGCAGCCAGCGTGCCAGCGTGTCGCTGCCAATGCCGGCGGCCACGCTCAGGTGCAGCGCCTGGGCCACAAAGGGCAGCACGGGCTGGGCCGCGGCCTGCAGCATCTGCGGCTTGACGGCCCACACCACCAGATCGGCGCCGCCCAGCGACGCATCGGGCGCGGCCAGCGTGCGCACGCCGTAGGCCTGCGCAAGCCGGCCACGCGTGGCCTCGGTCGGCGCCACCACCACGATGCGCTCGCCCGGATGGCCCTGCTGGACCAGCCCGCCGATGATGGCGCTGGCCATGTTGCCGCCGCCGATGAAGGCGATCAAAGGATGGCTGGGCGTGGCAGTGGAAGCGGCGGTCATGGTGCGGCAGTTCAGTGAACGGTGGAATGATGCGCCGCATTATTTCATTGCGCGTAGTCGCGCTGTGGTGGAATGCCCTAGGACCCTCTCTTGCAAGTGACAGCGTGGACGGGCTTTGCCCGTCCACGCTGTCACCCCCAGTGGGGGCAGGCGCCGCAGGCGCTTCGGGGGGCGTCTATTCCAGCGCAGCTTGGCGGACCGAATGCTCCCAGCGCGCCATGAGCTGCTGCGCATGCGCGGGGCTGAGCGTGGGCGTGAAGCGGCGTTCGGTGCGCCACAGCCGTGCCAGGTCGGCCGTGCCCTGGTAGACGCCGCTGGTCAGGCCGGCCAGGTAGGCCGCGCCCAGGGCGGTGGTCTCGACCACGGCGGGGCGCACGACGGGGATGCCCAGCAGGTCGGCCTGGAATTGCATGAGCAGGTCATTGACGCAGGCGCCGCCGTCCACGCGCAGCTCGCTGACCGGCGCGCCACCGGCTTCGACCGCGTCGCGGCTCATGGCCTGCAGCAGCGCGGCGCTCTGGTAGGCGATGCTTTCGAGCGCCGCGCGCGCGATGTGGGCAATGGTGGTGCCGCGCGTCAGGCCTGTGATGGTGCCGCGCGCGTCGGGTTGCCAGTAGGGCGCGCCCAGGCCGGTGAAGGCCGGCACCATCATCACGCCGCCCGAATCGGGCACGCTTTCGGCCAGCGACTGCACTTCGTCGCTGCGGGTGATGGCGCGCAGCCCGTCGCGCAGCCACTGCACCACGGCGCCGCCCACGAAGACGCTGCCTTCCATGGCGTACTCGGGCTGGCGGGCGCTGGTTTGTGCCGCGCTGGTGGTCAACAGGCCGTTGCGCGAGGTCTGGAAGCCGCTGCCCGTGTGCATGAGCATGAAGCAGCCCGTGCCGTAGGTGTTCTTGGCCATGCCGGCCGTAAAGCAGGCCTGGCCGAACAGGGCGCTCTGCTGGTCGCCGGCCACGCCGCCGATGCGGATGGCGCCGCCCAGCAGGCCGGCCTCGGTGGCGCCGAAGTCGCTGGCCGAGGGCTGCACGCGCGGCAGCAGCGCGCGCGGAATGCGCAGCAGGGCCAGCAGGTCGTCGTCCCAGTCGTTGGTGTGCACGTTGAAGAACATGGTGCGCGCGGCGTTGGTCACGTCGGTCACATGCACCTGGCCGCCGGTGAGCTGCCAGATGAGCCAGCTGTCGACGGTGCCGAAGGCCAGTTCGCCGGCCTCGGCCGCGGCGCGTGCGCCGGGCACGTGGTCGAGCAGCCAGCGCAGCTTGGTGGCCGAGAAATAGGCGTCGATGCGCAGGCCGGTGCGGGCCTGGATCAGCGGCTCGTGGCCTTGCTCGCGCAGCTCGGCGCACAGCGGCTCGGCGCGCCGGTCCTGCCAGACGATGGCATGGTGCACGGGCTGGCCGGTGCGGCGGTTCCACAGCACCGTGGTTTCGCGCTGGTTGGTGATGCCCAGCGCCCGCACGTCGTGCGCCTGCAGCCCGGCCTGGGCCAGCGCGTCGCGCGCGGTCGCCAGCTGGGTGCGCCAGATCACCAGCGGGTCGTGCTCGACCCAGCCGGGCCGCGGGTAGATCTGCGGCAGCTCCTGCTGGGCCTGCGCGACGATGCGGCCGTTTTCATCGAACACGATGCTGCGCGAACTGGAGGTGCCTTGGTCGAGGGCAAGCAGGTAGGTCATGGCAGAGAGGCCGGGTGGCCGGCAGGCAAAAGGGCGTGGCGGGGGCGTCAGAACACGTTCTCAGCCCGCCACGGTGGTGTCCACGCTGGCATCGCGCAGCAGTGCGGGGAAGGGCTCGGGCGGCGGCGCGTCGGTGAACAGGCGGTCGATTTGCGCGAGCGTGGCGACCTGCACCATGGCGGGCCGGTTGAACTTGCTCTGGTCGGCCGCCAGCCAGACTTCGCGCGCATGGCTGATGATGGTCTGCGCGACCTTGACCTCGCGCAGGTCGAAGTCGCGCAGCGAACCGTCGGGCTCGATGCCCGAGATGCCGATGAGCGCGATATCGGCCTTGAACTGGCGGATGAAGTCCACCGCCGCCTCGCCCACGATGCCGCGGTCGCGCGCGCACCACGCCACCGGCCACGATCACCTCGCAGTCGGCGTTGCCGGCCAGGATGGTGGCCACGTGCAGGTTGTTGGTGATCACGCGCAGCCCGCGATGGCGCAGCAGCGCGCGCGCAATCGCCTCGGTGGTGGTGCCGATGTTCAGGATCAGCGAGCAGTGGTTGGGCACCTCGCGCGCCACGGCCTGCGCGATGCGCGCCTTGCCTTCGGCGTTGAGCGTCTCGCGCTGGGTGTGGGCCAGGTTCTCGGTGGTGGAGCTGGGCACCCGCACGCCGCCGTGAAAACGCGCCACCAGCCCGAGGTCGGCCAGGCGCTGGACGTCGCGGCGCACGGTCTGCAGGGTCACGCCCAGGGTGTCGGCAAGTTCTTCCACGGAGGCCGAACGGCGCAGGCGGACCTGTTCGAGCAGCAGCAGTTGGCGGGGATTGGTGTTCACGCGGGGATCGGCCACGAAAAAGAAAAATGAGGAAAGGAACCGTGAGGGTGCCTCCACTTTAAAACGAACAAAAAGGAAGCGATCAAGGGTAAACCTTGACTTAAATCGAACGAAAAAGAACAAAAATGAATTTAAGCGAAGCGCGGAAATCGGCCGGGAATGGCCGTGCGCGGCGCGAGACCATCGACCGATTCCCGTGGCACGAAAGGGTGCAGGATGCAGCTGGTTCTGGAGCGCATCGGCAAGACAGTGGGGGCGCAGACCTGGCTGCGCGGCATGGACCTGGCGCTGCAGCCGGGCGCCGTGACCGTGCTGCTGGGCGCAACGCAGGCGGGCAAGACCAGCCTGATGCGCATCATGGCCGGGCTGGACGCGCCCACCGAAGGGCGCGTGCGCGTCGACGGTGTGGACGTGACCGGCATGCCGGTGCGTGAACGCAACGTGGCCATGGTCTACCAGCAGTTCATCAACTACCCCTCGATGACCGTGGCCGACAACATTGATCTTGCCCCTGATTTACGGACACCTATCTAAGCGACATTGGCCAGCTCGTACTGCTCTGGGCTGAGGTAGCCCAGGGTCGAGTGCAGCCGGATCCGATTGTAGTCAACCTCAATGTAGTCAAACACATGAGCCTTGGCCTGCTCCCGTGTGGCGAGGTGTTCACCATGGATGGCCTCGACCTTCAGACTGTGGTTCCAACTCTCCATTGCTGCGTTGTCGTAGCAGTTGCCTCTGGCACTCATGCTGGCGATCAAAGCGTATTGCTCCAACAGGGCGCGGTGCTCGCGCGAGCAGTATTGGCTACCACGGTCA
>WNDQ01000040.1 GCA_009912175.1 Paracidovorax wautersii | reverse complement strand
TGACCGACATCGCCAGCGGTGCAGACGACCGGCACTGCTTCTCAGAGAGCGATGCGCGCATGGAGGGCACTGACCGTCACTGGTGAGGGCTTAACTGACTTCCCTGTTCCATTGCTCCCCGAACCCCGTGCCCGAATCCCGATGCCCGGCCGCCGTCCAGGTAAAGCGCGAAGTCCGGCGTGGCGGCCGCCAGGCCCTGGTCGATGCGGCCGAGTCCGCGCAGCCAGTGGCCGGTCTGGGCCAGCGAGACCTGCACGTGCCAGCTGCCGCCTTCGTGTTGCTGGCGCCACAGCGCGGCGGCCGCGCCAAAAGCCATGAGGTAGCCCGTGGCCTGGTCGAGGATCTGCATCGGCAGCGCGCGGGGCTGGCCGTTGCTGGCGGCTTCTCCCTCAGCGTGGTTGAAGCCCATGGCGGTCTGCACCAGCGAATCGAAGCCGCGCCGGTCGGCCCAAGGCCCTTGTGTGCCGTACGCTGTCAGCGACACGCAGACGATGCCGGGCCGGCGCTCGGCCAGCGCCTGCGGCGAAAAGCCCAGGGCCGCCAGTCCGCCCGGGCGGTAGCCTTGCGAGAACACATGCGCCTGGTCGAGCAATCGCCACAGCGTGGCCTGGCCGTCGGCCGTGCGCAGGTCGACGTGGACCGACCGTTTGCCCCGGCTGGTGTCGGCAATGGCGGCGATGTTGGGCAGGTGGGGCGAATTGACCAGCATGACGTCGGCGCCGAGCGCGGCCAGTGCGCGTCCGCCTACCGGCCCGGCCAGGATGCGCGTGAGGTCCAGCACACGCAGGCCAGCCAGCGGCCGGTCGTCGCCTGCCAGCGGCGGCAGCGCGCGTGGCGGCGCGTCGCCAATGCGCGTGAGCGTCAGCAAAGGCTGAGCAGCCACGGCCTGGCCTTGGGGTGTGGCGTCCCATTCGTCGAAACGCCGCAAGGCCGTGGCAACCAAGCCGCGCTCGGCCATGGTCTGCTCGAAGTCCAGCGCCTTCCAGTGGCGAAAGGCCTGCTCGGCGTCGGCGCGTGTCGCTGACGCCGGATCCAGGCCCAGAACACGCAGCGCGCCGTCACGGTGGTGGGCGAAATTGGCGTGCACGCGGACATGGCCATCGGCGCAGCGGTACAGGCCTGAAAACGCGTCCCAGATGGACGGCGTATGCCCGTCGATCGAAAACCAGCCTGTGCATTCGACGGCCGCATGGGTCATGTCGACGGTCACCCGCTGGCGGGCCTGGCCGCGTGCGTGGGCCAGTTCACAAGCCGCCAGCGCGGCGGCCGCCATGGTGGACTGGGCTGCGGTGCCAACGGCGAACGAGGACGGGAACACCGGGTCCTGGCCCGGGAGCGTGACGAAGTCCAGCGCGGCCGGTGCAAGACCGGCATGCCGCCAGAGCGAGGCAAGGGCGTCGAACGACGGGTGATGGGACATCGGCGGCACTCCAGCAAAAGGCATCGGGCGGCAAAGCCCCGATGCTACGCCCTGGCCGGCGCCAACAGGGAGCGTGGTGTGCCGTCCGGGTCCAGTGTTTCGCAACTGACGTCTTGAAACCGGTGCCCGCGCGCCTGCGGTCCTGAGGCGGCACTGCGCCGCCAGGGAAGAATTGCCAGCGTCAGGCCTGGGCGGCGTCGGCCAGCCGTTCGAGCTCGGCGCAGACGTCGGCGATGCGGCCGGAGATCACCATGCGGCCCGACGCGTTGGCGGGCGTGTGGGCGTCGACGCGCCGGATCACCCGCAAGGGCCGTGCGGGCGGCAGCATGGGCTGGTTGGCCGCCGTCAGCGCCGTGTTGCGTGCACGCGCCGAGGTGTGTTCCAGCGCGCGTCGCTGTGTGGCGGCGTCGGCCACCAGGCGCATGGCGCGTGAACTGGGCGATGCCCGCCATTGCCGTGCGGCTTCATGGGCATGCAACTGGCTGACATCCAGTGGGCCGGCGCCGTTTTTCTGCCAGGGCGCGAAGAACTCGACGATGGCGGTCAAGGCGCGGAAAGGCTGGCGGGCGATGTGGCGCACATGGTTGAAAGAATGGTGATCCATGACGGACTCCTGAAGCAACACGAGGAAGACGACGGCCACGCAGGAAAAACCAGGGCGCAAGACAGCCCCTTCACCGCCTGGTGGGCGATGAAAACAAACGCGTGGTGGGGGAAAACGGGCAACAGCCCTGGCGCGCGAATGGCGCCGGGCGTGGCCGGCTACATCAGCATGGTGTTGCGGATGAGGCCGACTGCGAGTCCTTCGACCTCGAAGGGTTCGCCAGGCTGGACCACGATGGTCTTGTATTCGGGGTTTTCGGCGATGAGTTCGATCGTGCCGTTGCGCCGCAGGAAACGTTTGACGGTCACTTCCTCGCCCAGCCGGGCCACGACGATCTGGCCGTTGCGCGCTTCCTTGGACGCGCGCACGGCCAGCAGGTCGCCGTCCATGATGCCGGCGTCGCGCATGGACATGCCGCGCACGCGCAGCAGGTAGTCGGGGCGCTGCTGGAACAGGCTGCTTTCGACCTGGTACATGCGGTCCACGTGTTCTTGTGCCAGGATGGGCGAGCCCGCCGCCACGCGGCCGATCAGCGGCAGGGCCAGTTGAGCCAGGCCGGGCAGGGGGAAGCTGAGCTGCTGGCGCGACTCGTTGATGTCGCGCAGCGCGTCCGAGCGCAGCCGGATGCCGCGCGAGGTGCCGCTGACCAGCTCGATGGCGCCCTTGCGGGCCAGGGCCTGCAGATGTTCCTCGGCCGCGTTGGCCGACTTGAAGCCCAGTTGCCGCGCGATCTCGGCCCGCGTGGGCGGCGCGCCGGTACGGGTGATGGCTTCGCGGATGAGGTCCAGAATCTCCTGCTGACGCGGTGTCAGCTTGGGGTGCTTGAGCGGTTGGGTGTCCATCGCGTCCATCCTTGCTTGCAGTGGTTCTTGGGTGACAGCCGAAACCGTGAGGGCACGGAATCGAAAGGGGCTGTTTACATATCCAGTAGCTGTATTTTTGTTCAGTTTTTTGCTTTTGACAAGCGGCAGCAGTTTCGGGACGAACGGCGTTGCGCAGGCAAGACGCCCGGGCGGGCAGGGGAAAGTGGCCGCCCCAACGAAAATGCCCCGCCCGTGCGGGGCATTCGGGGGAAGGCTGGCGCCGGCGCGTTTAGGCGCTCAGGACCTGGAGCGCACGCTGCGTGATCGCGTCGACGTCGCCGATGCCGCTGATGGCGCGGTACTTGGGCGCGTGTGCGGGATCCTGGTGGGCCCAGCTCGAGTAGTAATCCACCAGCGGGCGCGTCTGGGCGCTGTAGACATCCAGGCGCTTGCGCACGGTTTCTTCCTTGTCGTCCTCGCGCTGGACCAGCGGCTCGCCGGTCACGTCGTCGGTGTCGGCGACCTTGGGCGGGTTGAAGACCGTGTGGTAGGTGCGGCCGCTGGCCGGGTGGGTGCGGCGGCCGCTCATGCGCTCGATGATGGCCTCGAAGGGCACGTCGATCTCCAGCACGTAGTCGAGCTTGACGCCGGCGCTCTTCATGGCCTCGGCCTGGGGAATGGTGCGCGGGAAGCCATCGAACAGGAAGCCGCTGGCGCAGTCGGGCTGGGCGATGCGTTCCTTGACGAGGTTGATGATGAGGTCATCGCTGACCAGCCCGCCGGCCTTCATCACCGATTCGGCTTGCTTGCCCAGGGGCGTTCCCGCCTTGACCGCCGCGCGCAGCATGTCGCCGGTGGAAATCTGGGGAATGCCGTAATGCTTGCAGATGAAGGCCGCTTGCGTGCCTTTGCCGGCGCCGGGGGCACCCAGCAGGATGAGCTTCATTTCTTATTCCTCGGATGGTTTTGAATTCGTGGCTGGCGACGTGATGGGGGCGGGAAGGGCCCAGGCTCGGGTCGGCCCGAGGGGGCGCACGTTGTCAGCGGGCGACAAGAATAGCATGGCATCCCCAACGCAAACTGACGCGAAAGTTCTGGGGTTGGAAGAGGGTGCAGCCACACGTCGAAGGAACTGGATCAAGGTGTTTCAGGATTTCCTGAAAAAATCGAAAGCGATTGTGCCAGAACTCGGATCCGGCCCGAAATGGACTTCGAACAGGTTCTCAGGCGAACAGCGCCTGCACGCGCGCGAGGTCTTCCGGCGTGTCGACGCCCGCGCCCGGCGCACTGGCGCTCACGTGCACGGCGATGCGGTGGCCGTGCCACAGCACGCGCAACTGCTCCAGCGACTCGGTGGTCTCCAGCGGCGAGCGCGCCAGCTGGGGGTATTGGCGCAGAAAGCCCGCGCGGTAGCCGTAGATGCCGATGTGGCGCAGCGGGTGGCCGGGCGCCGGGTACGTGGCCTGCGCCGGGTCGGCAAACCATTGCTCGGCCGGAAAGTCGCGCGGGAAAGGAATGCCCGCGCGGCTGAAGTACAGCGCAAAACCCGCGGCGTCGAGCACGACCTTGACCACGTTGGGGTTGCGGAACTCGTCGGCGCTGGCCAGCGCGTGGGCCGCCGTGCTCATGGGGGCAGCCGATGCGGCCAGCGCGTCGGCCACGGCATCGATCAGGGCGGGGTCGATCAGCGGCTCGTCGCCCTGCACGTTGACGATCAATGCGTCGTCGGGCAGTGCCAGCTGGGCGCTGGCCTCGGCCAGGCGGTCGGTGCCGGAGGGGTGGTCGGCACGTGTGCGCACCACTTCGACGCCATGCGCCTGGCAGGCGGCCAGCGCTTCGTCGCTGTCGGTGGCGACCACGATGCGCGCGGCGCGCGACTGGGCCGCGCGCTCGGCCACACGCACGACCATGGGCACGCCGCCCAACAGCGCCAGCGGCTTGTTGGGCAGGCGCGTGGAGCTCAGGCGCGCGGGGATCAGGATGGTGTAGCTCATCGGAGGGCGGGGGCGGCAGTCAGACGAGGGGGGTCGGCGTGGGCAGTTGCGCCACTTCGTCGTCGGAGAGCGCACGCGCCTCGTTTTCCAGCAGCACGGGGATGCCGTCGCGCACGGGATAGGCCAGGCGTGCGCTGCGCGAGAGCAGTTCCTGCTGCTCGCGGCGGTAGATCAGCGGGCCCTTGGTCACGGGGCAGACGAGGAGGTCGAGCAGTTTGCTGTCCATGGTGGAAAAGGTGCGCGGGCCCGCCGCCGTGCGGGGCGGCCGTGGCGGCATGGCCGCAAAGGTTGGGGGATGGCTGGATGTTAGCCCAAGCGCGCGAGCACGCCGTCGAGTTCGTGCCAGAAGGCCTGGGGGACTTCCAGTTCCAGTGGCACGGCCAGCGCGGCCGGCGCGTGCGGCCAGATCTTGACGGCGTCCTTTTCCGTGCACACCAGCGTCTGGCCGGTGTGTTCCAGGGGAATGCCGCCGTCGAAGGCGTAGTGGTCGGGCAGGCTGGCCTGGGACGCAATCGTCAGCCCGGCCTGGGCCAGCATGTCGAAAAAGGCCTGGGGCCGGGCGATGCCGGCGATGGCGGCCAGGTGCTGGCCGCGCAGCGCGGCCAGCGGTGTGGTGCGGCCCTGGGCGTCGACGGCGTGGTCGGCCAGACGCCGCCGGGCATGGTGGCCGCTGCCGGCCAGCGCGGCGGGCACTTGCTGGCCGGTGTGCAGCACCAGCAGGGGGACGCTGCTGGCGGGGCGCGGCCAGGCTTCGCGCAGCGGGCCGGCCGGCAGCAGCCAGCCGTTGCCGGCGCCGCGCTCGTCGAACACGCAGATCTCGACGTCGCGCGCCAGCGCATGGTGCTGCAGGCCGTCGTCGCAGACCAGGATGTCGGTGGCCGGGTGCCTGGCCAGCAGCGCCAGCGCGGCCTCGGCGCGGCGGCGCCCGACGAAGACCGGCACGCCGGTGTGCCGCGCCATCAGCAAGGGCTCGTCGCCGGCCAGGCTGGCCGGTGTGTCGGGCGCGACAGCCTGCACGTCGTCCTGGCCCGGCGCCACCTGTCGCCCGTAGCCGCGCGAGACGATACCGGGCTGCCAGCCCTGCGCCTGCAGGTGCCGCACGATGGCGATCGTGGTCGGCGTCTTGCCGGCGCCGCCCGCCACCACGTTGCCGACCACGATCACCGGCACGGGCAGCCGCGCCACAGGACGCAGGCCCCGGCGGTAGCCGCCGCGGTGCAGCGCCGCCAGGCCGCCATACAGCCAGGACAGGGGCAGCAGCAGGCGGGCGCGCAGCGAGCGGCTCAGCCAGTGGCTGGGCGTGGCGGGAGCGGGGCGGGAAGCGGAACGCATGGTGGCGCCGATCCTAACGGTTCCTGCCACGGCTGCGCGCCACCCGGGGCGGGCGTGGCCCCGATTTATGATCGGCCGCAGGGGCCGTGCGCGGCCGGGTCCCGGCCTGCCAAGTCACCCACAAATTCTGTGGATAAGTTTGTGAGTAAGACGGGTCGAAGGCCCCGCAAGGCTTGCAAAAGCGTCGATTGTGACGAATTGATGATAATTTGATCAGTGATTTCCCAAGTAAAAACAATGACATCTGACACAAGTCCGTGCGTCTCCAGCGGGCGGTGGGCATGAACACGCCATGGGCTGAGCAGGGCGCTGCGCGCACCTGGGCCGTCGGGGCCTTGTGCCGGGCCATCGGCGATGCCCTGTCGGCACGCTTCAACCCGGTGACCGTGCGCGGCGAGATTGCCGGCTTCACGCGGGCGGCCAGCGGCCACTGCTATTTCACCCTCAAGGACGATGCCGGCCAGTTGCGCTGCGCCATGTTCCGGCGTGCCGCGGGCCTGCTCGATTTTTTGCCGCGCGAAGGCGATCTGGTCGAAGTGCGCGGTCGCCTGGCCGTCTACGAGCCACGCGGCGAACTGCAGATGGTGGTCGAGTCGCTGCGGCAGGCCGGGCAGGGCAATCTGTTCGAGCAGTTCGTGCGGCTCAAGGCCAAGCTGGAGGCCGAAGGCCTGTTCGAGGCCGGCCGCAAGCGCGCGCTGCCCGCCATGCCGCGCGCCATCGGCGTGGTCACCTCATTGGGCGCGGCGGCCTTGCATGACGTGGTGACCGCGCTGTCGCGGCGCGTGCCGCACATCCCCGTCGTGCTGGCACCGGCCAGCGTGCAGGGCACGCAGGCGCCGGCCGAACTGGCCCGCGCGCTGCGCCAGCTGGCGCGGCTGGACGGTGGGCCCACGCCGATCGACGTCATCCTGCTGGTGCGTGGCGGCGGTTCGATGGAGGACCTCTGGGCCTTCAACGACGAGCAACTGGCCCGCGTGATCGCGGCCAGCCCCATCCCGGTGGTCAGCGGCGTGGGCCACGAGACCGACTTCACCATCGCCGACTTCGTGGCCGACCTGCGCGCGCCCACGCCCACGGCCGCGGCCGAGCTGTGCGCGCCGCCCCGGCAGGATTGGCTGGATGCGCTGGATCGTCTGGAGGGTGATCTGGCGGATGCCGCGCACCGGCACCTGGACACCCAGGCTCAGCGGCTGGACCGCTGCGGTCAGCGGCTGGGCCGGCCGTCCGGCCTGGTGGGGCGTCAGCAGATGCTGCTGGCGTCGCTGTCGCAGCGCATGCGCCACGGCGTGGCCGCGCGCCTGCAACGCGAGGGCCAGGCGGTGGCGGCGCTGGACGCGGCCTTCGCGCGCGGCGTGGAACGCCTGGGGCAACGCCAGCACGAGCGGCTGGCGCGCGCGCAACTGCGTCTGCGGCTGCTCGATCCGGCTCTGGTGCTGCAGCGCGGTTATGCCTGGCTGGAAGACGAGGGCGGCACGGCGATCACCTCGGCGGCGGCGCTGGCAACCGGGCAGGCCGTACGCGCCACGCTGGCCGACGGCCAGGCCGACCTGACAGTGCGCGCAGTGCGGCCAGGCCAGGGCTGACGGCGATGGGGCTCAGCGGCGGAACACGTCGCCGCCGAGCTTGCTGCCGGCCTTGATGTTCTTCTGCGCGAACCAGCCCTGGTTCATCTCCAGCACGAAGCGCACGGGTTCGGCCGAGCAGTGCGAATCCAGCGTCTGCGGTTTCATGTCGGCCAGGTTGACGATGCGGCCGTCGTCGGCCACGAAGGCCGCCGTGAGCGGCAGCACGGTGTTCTTCATCCAGAAACACTGCACGCCGGGTTGCTCGAAGACGAACAGCATGCCTTCGGGCTGCGGCATCTCGCGGCGGTACATGAGGCCGATCTCGCGCTGCTCGGGCGTGTAGGCGACCTGGGCCTGGATGCGGTGGATGCCCGCCGTCAGCTCGGTCGTGGGCAGGTCGGTCTGCGGCTGCCCGCCGCCCGGGCCGCTTTGCGCCAGGGCGGCGGTCGCGGCCAGGCCGAATGCGCAGCCCAGAAGGAAGCGGGCCACGGAAGATGTTGTGTTGTGTGTCATGGCGGGTAAGGCAGGCGGACAAGGGGTGGCACCCGTGGGTGCAAGCCTGTGATCATGCCGCAAGCCAAAAATTCCAGCCGACAGCGTGACCTCGCCAGCCTGGCGATTCGACCTAGAATGTGCCGGACCGATCGCCCGCCGATCCGCTCGCCTGCCCGGCGCACGGCAACCCCGACAACGACTCCACATCCATGCCTTATCAGCACATCCAGGTTCCGGCCGAGGGCCAGAAGATCACCCTTGGCGCCGATCTCGCGCTCCACGTTCCCGACCAGCCCATCATCCCCTTCATCGAAGGCGACGGCGTGGGCCGCGACGTCACGCCCGTGATGCTGCGCGTGGCCGACGCCGCCGTGGCCAAGGCCTATGGCGGGCGTCGCCAGATCCGCTGGATGGAAGTGTTCGCCGGCGAGAAGGCCACACGTGTCTACGGCGACGGCGCCTGGCTGCCGCAGGAAACCGTGGACGCCATGCGCGACCACGTGGTCTCGATCAAGGGACCGCTGACCACGCCCGTGGGCGGCGGCTACCGCTCGCTCAACGTGACGCTGCGCCAGACGCTGGACCTGTACGTCTGCCTGCGCCCGGTGCAGTACTTCGAAGGCGTGCCCTCGCCGCTGAAAGAGCCGCACAAGACCCACATGGCGATCTTTCGCGAGAACTCCGAAGACCTGTACGCGGGCATCGAGTTCGAGGCCGGCTCCCCGCAGGCGCGCCAGCTCATCGCTTTTGTCACCGAGACCTTCGGCAGCAAGATGCGGTTTCCCGAGACCTCGGCCATCGGCCTCAAGCCGGTCTCGCGCGAGGGCTCCGAGCGCCTGGTGCGCAAGGCCATCCAGTACGCGATCGACCATGACAAGCCCAGCGTGACGCTCGTGCACAAGGGCAACATCATGAAGTTCACCGAGGGCGGTTTCCGCGACTGGGGCTATGAACTGGCCCTCAAGGAGTTCGGCGGCGAGCGCATCGACGGCGGCCCCTGGGTGCGCGTGAAGAATCCGCGCAGCGGGCGCGACGTGGTGATCAAGGACGTCATCGCCGACGCCTTCCTGCAGCAGATTTTGCTGCGCCCGGCCGACTACAGCGTGATCGCCACGCTCAACCTCAACGGCGACTACCTGTCCGACGCGGTGGCCGCGCAGGTGGGCGGCATCGGCATCGCGCCGGGTGCCAACCTGTCCGACCGCGTCGCCATCTTCGAGGCCACGCACGGCACCGCGCCCAAATACGCGGGCAAGGACTACGTCAACCCCGGCTCGATCATTCTGTCGGCCGAGATGATGCTGCGCCACATCGGCTGGACCGAGGCGGCCGACCTGATCCTGGCCGCCATGGGCCAGACCATCCGCAGCAAGCGCGTGACCTACGACTTCGCCCGCCTGATGGACGGCGCCACGCAGGTGAGCTGCTCGGGCTTCGGGCAGGCGCTGGTCAACGCCATCGAATCGCAATGACCCTGCCGGCGAGGCGCGCCGCAAGCACGTCGTGCGCGATGTCCAGGAAGCCGTGCGGGTCGGCCTGTGGCGCGCGCCAGGCCGACGCATAGAAGCCGGCGTGCAGGGTGTTGACGTTCAGGTGCAGATGGCGGCGGCGGGCCTTGGTCAGGCAAAGACTCCTGGCGCGGGGACCGGGCCGTGGCTCAGCGGTCGAGCCACACGCTGTAGAACCACGGGTAGGAGCGCGTCTGCCCGAAGTCGCGCACTTTGGCGCTGAGCACGAACACCTGCGAGTCCTCGAGCAGCGGGATCGCGTAGGCGTTGTCGATGAGATAGTCCTGCAGCTGCTCGATGGCCTTGGCGCGACGGGCGGGATCGGTGATCGAGACGTGCTCGGTGAGCAGCCGGTCAAGCTCGGCGTCCCGCCCGCCCAGCGAGAAACGGTCGCCGTAGCGGCTGTGGTAGGAGACCGTGAGCGTGAACGGGTCCTCCGACGGCCAGCCGTTGCGGCGCAGCGCCACGTTGGGCGCGCTGCTGACGCTGGGGTAGCTCGCGTAGTCGGTTTCCTTGATGTTGAGCTGCACGCCGATCTTCTTGAGCTGCCACTGGATGAGCTGGTAGAGCGGCTTGGCGGTGTTGTCGTAGACGTCGATGTAGATGTCGAACGCCAGCGGCTTGCCTTCCTTGGTGCGGATGCCCTGGGCATCGCGCGCGGTCCATCCCGCGGCATCGAGCAGGCGGTTGGATTCGGCCGGGTCGTAGCTGATCTTGGCCGACTCGTCCTTGAACCCCAGCGTGCCGGGCGTCAGCACGCTGCGTGCCACCTTCCAGTTGTCCGTATAGAGCTTGCCGACGATTTCCTGCCGGTCGATCCCGCGCAGCAGCGCTTTGCGCACGCGGATGTCGTCGACATAGGGCGCCTTGAAGCGCACCTCCAGGAAGTTGGCGGCGCCCGGCGTGCGCACGCCCACGACCTGGAAGCCGCGGGCGCTCAGGCCTTTCTCCTCGCTGGGCTGCACATAGCGCAGCGCATGGGCCTGGCCGGCGCGCACCGCGCCCAGGCGGACGCTGTCCTCCTCGACGGGGATGACCGTCAGGCTGTCGATGTAGGTCTCGCCCTGGTTCTTGGCGGTGGCTGGTGCCCAGGCATAGCCCTTGCGGCGCACCAGTACGGTCTCCTTGCCGGGGATCTCGGACCGGGCCACGAAGGGGCCGCTGCCGATGAGGTTGGTCACGATGGCCTGCTTTTCCCGGCTGGCGTCGATGGTGGCGTTGGCGACCAGGCCGGCCTTGGGCGCGGTGAGCTGCTGCAGGAAGACGGCGTTGGGCTGGGCGAGCTTGACGGTCACCGTGTGGGCGGCGGCATCGGCGGTGACCGAGGTGATCTCGGGGAACCACGAGTTGCGCGGAATGCCCTTGTCCTTGTCGCCATGGGCCTGCCATTCGAGATTGCGTTTGACGCTGGCCTCGTCAAGCGGGCTGCCGTCGCTGTAGCTCACCCCCTGGCGAATGGTGAAGACATAGGTCGTGCCGGCCGCGTCGAGCGTCCATCGGCTGGCGATCCAGGGCGTGAGCTCGAGCGTCTGCGGGTCTTTGAAGATCAGGCGGTCGAGCAACTGGTTGATGATCGCGCTGGTTTGCCAGAACGACGACCCGGTCAGCTGAAACGACGTGGTGCGCTCGGCGTCGAGGTAGATGAAATCACCGCCGCGGCGCGGGGTGGCGTCGGCCGCGTGGACCGGGGAGGCCGCGCCGGCGAGGGCCAGCGACAGCAGCAGGGCGGGCCGCAGCGCCGCGCGTAAGAAGTCAGGCTTCATGGGATAACAAGAGTGGAAAGGAACGACAAGGGACGGGAAGGCGCGGGCAGAGGGGACCGCCGCGCCGGGGACATCGCAGGCGCAGCCTTCAGGCCGCCGAGCGCAGTGCGGACTGGCCGGGCATGGCCTCGAGCAGGCGCTGGGTATAGGCCTGCGTGGGGGCATGCAGGATCTGCGCGGTGCGGCCGGTTTCGACCAGCCTGCCGCCTGCAAGCACGTAGACGTCGTCGGCGATCTGCCGCACCAGGCTCAGGTCGTGCGAGATGAACAGGTAGGTCAGCCCATAGCGGTTTTGCAGACGCAGCAGCAGCTCGATCAGTTGCGCCTGCACGCTGACGTCGAGCGCCGAGGTGGGTTCGTCGAGCACCAGGATGCGGGGCTGCAGCACCAGGGCGCGCGCCAGGGCGACACGCTGGCGCTGGCCACCGGATATCTGGCGGGGCTTGCGCTCGAGGATGGCCGGCGGCAGGGCCAGCTGATCGAGCATGTCGCGCACGAGGTCGCGGCGCTGGGCCCGGTCCAGCGGCGCGTGCAGCCGCAGCGGCTCCTCGACCACGTCCAGCACCGTGTAGCGCGGGTCCATGGCGGCCAGCGCGTTCTGGTAGACGTACTGGAGATCCTTGGCGTGCGCGTTGGCCGCCGGCGGCACGCGCGCAACGCTGCGTCCGAGCACGTGCACCTCGCCCTGGTCCCGGTGGATCAGTCCGGCGACGATGCGTGCGGCGGTCGTCTTGCCGGACCCCGATTCGCCGACCAGCGCATGGATCGAGCCGGCAGCCACGGACAGGTCGACGCCGTCGAGCGCACGCGGCGACACCGTGGATGCGCCGTATCGCTTGACCAGGCCCCGCACCTCGATGGCCGGCTGCTGGGCCTCGCCAGCGGCCGACGGCCGGGCGCTTGCGGCATGGCGGCCCGGCGAAAGCGCGGGGGCACCGGCGATCAGGCGGGCCGTGTAGGCATGCTGGGGCGAATGCAGCACGCTGCGCACGGGCCCGTGCTCGACGCCGCGGCCGTCCTGCAGCACCAGCAGCGTGTCGGCCCGGTCGCGCGCCAGGGCCAGGTCGTGCGTGACGAACAGCACCGACAGCGCGTGCTCTTGCTGCAGCGAGGCGATCAGGTCGAGGATGGTCTTCTGCACGGTGACATCGAGCGCCGAGGTGGGCTCGTCGGCGATGAGCAGCGCCGGCCGCGCCGCGATCGCGATGGCGATCAGCACGCGCTGCAGCTGGCCCCCGGAGAGCTCGTGCGGGTAGGCGTCGTAGCGGCTGGCGGCGGAGGCGATGCCCACGCGCTCGAGCAGATCCACGACATGGCCGCGTGCCCGCTGCCGGGGCGCCACGCCATGGAGCACCACCGACTGCGCGATCTGGTCGCCGATGCGCTGCAGGGGATCGAGCGAACTCAGCGGATCCTGGGGAATGAAGCCGATGGTCTTGCCGCGCAGCGGCAGCCATTGGCTGCGCGTGTAGCGGTCCACGCGCTGCGCGGACACGTGCACCGAACCCGACAGCAGGCGGCCGCTGGGCGGCAGCAGCCCGGCGCAGGCCAGGGCCAGCGTGCTCTTGCCGGAACCGGACTGCCCGACGAGGGCCAGTGTCTGGCCGCGCGCCAGCTCGAAGCTCACCCGCTCGACCACCTGCGTGGCCGGCAGCCGGGGCGAGGTGGCGTAGCCGATGCTGAGTTCACGCACGGACAGGGTGGCGGGGGTGGGGTCGACGATGTGCATGGCTGGACTCATCCCAGGTTGTCGCGCAGCAGCCGGCTGACGCGGCCGATGGCGACGACGGTTGCAACGATGACCAGCCCCGGCAGGACGACCATCCACGGCGAGGAGACGACGTACTCGCACCCCTCGGCCACGAGCAGGCCCCATTCGGGTTCGGGCGGCGGCGCGCCGTAGCCCAGGAAGCTCAGCGCGGAGATCCAGAGGATGGCGGAGCCGAACTGCAGCGCGGCCAGCGTCAGCACCGCCGCGTACGAGTTCGGCAGGATGTGCCGCCACAGCACGCGCCACTCGCTTTGCCCGAGATGGCGGCTGGCTTCGACGAAGCTGAGTTCCTTGATGGTCAGGACCTCGGAGCGGATCAGGCGCGTGAACACCGCCACCGACGACACCCCGACGGCCACGGCCGTGTTGAAGGTGCCGAAGCCGAGCGAGACGACGATCACCATCGACAGCAGCAGGCCCGGGATGGCCAGCAGCACGTCGATCGCGCGGCCGACCACCGCGTCGACCCAGCCGCCGAAATACGCCGCGATCAGGCCCAGCACGATGCCCGCGCCCAGTCCGATGACGACGGCCACCATCGAGCCGGCGATGGTGCGTCCGGTGCCGTGGATGAGGCGTGCCAGCAGATCGCGTCCAAGGTAGTCGGTGCCGAACGGATGGACCCATGAGGGCGGGGCCAGCGTGGCCGAGGGGTCCGGCAGCAAGGGGTCGTAAGGCGTGAGCCAGCCGGGGGCGATCGCGGCCAGCGCGATCAGCAGCAGCAGGCCGACCGCCGCCAGGTCGCCGGGCCGCCGCGGCAGCCAGGCCAGCCATGTGGCGGGGCGCCATGGCGCGCCGAGGCGCCGGACCGAGGCAAGGCGCAGGGGATCAGCCATGGGCAGACTCCGGCCGCAGAGGGCGGCGATAGGTGGTGATGCGCGGGTCGATGAAGGGATAGAGCAGATCGGTGACCAGCACGATCAGCACGAACACGGTCGCCACCAGCGAGACGACGGCCAGGATGACGGGCGTGTCCTGCTCGCGCACGGCCTGCTGGGTGAGAAAACCAATGCCGGTTCTGGAGAATATGGTTTCCGTGACGACGGAGCCGGCCAGCAATTCCCCGACGGTGAGCCCGAGCAGCGTCAGCGCCGGTATCGCGCTGTTCTTGAGGACATGCCTGAAGATAATGGTGGATTCGCGCACGCCCTTGGACCGGAGGATATTGACGAAAGGTTCGGCATGGTTTTTCCGCAGGCCCTGGATGAGCACCTGGGCAATCGGTGCCGAAACCGCCAGGGCCAGGGTGACGGCGGGCAGGATGACCGATTTGAAACCCTCATCGCGGATCGAGGAAACCCATCCCAGCGTGAACGAGAAGATCTGCAGAAGAATCACGCCGACCAGAAAGGAGGGGGTCGAGAGGAAAATGCCGGGCAGTGCCTCGAACCAGGCGCGCACCGTGGGCCAGGGCGAGAAAGCGGCCAGCAACGCAATCAGCAGCGACAGCAGGATCGACAGCAGCAGGGCCGAGCTGGCCAGCGCCAGAGTCTGCGGGATCGCCTGCGCGATCAGGGCGGCCACGGGCTTGCCGGTGGTCAGCGAATAGCCCCAGTCACCGTGCAGCAGCCGGCCGACGGCCAGCGTGAACTGCGTGAACGCGGGCTTGTCGAGGTTGTAGTAGGCCAGCAGGATGCTGGCCTCGGCCTGGGGCAGCGGATTCTGGGGGTTCTCGATCTGCTGGCGGATCGGATCGCCGGGCAGGATGAAAAGAATGAAGAAAACAAAGGTGTAGGCCAGGGCGATGACGGCGGCGGCCTGAGCGACGCGCCGTATCACGTAGCTCCGTGCGTGCGTGGACAAATTCCGATCTCCAGGTAATGCGATGGCGATTCGTTGGGGCAAAACATCGCATGCTAGTCCAGAGGGAAAACGGCATGCATTTGATTTATTGGCGCATGCTTATTCTCTGGGGGTGAATATCGAAGCGCGGGATTTTTATGTACGGCGATGGAGCCAGGGCGCCAGCGAGGGGATTACAAGCTCATGCGGAAAACATGCAGCGAAAGCCGGGCCGGATGGGTAGGCTTGGACTCTTTTTCCCATCCAGGCCCGGTGTTTGCCAGGGCGGCAGCATGCTGCCCGGCGCCATCGGGCTCTTGCCATGAACACATCCGTTGAAGCCAGGGGCGCGGCATCGTTTGCGCCCGATTTCGCAGACGGGGCGGTCCAGCCCGGCTCGCCGTTGCTGCTCCCTCTTTTCGAAGCCATTGCCGAGGGCGCGTCCGAGCGGGACCGCACACGCAGCCATCCGCACGAGGCGCTGCAGTGGCTGCGCCGCGCACGTTTCGGCGCCTACCGCCTGCCGGTGGCGGTGGGCGGGGGCGGCGCGTCCCTGCGCGAGCTGCTGCAGGCGGTGCTGGCGCTGGGCGCGGCCGACACCAACGTGGCCCATGTCCTGCGCAACCACTTCACGTTCGTCGAGCGTTTTGTGCAGCCGGCCGCGCTGCGCGATCCTGCCCATCCCTGGGTGCGCGCGGTGGCCGCGGGCCAGATCTTCGGGCTGGCCTCGGGGGAACTGGCCTCGGCGGCGGTGGGCGCGAGCGAGCTGCAGACCACGCTGACCCCCGACGGCCAGGGCGGCTATCGGCTGCAGGGCGTCAAGTACTACAGCACGGGCAGCCTGTATGCCGATTTCGTGCTCGTGCGTGCGCGCACGCCCGACGGCAGCAACGCCTCGGCCGTTGTGCCGGCCGATCGCGAGGGCTTGCGCCTGGACGACGACTGGGACGGTGTCGGACAGCGGTTGACCGGCACCGGCACCACGTGGCTCGAGCAGGTGGCCGTGGCGGCCGACGAGGTGGTGTTCGACAGCGATGGCGCCGACTACCGGCTGGCCTACAGCAGCACGCTGCCGCAACTGTTCTTGACGACGGTGCTGGCGGGCATTGCCCGCGCCGTCGAACGGGATGCGCTGGCCCTGGTCCGGCGCCGCGCGACCCATCGACGACCCGGTGATCCAGCAGACCGTCGGCGAGATCGGGGCCACTGCCTTCGCGGCCGAGGCCATCGTGCTGGCGGCGGCCGACGCGCTCGACCGCGTGAACCAGGCGCGTGCCAGAGAAGGCGGCGAACAGCTGGCGCTGGCGCACGCGGCGGCCGTGGCCGCGGCGCAGGCCAAGGTGGTGGTCGACGAACTGGTGGTGCGGGTGGCCGGCCAGCTCTTCGATGTCGGTGGCGCTTCGGCCGCCACGCAGCGTTACAACCTGGACCGGCACTGGCGCAACGCGCGCACGCTGGCCTCGCACAACCCCGCCACGCTGAAGGCGCGCAATCTGGGGGAGCACGCCTTGCTCGGCACGGTTTTGCCCTCGGGCTTTTTCTGATCCTTGTCCTGCACTGGACCGGTTTGCCATGTCACACGATTTCTTCAGGGGCGGCCCCACGCGCCGTGGCTTCCTCGGCGCCGCCGCGGCCAGCGGCCTGGCGCCGGCGCTGGGCATCCAGCCGGCGGCGGCCCAGACCACGCCGCGCCGCGGCGGCACGCTCAACTGGCTGCTCGATCCCGAGCCGCCCTTGCTGACCGCCGCCATCCAGACCGCGGGGCCGACGCGCGCGATCGGCCCCAAGATCAACGAAGGCCTGCTCGATTTCGACTGGCGCCCCGTTCCCCGGCTGGCGACGGAGTGGCAGGTCTCGCCCGACGGACTGGACTACGCCTTCAAGATCCGCCAGGGCGTGGCGTGGCATGACGGCAAGGCCCTGACCGCCGCCGACGTCGCCTTCTCCATCCTCTTCCTCAAGCAGTACCACCCCAATGGCCGGGGGACTTTCGCCAATGTGCAGGAGGCCAAGGCGACGGATGCCTCGACCGTGCGCCTGCGCCTGTCGGCCCCGGCGCCCTATCTGCTGCGCGCGCTGGCGGCCAACGAGTCGCCCATCCTGCCGCGGCACCTTTTCGAGGTCGGTGATCAGCTCGCCAACCCCGCCCACAACGCGCCGGTGGGCACGGGGCCCTTTGTCTTCAAGGAATGGATCCGCGGCAGCCACATCCTGCTGGAGCGCAACGCGAACTACTGGGACGGACCGCGGCCCTACCTCGACCGCATCGTCGCCAAGTTCATCGCCGATCCGGCCGCGCGTGCCGCCGCGCTGGAGGCCGGCACGGTCGATCTGGCCGGCGACAGTCCCATTCCGCTGAGCGACCTGGAGCGCTTCAAGTCGCTCGCCCACATCCGTCTGGAAACGCGGGGCTACGAATATTCCGGGGATCTCAACCAGCTGGTCTTCAACCTCGACAACCCCTACCTGAGCCACCTGGCGGTGCGCCAGGCCATCGCCCATGCCATCGACAAGGAGGCCATTCTCAAGCTGATCTGGTATGGCTATGGCGAGGTCGCCCACGGCCCCATCATTCCCTCGCAGCGCGCTTTCTACGCGCCCGACCTGCCGCGCTACGCCCACGATCCGAAGCGGGCCGAGGAACTGCTCGACCAGGCCGGGTTCAAGCGGCGCCGGGGGCGTGCGTTTCGCGCTGACCAACGATTTCCTGCCCTACGGCCCCAATTTCCGGCGCGGCGCCGAATACCTGCGCCAGGCGCTGGGGCGGGTGGGCATCCAGGTCAACATCCGGGCGCAGGACTTTCCGACCTACATCCGCAGGGTCTACACCGAGCGCGATTTCGATTTCGCCAACGCCTGGCTGGGCAACTCCTTCGACCCCACGGTGGGCGTGCAGCGGCTGTTCTGGTCCCGCAATTTCCGCAAGGGCGTGCCCTTTTCGAACGGGGCGCACTATGCCAATGCCCAGGTCGACCAGTGGTTGGAACAGGCGGCCATCGCAGCCGATCCGGACCGGCGCGTGGAGCTCTTCCGGCGCTTTCAGCACCAGGTGGTGCAGGACCTGCCGCACCTGGATCTGGTGGCCCAGAGGAATGTCACGGTGGTGCATACGCGCGTCCAGGATGCGACCACCGGGGTCACGGGGCTGCGCGCAAGCTTTGGCGCGGCCTGGCTGGCAACGGCCTGAGTTGCGCGGTGAATCCGGCTCCCGCGGACGTGACTGGCTAGAAAAAGACCTTGAGGTAAACGTGAGGCCCGATGGCGCGTTGTCCGGAAGTCAGGACGAGGCGCCGCGGGCTGGCGTGGCGCGGCGCCGCTGTTCGTGCAGGGCCCGCGTTGCCAGTTGTTCGTACTGCTGCCGGATGGCTTCGAGCCGCTGCTCGTCGAGCTCCTCCAGGTCCAACAGGGCGTTGTCGGCCCCGCGCGTGACCCGGATGAGCTCGTCGAGCTTGATCTGCATGGCGGCGGTGTCGGCGTTCTGGGTGTGCTGGATGAGGAAGACCATCGGAAAGGTGATGATGGTCGTGCCCGTGTTGATGACGAGCTGCCAGGTTTCGTTGAAGCCGAACACCGGCCCGGTCGAGGCCCAGACCAGCACCAGCAGCAGGGCCGATCCGAAGACCCAGGGTGTTCCGGCCGCAGAGGCCGTCTTTTTGGCGAGGGTGTTGAACAGCGTCTTGAGGGGCATGGGCAACTCCAGTGCGACGGGCCACCAGTGTGATCGCCCGGCGTGGCGCCGGCGGGTGCATGACCGCTCATCTTGCTGTCGGAGAGCGCAGGCGGTCTGCCCGGCGTTATTGCACCAGCCGCTCCGTGGTGTTGGCAATGAATACGATGGCGGCCGTCAGCGTGGCCACGCCGCAGGCGATGCCGATGGCATGGCTGTCATTGGGCGTCTTGCCGCGTTTTTGCAGCCATCGGGCCACCAGCCACCACACGATGAAGGGGGCGGGAAGGTAAAGAAAAATCTGGAGGTAAACCATCCCCCGATTGTGCCGTGCAACGGGTAACAGGCTCTAAACTCCCTGTCCGCTTCACCCCTTTGTCATTGTTCGCGCGCATGTCCGCCCGCTCCAAGTCTTCTTCTTCCTCCGCTGCCCGCGCGCGCAAATCGTCTTCCTCCAAATCCGCTGCATCCCGACTGAGCCCGAAATGGCTGCGTGCCCCGCTGAGCCAGATGAGCCGCCAGATCGGCCAGGCCGCGGTGCGCTGGCTGGGCAGCCGGCTGGGCTTTCTGGCCGCCGGCGTGGTGGCGGGCACGGTGGGCGTATCCCTGCCGGGGCCGTCCGTTGACGAGTGGGAGCGGGCCTGGCACCGCCTGCCAACAGCGGTGTCGTCCACGTGGGACGAACTGCTGCAACCCCTGGTCGATCTGGGCCATGCCTTGCGGCAGGACGGCAGCACACCGCCTGCCGCGCGCAGCGCCCCGGCGGCGCCTGTCGCGCACGACGGGCCGGCCGTGGCGCGCCAGATGCGCCCGGGCCGCGATTTTGCCGACTGCGCCAGCCAGTTCCCGGGCAGCATCGCGATCCGCACGCAGGACGTGTCGGCGCAGTGGAAGCCCGAGGCCCTGTGTTTCGACGGCTTCGCGGTGCTGTACTCCGGTCTGTCGAAAACGCCCATGGTGGCGGTCGAGCGGCTGGACGCGCAGGGCCTGAAGGCGGCGGTGTCCCAGTCGCGCACCGACGAGTTCTTTGCCGACGAGCGCCTGCCCGGCGGCATGCGTGCCGAGCTGAGCGACTACGCGGGCAGCGGCTACGACCGGGGCCACATGGCCGCGGCCGCCAACCGGGCGAGCATGGCGTCGATGGTGCAGTCGTTTGCGCTGTCCAACATGGTGCCGCAGGACCCGACCAACAACCGCAAGGTCTGGGCCGACCTGGAGTCCGACGTGCGCAAGTTCGCGCGCCGCGCCGATGGGGCGGTCTATGTGTTCTCGGGGCCGCTGTTCGAAGGCGCGCGGCGCGCCATTGGCGCCGACCGGATCTGGGTGCCCAGCCATCTGTTCAAGCTGGTCTACGACGAAGCCGGCCAGCGGGCCTGGGCCTATGTGCTGCCCAACACGGCCGAGGCTACCTTGTCGGCGCCGATGGACTACGGCAGCTTCGTGCAGCGCACGGGCTGGAATTTTCTGTCGGCGGTGCCCGTGCGCGGTGGCGTGGCGCACTGAGCGCCGGGCGTGCGGCGTGTTGCCGTGCTCAGCGCCGGCTCAGCGAGGGCGGCACCTTGGCGCCCATCTGGCGTTTGCGGAACAGCGCGGTGCGCATCAGGAAGATGCTGGTGATCGGGTTGGTGATGGCCACGAAGGCCGACATCAGGAAGGGGAAGGTCGCGAAGGTGCTCTGCGAGACCGAGAAGTAGATCACCATGGCGAACGCGATGCACCAGGTGCCGTAGGTCGCGCCCAGCGCGGGCGCGTGCACGCGGCGAAAGAAGGAGCGCAGGCGCGCCAGGCCCAGCGCGCCGATGAAGGCCAGCAGGCTGCCCAGCACCACGAGGATGCCGACGATGGCCTGGACCCAGTCGGGCATGTCGAGCGCCATCATTCGATCACCTCGCCGCGCAGCAGGAACTTGGTCATGGCCATGGACGAGACAAAACCGAAGATGGCGATCAGCAGCGCCGCTTCGAAATAGGCCGTGGTGCCGTAGATCAGCCCGAGCACCTGGATGAGCAGCATGCCGCTGATGTAGACGTTGTCCAGCGCCAGGATGCGGTCCTGCGCCGAGGGGCCGCGCAGCAGCCGCGCCATGCCCAGCGCCATAGCGCTGACCAGCAGGATCTGCCCGATCGTCAGGCAGGTGCTCAGAAAGGGCGTCATGTGGTTCATTCGAAGATCTCCATGAGGGGCCGTTCGTAGCGGCGCTTGATCATCGCGACGAAGTCGTCGACCTCGTCCTCGCCGAGCTCCAGCACGTGCATGAGCAGGGCCGAGCGGTCGAGCGCGAGTTCGGCCCAGGCGGTGCCGGGCGTCAGGCACAGCGCGATCGACAGCACGGCCAGCGCGTTGGGGTCGCGCACGTCCAGCGGGATGCGCACGAAGCGCGAGGTCTGGTCGTTGGCGCGCGGGCTGAGGATCAGGCGCGCCACCTTGAGGTTGGAGACCAGGATGTCGTAGTTGATCAGCAGGATCAGCCGCGCGAACAGCCAGGGCTTGCGGATGCGCACGGGCGTGGGGCGCAGGCTGTTGGTGAACAGCGGCACCAGGATGGCCAGGATTACGGCCAGCAGCCAGTCCGACAGGGCCAGCGACTGCGTGAGCATGGGCCACAGGATCAGGATGAGCAGGGACAGCAGCGGCGAGGGCAGCAGGCGTTTGATCATGGCGTCGCTCCTTGCGCCGGGGCCGGCGTTGCGCGTGCCGGCTGGGGATCGGGATCGGCCGGCGCCTGGGAAACCTTGCCAGGGCGGGGCTCCTTGCTCAGCACGGCATGGATGTAGCGGCTGGGGTCGTGCAGCGCCTGGGCGGTGGCGTGGGTGTAGCGCAGCACCGGATCGCCCTTGACGGCCAGGGTGATGCAGGCCAGCAGCAGCGCGGCGATGGGCAGTCCCTCGGCCAGCCGGACCTTGGGCGTGCCGCGGTCGACGACCGCCCAGAAGTGGCGGATGCCGGCGCGCGACATGGCGATCAGCGCGCACAGGCCGGAGAGGATGAGCAGCGCCAGCAGCACCATGGGCATGGTGACCGTGCCGGTGATGACCGAGGCGCCTTGCTGCAGGCCGTGCGGATTGAGCAGGGCCGAGAGCATGGCCACCTTGCCGACGAAGCCCGAAAGCGGCGGCAGGCCCGCGACCAGCAGCACCACGCAGATGAAGCCCAGGCCCAGGAAGGCGGTGGCGGCGGGAATGGGGCGGCCGATCAGCGCTTCTTCTTCCTCGTCGAGGTTCACGCCCTCTTGCGGCTCGAACTCGGTGTTGAGGAAGGGGGCGACGTCGTCGCGCTCGAAACCGGCAATGGAGGCGCCGTCGTTGCGCCAGCGCTCGATCACGTCGGTCATCAGGAAGAAGGCGCTGGCCGCCAGCGTCGAGCTCAGCAGGTAATACAGCGCGCCGCCCGTCAGGCCTTCGCGGCCGAAGCCCACGGCCGCCAGCAGCGTGCCCGAGGACACGATCACCGCGTAGCCCGCCATGTTGCCGAGCTTTTGCGAGCCGATCATGCCGACCGAGGCAAAGGCCAGCGTGGCCAGGCCGCCGTAGATGATCCAGTCGCCGCCAAAGTCCGCGCTCGGGCCGGCCTCGGGCGAGAACATCAGGGTCGACAGGCGCAGCATGGTGTAGACGCCGACCTTGGTCATGATGGCGAACAGCGCGCCCACCGGTGGCGTGGCGTTGCTGTAGCCGGGCACCAGCCAGAAGTTGAGCGGCCACATGCCGGCCTTGACCAGGAAAGCCACCGCCAGAATGGCCGAGGCCGCGTGCAGCACGGGCCGGTCGCCGGCCGCCACCTGCGGAATCCGGGCGGCCATGTCGGCCATGTTGAGCGTGCCGGTGACGCTGTAGAGCATGGCCACGCCGATCAGGAAGACCGAGGAGGCGATCAGGTTGATCACCACGTAGTGCATGCCCGCGCTCACCCGCGCGCGGCCCGAGCCATGCAGCATCAACCCGTAGGAGGCGGCCAGCATGATCTCGAAGAACACGAACAGATTGAACAGGTCGCCCGTGAGGAAGGCGCCGGCCAGGCCCATGAGCTGGAGCTGGAACAGCGGATGGAAATGCACGCCGGCCCGGTCCCAGCGGCTGGCCGCGAACAGCGCGCCGCACAGCGCGATGGTGCTGGTGAGCACCAGCATGAGCGCGGCCAGCCGGTCGGCGACCAGCACGATGCCGAACGGCGCCTGCCAGTTGCCGGCCAGGTAGACGCTGTCGGCCACCGGCGCGTCGTTGGCCTTGACCCACACCAGCAGCAGGCACGAGAGCACCAGCCCCAGCAGGATCGAGGCCACGTTGATCTGCGCCTTCAGGCGCTGCTGCGTCTCTTGCAGAAAAAGCAGCAGCGCTGCCGTGAGCATGGGCAGCAGGATGGGCGCCACCACCAGGTGGGGCATGAGGCGCTGGGCCAGTTCTTCGATCATTCTTTGCCCCTGCCTTCGCCGCCGTCGACGTGGTCGGTGCCGGTCAGCCCGCGCGAGACCAGCAGCACCAGGAACAGCGCGGTCATGGCAAAGCCGATGACGATGGCCGTGAGCACCAGCGCCTGCGGCAGGGGGTCGGTGTAGTGGGTGAACAGCGTCGTCAGCGTGCCGTTCTTGATGACGGGTTCGCGGTCGATGTTGAGGCGGCCGGTGCTGAAGATGAACAGGTTGACGGCATACGACAGCAACGACAGGCCCATCACGACCTGAAAGGTGCGCGGGCGCAGCAGCAGCCACACGCCGGAGCCGGTCATGACGCCGATGGCCAGGGCGATCACGATTTCCATGGTCAGAATCCTCCCGTCAGGCCCGCCTGCGACGTGCGCGGCGCGTCGTCGGCGTCGTCCTTGGGCAGCCGGTGGCTGCGGATGGACTGGTGGGCCAGGGCGATGAGCAGCAGGATGGTCGAGCCGACCACCACCGAGAACACCGCGATGTCAAAGAACAGGGCGCTGGGCACGTGCACCTCGCCCAGCAGCGGCAGCGTCAGGTGCGCCGTGTGCGACGTCAGGAACGGGAAGCCGAAGACCCACGAGCCCGCGCCGGTGAGGAGGGCGGTCGTCAGGCCCACGGCCAGCCAGCGGCGCGGGAAGATCTGCAGATGCGCCTCAACCCATTGCGAGCCCGAGACGATGTACTGCAGCAGCAGCGCGATCGACAGCACCAGGCCGGCCACGAAACCGCCGCCGGGCTCGTTGTGGCCGCGCATGAACATATAGAAGGCGATGACGGTGGCCAGCGGCAGCATCAGGCGAACCAGCACGGCGGGCACCATCAGGTAGCCCACAGCCGTGTCGCGCGCGTTGCGCGGGTTGACCAGGTCGGTGAGCAGGTCGTGCGGCAGCACGCGCTGCTGCAGCGGCAGGTCGATGGTCTCGCGCGCCGGGCGGAAGCGCCGCAGCAGCGCATACACGGTCAGCGCCACGGCGCACAGCACCACGATCTCGCCAAAGGTGTCGAAGCCGCGGAAGTCGATCAGCATCACGTTGACCACGTTGGTGCCGCCGCCTTCGGGCAGGGCGCGCTCCAGGAAGAACTCGGAGATGCTCTGCTCGAAGGGCCGCGTCATGACCGCGTAAGCCAGCGCGGCAATGCCGCCGCCCGCGGCCACGGACACCAGCAGGTCGCGCCCGCGCCGCCCGCGCGCCTTGATCGCGCCCCATAGGCTGTCCTGCGGCGGAATCTCCAGCCGCTTGGGCAGCCAGCGCAGGCCCAGCAGGATGAGCACGGTGGTGACGACCTCGACGGTGAGCTGCGTCAGCGCCAGGTCGGGCGCCGAGAACCACACGAAGGTCAGCGCCGTGCACAGGCCGGCCATGCCCAGGAAGGTGAGGGCGGCCATGCGGTGGTACTTGGCCTGCCAGGCCGTGGCCAGCGCCGCCAGGCCGCCAATGGCCCACAGTGCGGCAAAACCGGGCGAGAAGGGCGCGCGCGGCAGGTCGCCGGGCGCCAGGCCGGCCTGCCACAGCGGGGCCAGGCCCGCCGCGATCACGGCCAGGATCAGCAGCAGCGATTGCACCTGCATGCGGTTGGTCGTCAGCAGGTGGCGCGCGCGCCACGACAGGTAGCTCACCCGTGCCAGCAGGCCGTCGAACACGCGCTGCCCGTTGATCCAGTGCACGAAGGGCGGTTCGGTGAAGCGGCCGCGCTGCATCTGGCCGCGCAGCAGCAGGTACAGGCCAAAGCCGCCGGCCATGGCCAGCAGGCTCATGACCAGTGGCTGGTTGAAGCCGTGCCAGATCGCCAGGCTGAACGCCGGCAACTGGCCGCCGACCACCGGGATGGCGGCGGCGTTCAGGATGGCGCCGATGGAGTAGGCCGGCAGCACGCCCACCACTAGGCAGATGACCACCAGCAGCTCGACCGGCACTCGCATCAGGCGCGAGGGCTCGTGCGGATTGAGCGGCAGGTCCTTGGCGAGCGGGCCGAAGAAGACGTCGTAGGTGAAGCGCAGCGAATAGGCCACGCTGAAGACGCCGGCCAGGGTCGCGGCCACCGGCATGGCGTACTGCAGCCAGCCGGTGTCGGTGAGCTGCGTGGCCTCGGCAAAGAACATTTCCTTGGACAGGAAGCCGTTGAGCAGCGGCACGCCGGCCATCGACGCGCTGGCCACCATGGCCAGCGTCGCCGTGATCGGCATGGCCTTGTACAGGCCCGAGAGCCGGTTGATGTCGCGCGTGCCGCTTTCGTGGTCGATGATGCCCGCGGCCATGAACAGCGAGGCCTTGAAGGTGGCGTGGTTGATGATGTGAAAGACCGCCGCCACCGCCGCCAGCGGGCTGTTGAGCGCCAGCAGGACGGTGATCAGGCCCAGGTGCGAGATGGTCGAGTAGGCCAGCAGACCCTTGAGGTCGTCCTGGAACATGGCGCAGTAGCCGCCCAGCAGCAGCGTGATGACGCCGGCCGTGCCCAGGATCCAGAACCATTCGGGCGTGCCCGAGAGCACGGGCCACAGGCGCGCCATCAGGAACACGCCGGCCTTGACCATGGTGGCCGAGTGCAGGTAGGCCGACACCGGCGTGGGCGCGGCCATGGCGCGCGGCAGCCAGAAGTGGAAGGGGAACTGCGCGCTCTTGGTCAGCGCGCCGATCAGGATCAGCACCAGCGCGACCACGTAGAGCGGGTCGGCCTGGATGGCTTCGCGCGCATTCAGGACGTCGTCGAGGTCGTAGCTGCCCACGATGTGGCCCACCACCATGACCCCGGCCAGCAGGGCCAGGCCGCCCGCGCCGGTGACGGTCAGCGCCATGCGTGCGCCGCGCCGTGCGTCCTTGCGGTGGTGCCAGTAGCCGATCAGCAGGAAGGAAAAGAGGCTGGTGAGTTCCCAGAAGAAGGCGAGCTGGATCAGGTTGCCCGACAGCACGATGCCCATCATCGAGCCCATGAACGCCATCAGGAAGGAGAAGAAGCGCGGCACCGGGTCGTCCGGCGACATGTAGTAGCGCGCATACAGCACCACCAGGCTGCCGATGCCCAGGATCAGCATGCTGAACATCCAGGCAAAGCCGTCCATGCGCACCATGAAGTTGATGCCGATGGAGGGTAGCCAGTCGATGTCCTGCCGGATCACCCCGCCGCTGGCCACCTCGGGGAACAGCAGTGCCGCCTGGATCATGCAGACCAGCGCGATCAGGCCGGCCAGGGTCGACTCGGTATTGCGCGCGTTGGTCGGCAGCAGTGCCGCGAGGACACTGCCGATGAAAGGCAACAGGATGAGGGTGTACAGGGGCATGGCTCTCTGATTCTATAAAGAGAGCGCTTCCTGCGCACGAATTCACGGGAAAATCCCCTGATTTTTCGTCAACGATGTGGGAAACACCTACATCTGGCGTCAACCTGCCTGAATTGGATGGGGTGTCCGAGGGGCCTGCGCCCGCGTGCGTTAGCGGGTGTTTCGCCGAAGATGAATGAGCGTGGCGTCATCTGCGCGCTTCTTCGGCGATCTCCGGCAGGGTTTCATGCCTCGTCCAGGGCGAATGTGATGCCGCAGCGCTGCCAGGCCTGGGCTTCCTCGGCCAGCAGGTGGGCGGACTGGGGGAACTGATGGCGCCAGGCGGCCGGCACGGCCAGGACATAGCCGTCGCCCGTCTCGCGCAGGGCAATGCCGTCGAGCCGGGGGTCGCGCCGGGCGTGGCACAGCAGGATGGCCAGCCGCAGGCACACGAGCGGGCGCAGCGCGTCGTCGTCGGCCAGGTCCAGCGCCAGCTTGTGCGGCTTGCCGCGCTGCGAGCGCACGAGGTGCGCGAGCTGGACCAGTTCGGGCAGGGCAAAGCCCGGTGCGTCGGTGTTCTCGAGGATGTAGGCGCCGTGGCGATGCGAGTAGTCATGCGCGATCAGGCAGCCGATCTCGTGCAACTGGCCGGCCCAGCGCAGCGTGCGTTCGTCGCGGGCGATGGCCTCGTCGGCCGGTGCCACCTGGCGGAACAGCGCAACGGCGGTGCTGCTCACGCGGGCAGCCTGGTGCCGGTCGATGGCGAACTTGTGGCTCAGGGCGCCGACCGTGGCTTCGCGCACGTCGGTCTCGGGCTGCTCGCGGTCGAGCAGGTCGTACAGCGCGCCTTGCCGCAGCGCGCCCTGGGCGACCTGCATTTCCTCGATCTGGAGCAGGTCGAAGACGGCGCGCACCACGCTGACGCCGCCGCCGATGACCGCGCGACGGTCGGGCTTGAGGCCGTCCATGCGCACGCGCTCGGCGCTGCCGGCCTTGATCAGCCGCTGGACCAGGTCGTCCAGGCCCTCGCGGGTGATCAGCCCTTCGGGCCAGCCCAGCGCCTGCAGCACGTCGCCGACGGCGCCGACCGTGCCGGAGGCGCCATAGGCCACGTCCCAGGATTGCCGGTCGTGCGTGATCTGGGCCTCGTCCATCACCGCCTGGGCGGCGATCTCGGCCATCTGGAAGGCCTGGGGCGTGAACAGCCCTTCGGGAAAATACTTCAGCGAACAGGCCACGCTGCCCACCCGAAAGGAACTGGTCACGTGCGCGGCATATTCCTGGCCCAGGATGAGCTCGGTCGAGCGGCCGCCCACGTCGACCACCAGGCGCCGCTCCTGCGACTGCGGCAGCAGGCGCGCCACGCCCTGGTAGATCAGGCGGGCTTCCTCGGGGCCGGAGACGACATCGATGGGAAAGCCCAGCAGTTCGCTGGCGCGGCGCAGGAAGGCGTCGCGGTTGCGGGCCTCGCGCAGCGTCTGGGTGGCCACCGCGCGCACCTGGGCGGGCTTGAAGCCGGCCAGCCGCTCGCCAAAGCGCGCCAGGCAGTCCCAGCCGCGCTGCATGGCTTCGGGCGTGAGGTTGCGGTTGGCGTCCAGGCCGCCGCCCTGGCGCACGGTTTCCTTGAGGTAGTCGGTGCGGGTGATCTGGCCGTGCTCGTAGCGGCCGATTTCCAGGCGAAAGCTGTTGGAGCCGAGATCCACGGCGGCCAGTCGGGTTCCGTTTTGCATGTGTTCTATCCAGTGTGTCCTGGCCCGCCGCCTGCGGCCCGTGTCGGGGCGGGCAGGTGGCCGGCGCGCGCAAGCATAGCCCCATCCGCGCCGGCGGTGGGCTCGCCGGGTGGCGGCGCCACGATTTTTGAAGGTTGATTCATGTGTCATTCAACTGTCACAGAATTTTCTTAAATTCCGTTTCCGAGTGGCAGCCGCGCTCCTGTCGATGGAGTAGGAAGCAGACGCGGCGCCTTCGACCCACCTCTGATGACCTTGAAAGGCATGGACATGACGAAGATGATGATCAAGCTGCTCGCAGCCAGCATGATGGCCGCCGGTTTCGCCGGCTCGGCGCTGGCGCAGAACGAAGCGACGGGCGCTGGCGCCAGCTTCCCCGCTCCCCTGTATGCCCGCTGGGCCGCTGACTACAACAAGCAGACCAGCGTGAAGATCAACTACCAGTCCGTCGGTTCGGGCGCCGGTCTCAAGCAGATCGAAGCCAAGACCGTGGACTTCGGCGCCTCCGACGCGCCGCTCAAGGCCGACGCGCTGGCCGAAAAGGGCCTGGTGCAGTTCCCCACCGTGATCGGTGGCGTGGCGCCGGTGGTCAACATCCAGGGCGTGCAACCCGGTCAGCTCAAGCTGACCGGCCCGCTGCTGGCCGACATCTACCTGGGCAAGATCACCAAGTGGAACGACCCCGCCATCACCGCGATCAACCCCGGCGTGAACCTGCCTGACGCCGCCATAGCCCCGGTGCGCCGCGCCGACGGCTCGGGCACCAGCTACATCTTCACCAGCTACCTGACCAAGGTCAGCCCCGAGTGGAAGGACAAGGTCGGTGAAGGCACCGCCGTCAACTGGCCGACCGGCGCGGGTGGCAAGGGCAACGAAGGCGTCGCCGCTTTCGTGGGCCGTCTGCCCAACTCGATCGGCTATGTCGAGACCGCCTACGTCAAGCAGAACAAGCTGACCTACGTGCAGCTCAAGAACGCCGACGGCAACTTCGTCGAGCCGAGCGACGACACCGTCAAGGCCGCCGCTGCCGGCGCCAAGTGGGACGCCAGCTTCTACGAGAACCTGACCAACCAGCCCGGTGCCCAGGCCTGGCCCATCGCCAACGCCACCTACATCCTGATGCACAAGCAGCAGGACAAGCCCGAGCAGGCCGCCACCGTGCTGAAGTTCTTCGACTGGGCCTACAAGAACGGCGACAAGCAAGCCGGCGACCTCGACTACGTGCCGATGCCGCAGAAGGTCAAGGACGCGATCCTGAAGTCGTGGGGCGACATCAAGGCCACCTCCGGCCAGGCCGTGAGCATCAAGTAAGAGCCGTTTCCCATCGGCACCTGGAGCCTGCCGCGTGGCGGGCTCCGGCCTTCGGGGCTTCCCGTTCTCGCGCGCTGGCGCAACGTTTTGTGGGAATCGATCAACGTGTCCTCTACACTGCCCCTCGATCGCGCCACGGCCACTTCGGGCCGTCGCGATACCGCCATGACGCCACCTCCTTCCCGACCTTTTCTGCCCGGCCCGATCGCCGACCGCCTGTTCGGCTGGCTCGCCCGGGGCGCGGCCATCTTCACGCTCGGCCTGCTGGTGGCCATCCTCGCCTCGCTGATCTACAGCGCCTGGCCGGCGCTCAAGGCGTACGGGCTGGGCTTTCTCACGTCCACCACCTGGGACCCGGTCTCCAATGAATACGGCGGCCTGGTGATGATCTACGGCACGCTGGCGACGTCCGCCATCGCGCTGCTCATCGCCGTGCCGGTGAGCTTCGGCATCGCGCTGTTCCTGACCGAGCTGTCGCCGGCCTGGCTCAAGCGCCCGCTGGGCACCGCCATCGAACTGCTGGCGGCCGTGCCCTCCATCGTCTACGGCATGTGGGGCCTGATGGTGTTCGGCCCCATTCTGGCCACCTACGTGCAGCAGCCGCTGCAGGCCGCCTTTGCCGGCGTGCCCTATCTGGGCGCGCTGGTCTCGGGCCCGCCGGTGGGCATCGGCATTCTGTCGGCCGGCATCATCCTGGCCATCATGATCATTCCCTTCATCGCCTCGGTCATGCGCGACGTGTTTGAAGTCACGCCGCCGCTGCTCAAGGAGTCGGCCTACGGCCTGGGCTCCACCACCTGGGAAGTGATCTGGAAAGTGGTGCTGCCCTACACCAAGGCCGGCGTGCTGGGCGGTGTCATGCTGGGCCTGGGCCGCGCGCTGGGTGAGACCATGGCCGTGACCTTCGTGATCGGCAACATGAACCAGCTCAGTTCGCTGTCGCTATTCGAGGCGGCCAACAGCATCACCTCGGCGCTGGCCAACGAATTTGCCGAAGCCGGCGAGGGCCTGCACCAGGCCTCGCTGATGTACCTGGGCCTGGTGCTGTTCTTCATCACCTTCGTGGTGCTGAGCTGCTCCAAGCTGCTGCTGGGCCGCCTGCAAAAGGCCGAAGGAGCCAAGTCATGAGCGCCGTCCTGCAAGACAACAAGCCCGGGCAGCCGGGCCGCGACCAGGCCGCGCGCCTGGCCAAGTACGCCGCGCGCAAGCGCCTGAACGGCATCGCGCTCACCCTGTCGCTGCTGGCCATGGCCTTCGGCGTGTTCTGGCTGATCTGGATCCTCTGGGAAACCGTCCGCCTGGGCGTGGGCGGCCTGAGCCTGGCCTTGTTCACCGAATCGACGCCGCCGCCCAACGACGAGGTGGGCGGGCTGGCCAACGCCATCTTCGGCTCGGCCATGATGGTGTCGCTGGCCACGCTGGTGGGCACGCCCATCGGCATCCTGGCCGGCGTTTACCTGGCCGAGTACAAGACCCGCGGCTGGCTGACCAACGTCACCCGCTTCGTCAACGACATCCTGCTGTCGGCGCCGTCCATCGTGATCGGCCTGTTCGTCTACACCATGGTCGTGGCGCAGTTCAAGAGCTTTTCCGGATGGGCCGGCGTGGTCGGCCTGGCGCTGATCGTGATCCCGGTGGTGATCCGAACCACCGAGAACATGCTGCAGCTCGTGCCCGCCAGCTTGCGTGAAGCGGCCTACGCGCTGGGCACGCCCAAGTGGAAGGTGATCATGATGGTCACGCTGCGCGCCGCGCGTGCCGGCGTCATCACCGGCATCCTGCTGGCGGTTGCCCGCATCGCCGGCGAGACCGCGCCGCTGCTGTTCACGGCGTTGTCCAACCAGTTCTGGAACGCCGACATGGCCAAGCCCATGGCCAGCCTGCCGGTGACCATCTTCAAGTTCGCCATGAGTCCCTACCAGAACTGGCAGGAACTGGCCTGGGCGGGCGTGTTCCTGATCACTGTCGCGGTGCTGGGCCTGAACATCCTGGCCCGCTTCCTGACCCGCCAGAAATAAGCCGGCCCCGAACCGAAATCAAGGAGTTTCCTGATGCAAACCACCCTCGAGAGACCCATCACCAGCGCGTCGATCGCGCCGGTCGACGCCAGCCACGATCTGCTGGAAAAGCCCAAGCTGTCGGTGCGCAACCTGAACTTCTACTACGGCAAGTTCCACGCGCTCAAGAACATCAACCTGACGATCCCGGCTGGCAAGGTCACGGCCTTCATCGGCCCGTCGGGCTGCGGCAAGTCGACGCTGCTGCGTACCTTCAACCGCATGTACGAGCTCTACCCCGAGCAGCGCGCCGAAGGCCAGATCCTGCTCGACGGCGAGGACCTGCTGGCCTCCAAGCAGGACGTGGCGCTGATCCGCGCCAAGGTCGGCATGGTGTTCCAGAAGCCCACGCCGTTCCCGATGTCGATCTACGACAACATCGCCTTCGGCGTGAAGCTGTTCGAGAACCTGAGCGCCTCCGACATGGACGACCGCGTCGAATGGGCGCTGCGCAAGGCGGCCCTGTGGACCGAGGTCAAGGACAAGCTCAACCAGAGCGGCTCGGGCCTGTCGGGCGGGCAGCAGCAGCGTCTGTGCATCGCGCGCGGCATTGCCATCAAGCCCGAAGTGCTGCTGCTCGACGAACCCTGCTCGGCGCTGGACCCGATCTCCACCGCCAAGATCGAGGAGCTGATCGCCGAGCTCAAGGCCGATTACACCGTCGTCATCGTCACGCACAATATGCAGCAGGCCGCGCGCTGCAGCGACTACACGGCTTATATGTACCTGGGCGACCTGATCGAGTTCGGCGCGACCGAGCAGATGTTCTTCAAACCCAAGCGCCGCGAGACCGAGGACTACATCACCGGCCGCTTCGGCTGATCCGGCAGGAGTCACCACCATGACCGACAAGCATCTCTCGACCCAGTTCGACAGCGAACTCAACACCGTCTCCAGCCGCGTGATGGCCATGGGCGGCCACGCCGAGGCGCAGATCCGCCAGGCCATCTACGCGCTGGCCCAGTTCAGCACCGAGGCGGCCGACGAGGTCATCCAGATCGAGCTCAAGGTCAACGCCCTGGAGATCGAGATCGACCGCGAGCTCTCGTCCATCATCGCGCGCCGCCAGCCGACCGCGCGCGACCTGCGCCTGCTGATCGCCATCAGCAAGACCACGGCCAACCTGGAGCGAGTGGGCGACGAGGCGACCAAGATGGCGCGCATGGTCAAGTCCATCATCGAAAGCGGCGCCTCGCGCACGCTGCCGACCTCGGACCTGCGTGTGGCCGCGGAGCTGGCCTCGGCCCTGCTGCGCAAGACGCTGGACGCCTTTGCCCGGCTGGACACCACGGCGGCGATCGCCATCCTCAAGGAGGACGACCTGATCGACACCGAGTTCGACGGCTTCGTGCGCAAGCTGGTCACCTACATGATGGAAGACCCGCGCACCATTTCGCCCAGCCTGGACCTGCTGTTCCTGGCCAAGGCCATCGAGCGCATTGGCGACCACGCCAAGAACATCGCCGAGATGATCATCTACATCGTCAAGGGCGAAGACGTGCGTCATTCGTCCATGAGCGCCATCGAATCGGCCGTGGGCTGACCTGAGGAGATTGCCATGAAGCCGCAACCCCGCGTGCTGATCGTCGAAGACGAACCCGCCATCGCCGAGCTGCTGGCCATCAACCTGCGCCACGGCGGCTTCGAGCCCGTGATCGCCAAGGATGGCGACGAGGCCAAGGCCGCGATGAACACCATCCTGCCGGGTGATCCTGCTGGACTGGATGCTGCCGGGGCAAAGCGGCATTTCGCTGGCGCGCGCCTGGCGTGCCGACTCGCGCATCAAGGCGGTGCCGCTGCTCATGCTCACCGCGCGCGGCGACGAGCCCGACAAGATCGCGGGCCTGGACGCCGGGGCCGACGACTACATCACCAAGCCGTTCTCGCCGCAGGAGCTGCTGGCGCGCATCCGCGCCGTGCTGCGCCGCCGCGCGCCCGAGCAGGTGCGCGACAGTGTGTCGCTGGGCGAGCTCGCGCTCGACGCCGAAACCTACCGCGTGAGCTACCAGGGCCAGGAGCTCAAGGTCGGGCCCACCGAGTTCCGCCTGCTGCATTACTTCATGAAGCATGCCGAGCGTGTGCACAGCCGCTCGCAACTGCTCGACAAGGTGTGGGGCGACCACGTGTTCATCGAGGAGCGCACGGTCGACGTGCACGTCAAGCGCCTGCGCGAGGCGCTGGGCGCGGCCGGCTGCATGGTCGAGACCGTGCGCGGGGCGGGCTACCGCATGACCTCGCAGCCACGTGTGGCAGCCTGAAACGTGAACACGTTCTGAGCCTTGGGCCCCATTTCCGGACAGAGCACGGACATGGGGCGATACTCCGCAACATCCAACCGAATAGGCCGCAATGGCCCGAGACCGCCGGTCGTTGACCCTGCGGTGCGGGCTGCGTCGGCACCTCTCATGCTCTGGCGTATCTGTCGATTCCTGTTGTTTGTGGTGGCCGGCGGTGCGCTGGCGTGGTGGCTGGCACTGCCCGAGCGGCGCTGGTGGCCGGGCCTGGCGGGGGCGCTGCTCGCGTGCCTGGTGTGGTTTGCGCTGGACATCTGGCGCGCAGGCAAGGTGGTGCTGTGGCTGCGCAACACGCAGGAGCGGCAGCCGCCCGACGTCGATGGCATCTGGGGCGAGATCACCGAGCGTGTGCGCCGCCAGTTCCGTGTGCGCGAGCAGCAGACCGCCGCCGCCGAGCAGCGCCGCCAGGACGTGCTGGCCGGCATCCAGGCTTCGCCCAACGGCGTGGTGCTGCTCGACGCCGAGCAGCGCATCGAGTGGTGCAACGAGATGGCCGCCGATCACCTGGGCTTTCATGCGACGAACGACGTGGCGCAGCACATCGGCAACCTGGTGCGCGAGCCCGCGTTCGCACGCTACTGCGCCAGTGGCCAGTTCGACCGCCCGCTGATCATTGCCGGGCGCAGCAATTCGGCCGCCCACCCGGTGCGCCTGTCGTTGCAACTGCACCCTTACGGCGAAGGCCGCTCGCTGCTGCTGACCCACGACGTCACCACGCTGGAGCAGGCCGAGGCCATGCGGCGCGACTTCGTGGCCAACGTCTCGCACGAGATCCGCACGCCGCTGACGGTGCTCTCGGGTTTTGTCGAAACCATGCTGCACGTGCCGCTGGCCGAAAACGATCGCCTGCGCTACCTGGAGCTCATGCTCAAGCAGTCGCAGCGCATGCAGACGCTGGTCAACGACCTGCTCACGCTCTCGCGCCTGGAAGGCAGCCCGCCGCCCGGGGCCGGGCAGTGGTTGCCGGTGGGCACGCTGCTGGAGCAGTTCAAGGCCGAGGCCGAGGCGCTGAGCAGCGCGCTCACGCCCGTGCCGCGTCCGCTGGTGCTGACCGTCGGGCGGGATGACGACATCAGCGGCAGCGAGCCGGAGTTGCACAGCGCGCTCTCCAACCTCGTGACCAATGCCGTGCGCTACACCCCGCCGGGCAACCCGATCGAGGTGAGCTGGGGCCGGCTGCCGGACGGGCGTGGCGTGTTTTCGGTCAAGGACAAGGGGCCGGGCATCGCACCCGAACACCTGCCGCGCCTGACCGAGCGTTTCTACCGCGTGGACCGCAGCCGCTCGCGCGAGACCGGCGGCACCGGCCTGGGCCTGGCCATCGTCAAGCACGTGGTCCAGCGCCACGGTGGCGAGTTGCGCATCAGCAGCAAGCTGGGCGAGGGCTCGGTCTTTGCCGTGGTGTGGCCCGCAGCGCGCGTGCGGCCGCGCCAGGAGCAGGCCGGCTGATCAAGCTGCCGGCGCGCTCCGGTGTGACCGGGCGCAGACCGGCGCGGTTTCCCGCGCCGCCCGCCATCAACCCGCCGCCAGGGCCGCGATGTCCGTGGCGCCGAGCGCGCCGCTGTACAGGCGAAAGTCCTGCAGGCGCCCCTTGAAGTAAGGGTCGGCCGCGTACTGCGCGCGGCCCAGCCAGTTCTGTTCGGTGGCGCCCATCTGGTGCGGGGCGAACTGCACGTCGGTGTTGCTGCCCGTGGCCTGTCCGTCCAGGTACAGCGTCAGGGTGGTCCCCCGGCGCGTGGCCGCCAGGTGCACCCAGCGGCCGGTGGCCAGACCCGTTGACGACGAGACGTTCTCCTTGCCGTGCCAGGTCGTGGCCGTGGTGCCCAGCGTCAGGTTGTTGCCGTTGAAGAGCACGGTGAGGTAGACGATGTCGCCGGTGCCGATGTCGAACACCCGGGCGTTGCCCGACGCGCCGGCCAGACGGTAGACCCAGACGCTGATCGTGAAGTCCGCCAGGTCCTGCATGATGCCCGTGGGCATGGCGACGTAGCCGCTGGCGCCGTCGAGCGCGACGGCGGCGGTGTTGGCCAGCCGGCCTTCGCCCCAGGCCGCGCCACCCAGCAACTGGCTGTGCAGGGCGTTGCCGCTGGCGTCGTTGGCCGTGCTGCCGCTGCCTTCGTCCAGCGGCAGGCGCAGCCTCAACAGCGGTGTGGTGGCGACGCTGCGCACCTCGGTGCCCGTGAGCCGCCCGCCGGGCGTGACGGCCACGACGCGGTAGTGCCAGGTGCCGTTGCTGGGCGTGTCGGTGTGGGTGCGTTCCTCGCCCACGCTGGCCAGCGTCGTGAACGGACCCGTGGCCGCCGCCGCCCGCTGCACTTCGTAGCCTGTGGCGTAGGCGCTGCCCCACCATGACAGCTGCACCTGCCCGTCGATCAGGTAGGCCACGAGGCCGCTGGGCGCGGTGCCGTTGGCGATGGATTCACGCGTGAAGGTCAGCGTGCCCATGCCGGGGTCGTCGCCGGTGATCTTGCCCCCGTTTCACGGACACCCCTATAAGCGATTAACTATCGCAATAGGAGGTGGACGATGACCAAGAGCAAGGCAGGCAGAAAGGGGCAGGAGTTCAGCCTGGAGTTCAGGCAGCAGGCACTGTTGCGAGCGGCCACAGAAGGGGTAACCACGGTGGCTCGTGATCTGGGGTTGCAGCCTGCCCAGCTGTACAGTTGGCGCGCCCAGGCGCGGCGGCACGACCAGGACGATCAGGCACAACGCTTGGAGTTGGCCGAACATGCACGGCTCAAACGTGAAGTGGCGCGGCTGGAGGAGGAGAACGCTTTC